>NZ_JBSFBQ010000006.1:0-307341 GCF_053593015.1 Streptomyces sp. NPDC002403 | reverse complement strand
AAACGCCCGGTTACATTCCGAACCCGGAAGCTAAGCCTTTCAGCGCCGATGGTACTGCAGGGGGGACCCTGTGGGAGAGTAGGACGCCGCCGAACTCCTTTTACGGGAAAGCCCCGTGCCCTTGTGGCACGGGGCTTTTCTGCGTTCCTGAGGAGATGGCAAGCCCCTTCTCCAGGGAAGGCTCGGTACTTCGTGGCGGTGGGTTGTGTCAGAGCCGGCCTGCGCCCTTGAGAGCGAGGTAGGCATCGGCGAGGGCAGGAGCGAGGTTGTCCGGAGTGGCGTCGACAACCACCGCGCCGTGTCGCTGGAGTTGCTCGGCAGTGCGGAGCCGCCTTGCCTGGGCCTGTTCCCCCGCGGCAGCCTCGTAGATCGCGTCCACTGTGCCTCTCGCACTCGCCATCTGCGCGACGTGCGGATCCGCCACCGAAGCCACCAGCACGGTATGGCGCTGGGTCAGACGGCGGAGTACAGGGAGTAGACCTTCTTCGACCGGGGCTGCATCCAGGCCCGTGAGCAGCACGACCAGGGAGCGACGGGGCGCACCGGCGAGCACGGCGGCGGAGAGACCTCGGGCATCCGTCTCCACGAGTGCCGGCTCGATGGGCGCCAGGGCGTTCACCATGGCCGACAGGACCTCTCCTGCGGACCGGCCCTGGACCTGCGCGCGGATGCGACGGTCGTAGGCGAGTAGATCCACGCGGTCGCCCGCACGAGTGGCAAGGGCTGTGAGCAGCAGGGCCGCGTCCAGAGAGGCATCGAGACGGGGCACGTCACCGACACGCCCCGCCGAGGTACGGCCGGTGTCCAGGACGACGAGGATGTGACGGTCCCGCTCGGGACGCCACGTACGCACTGCGACGGCCGACTGACGTGCGGTGGCTCGCCAGTCGATGGAGCGGGTGTCATCACCGGGCACGTACGCACGCAGGCTGTCGAATTCCGTGCCTTCGCCACGGGTGAGGACACTGGTGCGGCCGTCGAGCTCGCGGAGTCTGGCGAGGCGGGACGGCAGGTGCTTCCGGCTGGAGAAGGGTGGCAGGACCCGAACCGTCCACGGGACCTCGTGATTCCCCTGCCGGGCAGCAAGACCAAGAGGGCCGAACGAGCGGACGGTGACGCGTTCGGCCCGGCGGTCGCCCCGCCGTGTTGGTCTCAGGAAGGTGGTCAGCCGACGGCGTTCGCCCGCCGGGACCGAAAGCGTGTGGCGTGAGGAAGCCTGGTCCGTGCCGGTGGGCCAGCTGCTGGGCGGCCAGGCGTCGCGAAGGTGTGCCCGCAGCCTGCGGCGGGAAGGATTGCTTACGGTGAGTTGCACTTCGGCCGTTTCACCAAGTCGAACGCTTGTATCGCCAGATCGAGTGAACTGAAGCGTTCGCACTGGTGCTGCCAGGGCGTAGTCGCACAGAATTGCCAAAGAGAGCGGTGCGTTGACTGCCAGCATCCCGGTCCAGCTGGGAGCCAGGATGCCTACAGGGAGTGACCCCAGGGCGGCCAGCAAGGCGGTACGTCCAGTGAGGGCCACGGTTACCGCCTCATCGGGGTACGGGGACGTGGGCGAGGACGGCTGTGATGACGGAGTCGGGGGTGACACCCTCCATCTCCGCCTCGGGCCGCAACTGGATGCGATGACGAAGTGTGGGGAGCGCCAGGGCTTTGACGTCATCCGGAATGACGTAGTCACGGCCGGTGAGCCAGGCCCAGGCGCGTGCGGTCGACAGCAGGGCGGTGGCGCCTCGGGGAGAGACGCCGAGGGAGAGCGAGGGGGATTCACGCGTGGCACGGCAGATATCGACGACATAGCCGGCGATCTCGGGAGAGACCTTGGTCCGGGCGACTGCGTTGCGGGCGGCCTCCAGATCGGACGGGCCTGCGACGGGGCGTATGCCGGCCGACTTGAGGTCACGCGGATTGAAGCCCTCGGAATGACGGGTGAGAACGTTGATCTCCTCTTCCCGTGAGGGCAGGGGCACCGTCAGTTTGAGGAGAAACCGGTCCAGTTGGGCCTCGGGGAGAGGGTAGGTGCCCTCGTACTCGACGGGATTCTGTGTGGCGGCGACGAGGAAGGGGTCGGGCAGCTGCCGGGGGGTTCCATCGACGGTGACCTGGCGCTCTTCCATGGCCTCCAGGAGGGAGGACTGTGTCTTGGGAGGGGTGCGGTTGACCTCGTCGGCGAGAAGCAGGTTGGTGAAGACGGGACCGGGCTGGAACGAGAACTCGGCCGTTCGGGCGTCGTAGACCAGTGAGCCGGTGACATCGCTGGGCATCAGGTCGGGGGTGAACTGGACGCGCTTGGTGTCGAGTTCGAGCGATGCGGCGAGTGCCCGGACCAAGAGGGTCTTGGCTACTCCGGGGACGCCTTCGAGGAGGACGTGGCCGCGGCAGAGCAGAGCGACGACGAGTCCGGTGACGGCAGGGTCCTGACCGACCACCGCCTTGGCGATCTCTGAGCGCAGCGCTTCCAGAGACGCGCGGGCTGTGTCGCCGTTCCCGAGGGGCGCGGTGGTCTCGGCGGACACGGGGGGCGGGGCGCTCATGACGTGCGTACCTCTCTTTCGAGGGTGTCGAGTTGGTCTGCCAGTTGGACGAGAGCGGCATCGTCGGACGGGGCTGGTCCGAAGAGCAATGTCTGGAGGCTGTCGTCAGTGTTGTTCAGGCGGGTGCAAACGGCAGGGACGAGTGTTGAGGGGGAATGGGCGTCCTGTGGGGAGACGCCGATGAGCGGGGCGATGCGGGTGCGGGTGGCGGAGCGCAGTGAGTCGGCGGCCCGGTCGCGGGCGTTCGCCTTGTAGTAGAGGCGGGCACGGCCCTCGGTGGATTCAGAAGCGCGGATGGCGACGGGCAGCCGTTCGGTCACCAGGGGGCCGAGACGGCGGGCGCGCCAGATGGCGGCGAGCAGGGCGGCCAGCGCGAGTTGCAGCGTGCCCCACAACCAGCCCCGGGGGATCAAGTCGGCGAAGCTGCGGTCGTCGGAGGTGCCGTCGCCACCGGTGCCCCCGTCCTCGGCGGCGGCCGATGAATCAGCGAGTGAGGGGAGGTACCAGATCAGATGAGGACGGGAACCGAGAAGCTGCAGGGCCAGGGACGCGTTGCCCTGGTTGGCGAGTCTGTCGTTGTGGAGAAGGTCGGGGGAACCGAGGAGCACGGTCTCGCCCGCGCCCTGTTCGACCAGGAGCACGGTGGGAAGGCCGCCGCTCGGGAAGCAGCCGACGCTGTCGAGTCCGGACGAGGCGTAGCGGAAGCCTCCCGTTTCGACGTCGCCGGCGCTGCGGGCGGCGGGCAGGGAGCACTCGGGGGTGCGGGGGGCTACCGGTCCGGCGGACTCTGCCGTGACACCTGGGACCAGTGTGTGCACGGAGGTCGGGCCCGGTGCGAGCAGGACGGTGCGGCCGGCCGCGCTGTCGGTCGCGGCACGGAGTTCGCTCTGCCGGCGCGGTGCCAGCAGATTGGGGGAGGTGACGAGCAACGTGGTGTCGGGGCCGAGCTCGGCGGTGGCGTCGTCCAGCGTGGTGACCACGTCAACGGAGACGCCGCGTTCCTTGAGGAGCTCGGCGACGGCTCGGCTGCCGTAGCGGTCGGCGGAGCGAGGGTCGAGGCGGCCGTGCTGGTCGCCGGAGCGGACGGTCGCCAGCGCGATTCCGGCGACGACGAGTACCAGGAGGGCGAGGAGCAGACCGCGGACGCGGACCCAGATCTGGTGAGGGGTGAGGGCCTCGGAGGTGGGGGCGGCGGTGACCTCGGTCATTCGGCTGCTCCCCGGGCCGCGGTTGTCAGGAGAGGCTTGGCGGTTTCGAGATCGAGGTCCAGAGCTCGTACGGCCAGATACGCCTGCTGGTCGGCGGAGCGGCCGCCGTATGTGACGTCGTCGAATTCTCTGGCGGCGGCGTGGAGTCGTGTTGCGTGCGCGGGCAGTGGACGGCCTGCTTCTGCGGCGGCCTCGTCGGCGGTGCGCCCGGGGCGGGGGTCGAGCAGGGCGCGCTCCTCCAAGGAGCGGACGATGGCACGCATTCGTTCCTGGACCGCCTCGTTCCAGCATTGGGCGGCGGCGTGCGCCTCGGCTGCCTTACGGTGTTCGGCCGCGCTGCGGGGACTGTCGTCGAAGAGCGCGTCCGCGGAACGCACGGTGCGGCGTGGAGTGCCCAGTCGCCACCAGAGCGCGGCAACCAGGCCGATGGCGAGCAGTACAAGCACGATCAGGCCGATCGGTCCACCCGGTGCGGCGCCGGAGGCCGTGTCCAGGAGGCCGCCGATCCAGTCCCAGAGCCGGTCGAGGCCCCTCTGGAGAAGGTTGGGATCGTTCTCGTGGTACATCGGTTTGGACAGTTCGTGCTCCGCTGCCTCGCGGGCGGGGACACGTGGAGTGTCCACGGGTATGTCGCCGCTCGCGCGGATCAGTAGCCGTACTGCTGTGGTGCCCCCCGCCCCCGACACGGCATCAGCTCCTGGTGTCGTATCCCGGCAGGCCTGCTGCCCGGGCGAGTTCGAGGTCGAGTGCCTCACGGCGGATGCGCTGGTCGATGTAGAGCAGTGCCATCACGCCGGCGGAGAGCGGGTACGTGATCGTCGCGACGATCACCTCGCCGATGCCGGAGACGATCAGGAAGGGCCAGCCGAAGTCCGCGGAGCCGTTCGTGAGGGCGGAGCCGATTCCCTCGCCGTCCACGGCCATCCCGATGACACCGAACGGGATGGCGATGATCAGGGCCACGATGAAGGTCAGCAGCCCGGTCAGCGCCAGGACACCGAAGGTCCGCCACCAGGCGCCCTGGACGAGCTTCGCGGAACGGCGCATGGAGGTCGTGATCGACTGCCGCTCCAGCATCAGGGCCGGCGAAGCGAGGCAGAAGCGGACCATCAGCCAGATGACGACGACGAACGCGGCCATGAACCCGACGAGGACGAGTCCGGCACCCGCGGCGGAGCCGATGAGCATGCCCGGCAGCAGGCCCACTGCCATGATGGCGGCGCTGATCAGGGCCAGCAGCAGGGTCAGCCCCAGCAGCTGGGGAAGCCGGGGCCGTGCCTCGGCCCAGGCTTCGGAAAGCGTCACGGTCCGGCCCAGCACCGAGCGGCTGATCACCACGGTCAGCACAGACGTCGTGATCAGCGTGGCGATCATGGTGATGAGCATGGACGGCACGCTGTTGAACACGGTCGACTGGGCCGAGTCGGCGGCCTGCCGCAGCGCTTCCGTGCCGGTGGCGTTCGGATCGATCCGCGCAGGTTCCGGCAGCAGGAAGCGTTCCACGAGGATGATCGCTACCTGGGCGATCACGGACACGGTGAGTGTGATGCCGAGGACCGTGCGCCAGTGGGCGCGCATCGTGGAGACCGCGCCGTCGAGGATCTCACCGACGCCGAGAGGCCGGAGCGGGATGACACCGGGCTTGGCCGCAAGAGGCGGCTGTCCCCAGCCGGGCCCCTGAGGCCCGCCACCCCAGCCCGCGGTGGGGGGTGGGGCGCCAGGACCTGTGCCGGGAGCGCTCGGTGGGGACCACTGCCCTGCGGGCGGCTGCGTGGGAGACCAGTTCCCTGCCGGGCCGCTGCCGTCGACGGGCTCGGAGGGCCGGGGAACGTCGGCGCCCTGGCCCTCGGAGGGGGCAGATCCGGGCGAGGCCCAGCCCGGAGTGTCGTTCATTCTCGCTCCTTCATGGTCCTGTCCGCTCATCGGCGCGGCAGGTTGGCAGCCATCGTGCCACGCGTTGCTCCGCTATGGGCCGGGCGCTCCATCTCCTTCGTACCTTCATTTGTGGGCGGCTCACCGGGCAGACTGGGCAGATGGCTGATCAGGACGCGCAACCGCCGGTGGGCATCGAGTCTCCACCGCTTCCCGTGCTTCGCTGGGTCGAGCCTCCGGAAGGTCCCGCGCTGGTGCTCCTCGACCAGACGCGGCTGCCGGCGGAGGAGGCCGAGTTCGTGTGCACCGATGTGTCCGCCCTGGTGCGGGCGATCCGGACGCTCGCGGTCCGAGGCGCCCCGTTGCTGGGAATCGCGGGTGCCTATGGCGTGGCGCTCGCCGCCGTGCGGGGCAACGACGTGGCGGAGGCCGCGGAGCTGCTGGAGCGGGCGCGGCCCACCGCGGTGAATCTCGGTTACGGGGTGAGGCGGGCCGTCGGGGCGTATCGGGAGGCCGTCGGGAAGGGGGCGGACCAGGAGCGGGCCGCGGCGGTGGCGCTGGCCGAGGCCAGGGCGCTGCACCGGGAGGATGCCGAGGCCAGTGGGCGCATGGCGCGGTACGGCCTTGCCCTGTTGGACGAGCTGCTGCCCGATGGTGGTGGGCATCGCCTGCTGACGCACTGCAATACCGGGGCGCTCGTCTCCGGTGGTGAGGGCACCGCCTTCGCGGTGGCGCTCGGGGCGCACCGGGAGGGGCGGCTGCGGCGGTTGTGGGTGGACGAGACGCGTCCGCTGCTCCAAGGAGCCCGGCTGACGGCGTACGAGGCGGCGCGCAAGGGAATGCCGTACAGCCTGCTCACGGACAACGCCGCGGGGTCGCTGTTCGCCGCGGGGGAGGTGGACGCCGTGCTCATCGGTGCGGACCGCATCGCTGCCGACGGGTCGGTGGCGAACAAGGTGGGGAGCTATCCGCTGGCGGTGCTCGCGAAGTACCACCACGTACCGTTCATCGTGGTCGCGCCGACCACGACCGTGGATCTGGACACCGCGGACGGGGCATCGATCGTCGTCGAGCAGCGGCCGGGCGCTGAAGTGACGGAGCTCACATCGCTGCGGGCCGGGGCGGTGGGTGCGGGTGCCGGCGGACTGCTGGTGGCACCGGTGGGCACCGCCGCGTACAACCCCGCGTTCGACGTCACGCCGCCGGAGCTGGTCACGGCGATCGTCACGGAAGAGGGCACGATTTCCCCGGTCACGGGGGTCGGGCTGGCAGAGCTGTGTGCCAGATCATCGCAGGTAACGATTAGCTAATGGGATGATGTCGATTATGAAGGGACGCGTCCTTGTCGTCGACGACGACACCGCACTGGCCGAGATGCTCGGGATTGTGCTGCGTGGTGAAGGGTTCGAGCCGTCGTTCGTAGCGGACGGCGACAAGGCACTTGCCGCATTTCGTGAGGCCAAGCCGGACCTGGTCCTGCTGGATCTCATGCTGCCCGGTAGGGACGGCATCGAGGTCTGCAGGCTGATCAGGGCTGAGTCGGGTGTGCCGATCGTCATGCTCACTGCCAAGAGCGACACGGTTGACGTGGTGGTGGGCCTGGAGTCCGGGGCCGACGACTACATCGTCAAGCCGTTCAAACCTAAGGAGTTGGTCGCCCGGATCAGGGCACGTCTGCGGAGGTCCGAGGAACCGGCGCCTGAGCAGCTGGCCATCGGAGACCTGGTCATCGATGTAGCCGGTCACTCGGTGAAGCGGGAGGGGCAGTCGATCGCCCTCACCCCGCTGGAGTTCGACCTGCTGGTCGCGCTCGCCCGTAAGCCGTGGCAGGTCTTCACCCGTGAAGTGCTGCTCGAACAGGTGTGGGGATACCGTCACGCCGCCGACACCCGGCTGGTGAATGTGCATGTCCAGCGACTGCGCTCCAAGGTCGAGAAGGACCCGGAGCGGCCGGAGATCGTGGTGACCGTCCGAGGGGTCGGTTACAAGGCCGGACCGAGCTGACATGCCCCCGAGTAGCGCTGCTCCGCAGCCCGGGGAGCCGGGAGCCCGTGCGGAGCGGGCTGCCGGTCCGGCACACAGGGCGTCCCGGATCGGGCGCTTCCTGCAGGGCGGCCGGTTGTTCCACGACCGGGCGCCCGGCGGACCTGTGCCGCGACTGCTGATGCGTTGGGTGCGGCGTCCGCTGCTGCCCGCCGTACGGCTCTGGCGGCGCAACCTCCAGCTGCGGGTTGTCGCGGGCACGCTGCTCATGTCGCTCGGTGTGGTGCTGCTCCTCGGGCTGGTCGTGATCGGGCAGGTGCGCAACGGCCTGCTCGATGCCAAGGGCAAGGCCGCCCAGACACAGGCGGCCGGCGGTTTCGCCGCTGCGCAGGAGAAGGCGAACGCCCCGCTCACCCCAGGTGGTCAGGGCGGCGACACGACGGACGGCACCACCGCCAACAACTCCTGGCGGACCGAGCTCGTCGACCAGCTCGCCAGCGGCGGGAAGAACGCCTTCAACGTGGTGGCGCTCAGCGCCGACGAGGGAACGCGTGCCCCGCGCGGCTCGGGCAGCGTGGAGGCGGTGAGTATCCCGCAACGCCTGCGGGACGCCGTGAACAAGGGGCCCGGGGCGTTCCAGACGTACTCCGAGATCCAGTACGCGAACGGGCAGGCCCCGCAGCCCGGACTCGTCGTGGGCAAGCGGCTCTACGACATTGACCACAATCCGTACCAGCTCTACTACCTCTTCCCGCTGACGCAGGAGGAGAAGTCGCTGACGCTGATCAAGGGCACGCTGGCGACCGCGGGGCTCTTCGTGGTCGTGCTGCTCGGGGCCATCGCCTGGTTCGTGGTGCGGCAGGTCGTCACGCCCGTACGCATGGCGGCCGGCATCGCCGAGCGGCTCTCCGCGGGCCGGCTCCAGGAGCGGATGAAGGTCACCGGCGAGGACGACATCGCCCGGCTCGGTGAGGCCTTCAACAAGATGGCGCAGAACCTGCAGCTGAAGATCCAGCAGTTGGAGGAGCTCTCCCGGATGCAGCGGCGCTTCGTCTCCGACGTCTCCCACGAGCTGAGGACGCCGCTGACGACCGTACGGATGGCCGCCGACGTCATCCACGAGGCCCGTAGCGACTTCGACCCCGTGACGGCGCGCTCGGCGGAGCTGCTGGGGGACCAGCTCGACCGGTTCGAGTCGCTGCTCTCCGATCTGCTGGAGATCAGCCGGTTCGACGCGGGCGCCGCGGCGCTGGAGGCGGAGCCGATAGATCTGCGGCAGGTCGTACGACGGGTGATCGGCGGGGCCGAGCCGCTGGCCGAGCGCAAGGGCACCCGGATCCGGGTGGTCGGCGACGAGCAGCCGGTGATCGCGGAGGCCGACGCGCGGCGTGTCGAGCGCGTCCTGCGCAACCTCGTGGTCAACGCCGTCGAGCACGGTGAGGGCCGGGACGTCGTGGTGCGGATGGGGGTGGCCGGAGGTGCGGTCGCCGTGGCCGTCCGGGACTACGGAGTGGGGCTCAAGCCGGGCGAGGCGACGCGGGTGTTCAACCGTTTCTGGCGGGCGGACCCGGCTCGTGCGCGGACGACCGGCGGTACGGGGCTCGGGCTCTCCATCGCGGTGGAGGACGCCCGGCTGCACGGCGGGTGGCTGCAGGCATGGGGCGAGCCCGGTGGCGGTTCGCAGTTCCGGCTGACTCTGCCGCGTACGGCGGACGAGCCGCTGCGCGGATCGCCGATACCGCTGGAACCCGAGGACTCCCGTCGCAACCGGGAGAGCCGGGAGCGGGCCCCGGCCGTGCCGAAGACCGGGAGCGAGCACCGGCTGGCGGCTGTGCCGGCTCAACCCGGCGGCAGTGACCGGCCCGCACTGCCCGCGACGTCCCGTGCTTCCGTGGCACCGCGGACGGCGCCGGCCTCGGTGCATCCGGCGGCCCTTCCGGGGAGCGGCGCACGGGTGGTCGCGCGCCCCGCCGAGGACCGGCCGGGCGGCGAATTCGACACCGGGGCGCAGAACCCGGAGCGGGGGGACACG
Source organism: Streptomyces sp. NPDC002403 (assembly GCF_053593015.1). Taxonomy (NCBI): domain Bacteria; kingdom Bacillati; phylum Actinomycetota; class Actinomycetes; order Kitasatosporales; family Streptomycetaceae; genus Streptomyces; species Streptomyces sp. NPDC002403. The sequence continues at coordinate 297,715 of NZ_JBSFBQ010000006.1, read as the reverse complement.
AATCGTGGGCACTGACCGTCGCAGGGACGGCCGTGGGCGGGTGCCGGGGCTGTTCGCACTGCTCGGATGCGGCATGGTGCTGCTGTCCGCGTGCGGCTCGATGCCCGTCACCGGGGACGTCAAGGCCGTCGACGCCTCGCAGCCCGGCGATTCCCAGGTGCAGGTGTACGCCGTCGCGCCGCGCGACAACGCCACGCCCGACGAGGTGGTCGACGGCTTCCTGGAGTCCATGACCAGTGATGACCCGCGCTTCAGGACGACCCGTCAGTACCTGACGAAGAAGGCGGCCGAGACGTGGAAGCCGAACGCGTTCACCACCGTGCTCACCAAGGCGCCGAACAGGAACGACCGCCCTCTGCGCGACAGCGACCGCAACATCACCGAGGTCACCTACACCCTGACCGGTGAGAAGGTGGCGACGGTCGACGCCCAGAGCGCCTATCAGCCGCTCGCGCCCACCGACTACAACCAGACCCTGCATCTGGTGAAGGAGAACGGACCGGACGGCAAGGAGTGGCGGATCGACCTGGTGCCGGACGGTCTTCTGCTCGGGCAGTCCGACTTCAAGCGCCTCTACCGCTCCGTCAACAAGTACTACTTCGCGGCGGGTCGGTCCGAGGTGCAGTCGACCCTGGTCGCCGACCCCGTCTATCTCCGCAGCCGGACGGACCCCGTCACGGGGATGGACACCGTGACGCAGTCCGTGCGCAGCCTCCTTGCGGGGCCGACCAGTTGGCTGCGGCCGGTGGTCGCGTCCCGGTTCCCTCCCGGTACGGCGCTGAAGAAGGGGGTCACTTCGCTGGCGCCCGACGACCGCAACGTACTGAAGGTCCCGCTCGACAAGAAGGCGGACGGCGTCGGGCAGCGTTCCTGCCGCATGATGGCCTCGCAGATCCTCTACACCCTCAGGGATCTGACATCCGCACGGGTCGAGCAGGTCGAGCTGCAGCGCTCCGACGGTTCCCCGTTGTGCCTGCTCGGGGCGGACCAGGCGGAGGAGTTCGCGCCTGACGGTTCGTCGAGCGGTCCGGACAGCCAGTACTTCATCGATGACAAGGGGCATGTGGAACGCATTCCCGGCAGCACCAAGGGCAGTGGAGCCCCGGAGGCGGTGACCGGTCCGTTCGGTGACGGGCCGGTGCGGATGGGGACGGTCGGTGTGGCCAGGGACGAGCAGTCGGCGGCGGCGGTCTCGCGCGACGGGGTGTCTCTCTACGTCTCGTCCATCGTCTCGGACGGCGAGCTCCCCATGGCCTCGGTGACCAGCGGGGCCCACGATGCGAAGAACCGTCTGTCGACGCCGAGCTGGGACGGCCGGGGGGACCTGTGGGTGGCCGACCGGGATCCCGACAACACCAGACTGCTGCGACTGGCCGGTGGTACCGGCAAGCCGCAGGAGGTCGCCGTGCCCGACCTGGGCGGCGGTCGGATCGAGGCGCTGCGCATGTCCGCGGACGGAGTGCGGATAGCCCTGCTGGTGGACCAGGACAACCGCACCACGCTGAAGATCGGCCGGATCGAGCGGCGCGGGCCGGCGTCGGAGCAGCAGGTGTCCGTGGTGGAGCTGCGTCAGGCGGCGCCGCAGCTGGCGGATGTGACGGCTATGTCGTGGTCGGGCCGCAGTCGCCTCGTGGTGGTCGGCAAGGAGCAGGGCGGCGTCCAGCAGGTGCGCTATGTGCAGGCGGACGGTTCGACGTCCGCGTCGGGCGTGCTGCCGGGCGTGAACCAGGTGTCGTCGGTCGCGGCGGCGGACGACGAGCAGCTTCCGCTGATGGCGGCCACGTCCAGCGACGGGATCGTGAAGCTGTCGCCCGGAGACAACTGGCAGACGGTGGTCAAGGGGGGCTCGTCGCTGGTCTACCCGGGCTGAGGCGCCGCCAGGACCGTTCCGCGCTTTCCGTAAGGCCCGTTCCGCGCTTTCCACAGGGTTGGCCTGCCGTTTTCCACAGGGGTGGCCCGCTCGCGCCGGGAAGAGCACAGTGGAGTGATGCGGGGGTGGTGGCGGGAGATCTCCGGCCTGGTGCTGCCGGTGTCCTGCGGCGGCTGCGGCAGGCCGCGCGTGCAGCTGTGCGAGGAATGCCGTGCGGAGCTCCACGGTGGGGCGGTGCTCCGGGTGCGGCCCCACCCGGAGCCCGTGGGCCTGCCGGTGGTGTACGCGGCCGCCGCGTACGAGAACGCGGTACGCGCCGCGCTGCTGGCCCATAAGGAGCGGGGTGAGCTGGGGCTGGCCGGGGCGCTCGGCAAGGCACTGGCAGGGGCCGTGCGGGCCGGGACGGGGCATGCGGGTGGCGCAGGGCCGCTGCTGCTCGTGCCTGTGCCGTCGGCGCGGCGGGCGGTGGCGGCACGGGGCCATGATCCGACGCGCCGGATTGCGCTGGCCGCGGCGGGGGAGCTGAGGCGCGGCGGCATCCGGGCCCAGGTGGTAGCGGTGCTCCGGCAGCGGCGCGCGGTGGCCGACCAGGCGGGGCTGGGCGCCCGTCAGAGGCAGGCGAATCTGGCGGGGGCGCTGGAGGTCGTGACCGGGGGCGAGCGGCTGCTCGCGGCCGGACAGGTGGTGCTGGTGGACGACCTTCTGACGACGGGGGCCTCGCTCGCCGAGGCGGCCCGGGCGGTGGGGGCGGCATGCGGACACGCGCGCGTTCCCGGCGGCGGGCAGGCGGCCGTTGTCGCAGTATCTCCCTCGGCCTTCGAAATAAACCGGAACTGTCAGTGAACTTGCATCGTTGCAGGTAATGAGTGACGAAAACAGCCCGAACGGAGGTACGCGCGAGTAGCGGGTGCCGACATCCGGCCAGGCAGGCTATGTTCGGTGGTGAGGAATGGTGAATGCCAGACCTCGATGAATGCACCGCCAGGTTTCGGGCAGGCGACACACCAGTGGTCCAGAGGCTGGAAATTCGGTGGGGTGGAGACCTCACCGATGGGGGAGGAGGAGGTGGAAGTCACCGAGTCCGCGGCTCCGGTTGTCACCGGGGCCTGGTGCAAAAGGGAGATGCTCCGCCCCTGAGCGGAGCGATCCGGGAACGGAGTTCTGCGTGGACATCGTCGTCAAGGGCCGCAAGACCGAGGTGCCCGAGCGGTTCCGCAAGCACGTGGCCGAGAAGCTGAAGCTGGACAAGATCCAGAAGTTCGACGGCAAGGTGATCAGCCTCGACGTCGAGGTGTCCAAGGAGCCGAACCCCCGTCAGGCCGACCGTTCCGACCGGGTGGAGATCACGCTTCGCTCGCGTGGTCCGGTCATCCGGGCGGAAGCGGCCGCGGGTGACGCGTACGCAGCGCTGGACCTGGCCACCGGCAAGCTGGAGGCGCGGCTGCGCAAGCAGCACGACAAGCGCTACAGCCGCCGCGGCAATGGCCGGATTCCCGCTGCTGAGGTCGCCGAGACCGTGCCGGGTGCGGCGTCGTTCAACGGCGAGGGCGACCTGATCGTCAATGAGTCGGCCGAGTCCGTGCCCACCACCAGGTTCGGCTCGCTGGAGGTTCAGGGCGAGGGTCCGCTGGTGATGCGCGAGAAGACGCATGTCGCCGCACCGATGTCGCTCGACCAGGCGCTCTACGAGATGGAGCTGGTCGGGCACGACTTCTATCTGTTCGTCGACTCCGAGACGAAGGAACCCAGTGTCGTCTACCGACGGCATGCCTATGACTACGGTGTCATCCACCTGAGGACCGACCCGCTGGCCGCCGACGAGGCGGGCGGCGCAGGCGGTGCGCTCGGCGGCTGATGCCACGCTTCCGCGGTGCCCCTGGAGTGCCTGTGCGCCCCCAGGGGCACCCGCGTGCGACCACGGGATCACCGCTTCGTCGTCCAGGCATGGAATCATGGCGTCCCAAGCCAACCGGTGCTCTGTGAACTGCCGTTGGTGGACAGTGTGTGAACTTCAGGCCACGGCCTTCAGGGGGAGGAACGATGGCGGACACCTTCGGGCCCATGCGCGATGCGAATGATTCCGACGAGATCGCCGGAGCCGGCACCGGCGCGGACATGGACAGTGGTTTCCGCAAGGAGCCGATCAGGGTCCTCGTGGTCGACGACCACGCACTCTTCCGCAGAGGCCTGGAGATCGTCCTCGCCCAGGAGGAGGACATCCAGGTCGTCGGTGAGGCGGGTGACGGGTCGGAGGCGGTCGACAAGGCGGCCGATCTGCTTCCCGACATCGTGCTGATGGACGTACGGATGCCCAAGCGCGGAGGCATCGAGGCCTGCACATCCATCAAGGAGGTGGCCCCCAGTGCGAAGATCATCATGCTGACGATCAGCGACGAGGAGGCCGACCTCTACGACGCGATCAAGGCCGGCGCCACCGGCTATCTCCTCAAGGAGATCTCCACGGACGAAGTGGCCACGGCCATTCGCGCGGTCGCCGACGGGCAGTCCCAGATCAGTCCCTCCATGGCGTCCAAACTGCTCACCGAGTTCAAGTCGATGATCCAGCGGACCGACGAGCGCCGGCTGGTACCCGCGCCCCGGCTCACCGACCGGGAACTCGAAGTCCTCAAACTCGTCGCGACGGGCATGAACAATCGCGATATCGCGAAGGAACTGTTCATTTCCGAGAACACCGTGAAGAACCATGTCCGCAACATTCTGGAGAAGCTGCAGCTGCATTCCAGGATGGAGGCCGTGGTCTATGCCATGCGGGAGAAGATCCTCGAGATCAGGTGAGGGCGGGCGAACCCGCGCTCAGGCCAGGGCGCGGGCGATTTCCTGGGTGAGCGGTCCGCGCAGTTCCGGTGCGTCGACCCGCTCCAGCCGGACATCCGTACAGCCGACCCAGGACGCGGCTTCCACCAGCGCCTCGGCCATCGGCACCACGGCCTTCCTGCCCGCCAGGGACACCTGCCGGGCGACCAGCGTGCTGCCCTCGCGCGCCGGGTCGACGCGGCCCTGCAGCTTTCCGCCCGCCAGCAGCGGCATCGCGAAGTATCCGTGGATCCGCTTGGGCTTGGGGACGTAGGCCTCCAGGCGGTGGGTGAAACCGAAGATCCGCTCGGTGCGCGCCCGCTCCCAGATCAGTGAGTCGAACGGCGACAGCAGCGTCGTACGATGCCGCCCGCGCGGCTCCGAGGCCAGCGCCGCAGGATCCGCCCAGGCCGGTTTCGCCCAGCCCCGTACCGTCACCGGCACCAGTCCGGAGTCCGCCACCACCGCGTCGAACTGCTCGCCCCTCAGCCGGTGGTAGTCCGCGATGTCCGCCCGGGTGCCCACCCCCAGGGACTGCCCGGCGAGGGCGACCAGCCGGCGCAGGCACTCGGTGTCGTCCAGTTCGTCGCGCAGCACGGCATCGGGCAGGGCCCGCTCCGCGAGGTCGTACACCCGCTTCCAGCCGCGGCGCTCGGTGCACACCACCTCGCCGTACATCAGGGCGCGCTCGACGGCGACCTTCGACGCCGACCAGTCCCACCACTCGCCGCCGTTCTTCGCGCCGCCCAGCTCCGTCGCCGTCAGCGGGCCCTCGGCGCGCAGCTGCTTGATCACCGTCTCGTACGCGCCGTCCGGCAGGTCGTGGTGCCAGTGCGGGCGCGAGCGGTAGGCGCGGCGGCGGAAGGCGAAGTGCGGCCACTCCTCGACCGGCAGGACGCAGGCCGCGTGCGACCAGTACTCGAAGGTGCGGCCGCCCGACCAGTACGCCTCCTCGACGGAGCGCCGGCCGACCGCGCCGAGGCGCGCGTAGGGAATCAGCTCGTGCGATCGCGCGAGCACCGAGATCGTGTCGAGCTGTACGGCGCCGAGATGCCGCAGCACACCGGGAACCCCGGCCCGATGGTCCGGAGCGCCGAGGAAGCCCTGGGCGCGCAGGGCGATCCTGCGCGCCTGGTCGGCGGAGAGTTCAACGGCGGGAGGCGGCACAGACGTCATGCCCCGCACCCTAGAGGCAGCCACTGACATCCGGCCGGGGAGCCCGTGGAGCCCGTCAGGGGGCGGGCAGATAGGCCTCGGTGCCCGGCAGGCCGAGGTCGGAAGGGAGCAGCGCGCCGATCCAGGAGTCGCGGCGTACTCCCTTGTTGAGCAGGCCCGACCGCTGCTCGCCCTCCATCCGGAACCCCGTCCTCAGCGCCACGGCACGCGAGGGGACGTTGCCCACCTCGGCGCGCCACTCCAGCCGGTCACCGCCGAGGACGGTGAAGGTCCAGCGGGCCGCGGTCAGCACCGCCTCCGTCATGTAGCCGCGGCCCCGGTGGTCGACGGCGGTCCAGAAGCCCACCTCGTACGTGCCGGGGAGGTTGCGGCGGTTGATGCCGAGGGCGCCGGTCAGGGCCCCGCTCCCGCGCAGGACCACCGCGAAGTTGTACATGGAGTCGTCGTGCCAGCCGCCGGGGCAGAGCTTCTCCGTGAAGAGTTCCGCGTCGGCGCGGTTGTACGGGGAGGGCACCACCGTCCACCGCTGGATGTCCGGGTCCTGACAGGCGGCGTGTATCGCGTCCGTGTCGCCGCCGGTGAAGGGGCGCAGCAGCAGACGGTCGCTGGTGAGGGTGATCGGCTCCATGTACGGATTCTGGCGAGGGGCCGTGTGTGAAGCGAACACTTTTCGGACTTCCCGGCACCTTCGGCGCTCTCCGGCCGTTGACTCGGAGGGGACGGCGGGGCCGACGGGGCGGCAGCCCTCCCGGCGCGGCGGGGTCCTCGCTTACGATGGCCGTTGCGGTGGGGCCCACCTGCCGTGCCCGCGCCAGAGTCCATAACACGACCCAGTGCCAGGCCCGACCGGCAAGGAGACCAGCCTCAGTGTCCGTCTTCAACAAGCTCATGCGTGCAGGCGAAGGCAAGATCCTGCGCAAACTGCACCGCATCGCGGACCAGGTCAGCTCCATCGAAGAGGACTTCGTCAACCTCTCCGACGCCGAGCTGCGGGCGCTCACCGACGAGTACAAGGAACGGTACGCGGACGGCGAGAGCCTGGACGACCTGCTCCCCGAGGCATTCGCGACCGTCCGTGAGGCCGCCAAGCGGGTCCTCGGACAGCGCCACTACGACGTTCAGATGATGGGCGGCGCAGCCCTCCACCTCGGCTATGTGGCCGAGATGAAGACCGGCGAGGGCAAGACCCTGGTCGGCACCCTGCCGGCGTACCTCAACGCGCTCTCCGGCAAGGGCGTGCACCTGATCACGGTCAACGACTACCTGGCCGAGCGCGACTCCGAACTGATGGGCCGCGTCCACAAGTTCCTGGGTCTGACCGTCGGCTGCATCATCGCCAACATGACGCCGGCCCAGCGCCGTGAGCAGTACGCCTGCGACATCACGTACGGCACGAACAACGAGTTCGGCTTCGACTACCTCCGCGACAACATGGCGTGGTCGGCCGACGAGCTCGTCCAGCGCGGTCACAACTTCGCCGTGGTCGACGAGGTCGACTCGATCCTCGTCGACGAGGCCCGTACGCCGCTGATCATCTCCGGCCCGGCCGACCAGGCCACCAAGTGGTACGGCGACTTCGCCAAGCTGGTCACGCGGCTGACCAAGGGCGAGGCGGGCAACCCGCTCAAGGGCATCGAGGAGACCGGCGACTACGAGGTCGACGAGAAGAAGCGGACCGTCGCCATCCACGAGCCCGGTGTCTCGAAGGTCGAGGACTGGCTCGGTATCGAGAACCTCTACGAGTCGGTGAACACCCCGCTCGTCGGGTACCTCAACAACGCGATCAAGGCCAAGGAACTCTTCAAGAAGGACAAGGACTACGTCGTCATCGACGGCGAAGTCATGATCGTCGACGAGCACACCGGCCGTATCCTCGCCGGCCGCCGCTACAACGAGGGCATGCACCAGGCGATCGAGGCGAAGGAAGGGGTGGACATCAAGGACGAGAACCAGACCCTCGCCACGATCACCCTGCAGAACTTCTTCCGCCTCTACGGCAAGCTCTCCGGCATGACCGGTACGGCGATGACCGAGGCCGCCGAGTTCCACCAGATCTACAAGCTCGGCGTGGTGCCGATCCCGACCAACCGGCCGATGGTCCGTGCCGACCAGTCGGACCTGATCTACCGCACCGAGGTCGCGAAGTTCGCGGCGGTCGTCGACGACATCGCCGAGAAGCACGAGAAGGGGCAGCCGATCCTCGTCGGCACCACTTCGGTCGAGAAGTCCGAGTACCTCTCGCAGCAGCTCTCCAAGCGCGGTGTCCAGCACGAGGTCCTCAACGCCAAGCAGCACGACCGTGAGGCGACGATCGTCGCCCAGGCCGGTCGCAAGGGCGCCGTCACGGTCGCGACGAACATGGCCGGACGAGGCACCGACATCAAGCTCGGTGGCAACCCCGACGACCTCGCCGAGGCGGAGCTGCGCCAGCGCGGCCTCGACCCCGTCGAGCACGTCGAGGAGTGGGCGGCCGCGCTGCCCGCCGCGCTGGAGAAGGCCGAGCAGGCCGTGAAGGCGGAGTTCGAAGAGGTCAAGGAGCTCGGCGGGCTGTACGTCCTGGGCACCGAGCGGCACGAGTCGCGGCGTATCGACAACCAGCTGCGTGGCCGTTCCGGCCGTCAGGGCGACCCGGGCGAGTCCCGCTTCTACCTGTCGCTCGGCGACGACCTGATGCGGCTGTTCAAGGCGCAGATGGTCGAGCGCGTCATGTCGATGGCCAATGTGCCGGACGATGTGCCGATCGAGAACAAGATGGTGACGCGGGCGATCGCGTCGGCGCAGTCGCAGGTCGAGCAGCAGAACTTCGAGACGCGGAAGAACGTCCTGAAGTACGACGAGGTGCTCAACCGGCAGCGTGAGGTCATCTACGGCGAGCGTCGCCGGGTCCTGGAGGGCGAGGATCTGCAGGACCAGATCCGCCACTTCATGGACGACACGATCGACGACTACATCCGCCAGGAGACCGCCGAGGGCTTCGCGGAGGAGTGGGACCTGGACCGGCTGTGGGGCGCGTTCAAGCAGCTCTACCCGGTGAAGGTCACCGTCGACGAGCTGGAGGAGGCGGCCGGGGACCGGGCCGGGATCACGGCCGAGTTCATCGGCGAGTCCATCAAGGACGACATCCACGAGCAGTACGACGAGCGCGAGAAGCAGCTCGGCTCGGACATCATGCGTGAGCTGGAGCGGCGTGTGGTGCTGTCCGTCCTGGACCGCAAGTGGCGTGAGCACCTCTACGAGATGGACTACCTCCAGGAGGGCATCGGCCTCCGTGCCATGGCGCAGAAGGACCCGCTGGTCGAGTACCAGCGCGAGGGCTTCGACATGTTCAACGCCATGATGGAGGGCATCAAGGAGGAGTCCGTCGGCTACCTGTTCAACCTGGAGGTCCAGGTCGAGCAGCAGGTCGAGGAAGTGCCGGTGCAGGACGAGGCGGCCGAGCGGACCTCGCTGGCCAAGGAGGACGCCGTTCCGGCGGCGCGTCCGGAGATCCGGGCCAAGGGGCTCGATGCTCCGCAGCGTCCGGACCGGCTGCACTTCTCCGCTCCCACGGTGGACGGGGAGGGCGGGGTCGTCGAGGGCGACTTCTCCAACGGGGACGGTGCGACGGGGTCCGAGTCCGACGGGCTGACCCGGGCGGAGCGGCGCAAGGCCCAGAAGAATGGTGGGGGCGGGCGGCGCCGTAAGAAGTAGCCGGAGCGGTAGCGACGGCGGTAGGGGGCTCGGGTGCCGGTGACGTCTTCGGACGTCGGTGCGGTGGTCGGGCTGTAGTTGGGCTGTAGCCGGGGTCGGGCGCGTGGTTTGGGCGTCCGGCCCCGGTGTTTTGCGTTGGTGGGGTGTGGGGGGCGCGCTGTGGCCTGTGGGGGTGGGGCCGGTGTGAGCGGGCGGCTTGCTTGGTGTGGGTGGGTGTGCCGCTGGGCGGGGCCTGTCCCCTCCCCGCCCCTTCCCGAACCGGGGCTCTGCCCCGGACCCCGCTCCTCAAATGCTGGAGGGGCTGAGGGGGCGGGGCGCAGCCCGATGGGCAGGGGCGGCCGGTGGCAGAGGGCGGGCGGAAAGGGCGGCCCGGTGGCTGCGCGGGCTGGGCGGGCTGAGGTGGACGGGTGGACGGGGGAGGGGCAGAGACGGGGCCGGGGTGTGGGAGTGCTCGGGAGTGCTGAGGGGGTCGGGAGGGCCGGAGCGGACGGCCTGGATGGCCGGGGGACAGGGGCGGGCCGGGGCGGCTCTCTGCGTTCGGGCAAGCTCTGTGGCTCACCATGCGGGCATGGACGGCCAGGGTGGGGACTCGGCATCGGTGTGGCGGGTGGACGGGGTGGCTCGTGCGGCGGGCTATGCGATCCCGGCTCATGCGCTGAGCGAGCCGGCTGCGGGAGCCTCGCAGGACCGGCGTTTCGCGGAGCTGCCGGCTGTCATGGGACCGGACCGGCCTCCTCGGCGTGATGACCCCCGACGCCTGACGGAGCCGGCAGTCAGGAGCCGCTCGCGAAGCCGGTGCTCCAGCCACTCGTCAGCGTTCTGATGAAGCCCCTGGGGCTGGGGTGATGCCCGTCCCCCCACAGGAGGAGCTGGGAGCGGGTCTGGAGGGGCTTGGAGTGGTGGGGAGAGGTAGCGGGCCGGGCAGTGGCTGAGAGGGGCCTGGAGGGGGAGCGGTGCGGTGTTGGGCGCTGACCCTCTCCGAAGGCCCGCTCCCCCGTTCTCAGGTCGTTGTCGCTCGCCCTCCTTCTCTTGGCGCGAGAGTGGTCGGGCCGGGCCGTCGCCCCACCCCGTTCCCCGGGTGGCGTGTCAGCGGGTCGGGGACGGGCGCAGGTGTTCGTCGCCGAGTTCCACTGCTGCGCAGCGCCAGCGGAGGTCGGTGCCCTGCTCCAGGCGGAAGGCCATGGCCCGTACCTGCTCGCCCGCCGCGATGCTGGCGCACGCCTCCACCACCCCGGGCGCCGGCTGGGCGCCGTGGCACATGCGGATGACGGGGCGGGCGCCGCGGGCCCTCAGTGGGGTGCGGGGGGCCAGTTCGGCCAGCTGGTCGTAGGCCTCGCCGATGGTGTGGCCGAGCATCCAGTGCACCGGGCGCTGGCCGCTCAGGACCGCCAGGAGGCGTTCGGCGAACCAGTGGTGCGGGCGTACGCGCCGGGGAGTCCGTGTGCGCTGCGCCGGTACGGCTTCGGGCCTGCGCTGGTCGCGTCGTCCAGCGGGCCGGGTCCTGTTCGTGCTCATCGATCATCGCCCCCGTGCTTCAGAGGCCCGGTTTATACCGGGCGGTAACTTCTGCTGTGGACCTTCTACGGCGACGGCCGAGGCGGCCGCAAGCGCAGGCGGGGCGCCGGGAGCGACCGGGGGGAATCACCTATCCGGGTGATGCGCCCGGCACCGGGCGGGGCGTGAGACGGGCGCGGGGAGGGTGAGGGGCGGTTGCCGGGTGGACGGAGCGGTATCGGTGCACGTGACCCCAAAGGGGGACGTCACACGTATCCTGAGGGCGTTTCCGACTACGAAAGCGACCCGGCCATGCGCGTGTACGTCCCTCTGACCCTGTCCGGTCTCGCAGCGGCGCACCGGGCGGGCGAGATCGGCCCCGGTCCGCTCACCGCCTACGCGGTGACCCCCGCGCTGCGTGAGTGGTACGTCTCGGACGACATCGAGGAACTGGAGTACGCGGCGCTCAACCGGGCCGCCTCCGCCTCGCTCCGGATGATCGCGCAGAACCCCGACGCGGTCCGCAGGCGCGTCGTCGTGGCCGTCGAGGTGCCGGACGGCTCGGCCGTCGCGGACCCGGACCACGGTTTCGACCCGTCCTCGCTCGGCGAGGTGCGGATCGCCGCTCCCGTGGCGCTCGCCAAGGCCGCCGCGGTGCATGTCGACGCGGACGACGCGACGAAGGACGTCACGGCCGCGGCCGCGGCGCTGGGCGCGGCGGACCTCGGGGACGACGATGCGCAGTTCACCGTGGACGGCGCCGAGGACCACGAGCTGCTGTGGTTCGGTATCCAGGAGATTCCGAACCTGATCGGCTGAAGCAGAAGCGAAGGCGAAGGCGAAGTCGACGGAGAGGCCGGAGTCGGAGCCCAGAGTTCGAACGGGTGTCGTAGGCGGCGGGTACTTTCTACGCATGGGGACGCATGGGAAGCACCGCACTCATCTGGTCTGGGACTGGAACGGCACACTGCTCGACGACAACGAAGCGGTCGTCGGCGCGACGAACGCCGCGTTCGGCGAGGTCGGCCTGGAGCCGATCACGCTCGAGCAGTACCGCGAGATGTACTGCATACCGATCCCCCGCTTCTACGAACGGCTGATGGGCAGGCTGCCCACGGAGGCCGAGTGGGAGCGGATGGACGGGATCTTCCACCGGTACTACACCGAGCAGCGGGCCGCCTGCGGACTCACCGAGGGGGCCGAGGAACTGCTCACGCAGTGGCAGCTGGGCGGGCGCAGTCAGTCCCTCCTGAGCATGTACGGGCACGACCAGCTGGTCCCCGTGGTGCGGGGGTACGGCATAGAGCGGCGCTTCGTACGGGTCGACGGGCGCACCGGGCCGTCCGGCGGCAGCAAGGCCCGGCACATGGAGCGGCACATCGCCGCGCTGGACGGGATATCCGCCGAGTACACGGTGGTCATCGGCGACGCGGTGGACGACGCCGTCGCCGCGGCGCACGTCGGTGCGAAGGCGGTGCTCTACACCGGCGGATCGCACAGCAGGTCCAGCCTGGAGGCGGCCGGGGTGCCGGTGGTGGACAGTCTGGCCGAGGCCGCGCAGCTCGCCGAGCAGATCGCCGGGTGAGGCAGGACCCGGCGGGGGAGCGTCAGGTGGTCACCGGGGCCTTCGTGCGGAGGATCTTCAGGAATTCGCGCATCCACGCCGAGTGGTCCGGCCACGCCCGGGAGGAGACCAGGGTGCCGTCGACCACCGCCTCGTGGTCCTCGAAGGTGGCGCCCGCCGTCTGCATGTCGAGCTCCAGCGCGGGATAGGCGGTGACATGGCGGCCGGCCAGCGCGCCGACCGCCGCCGTCATCAGCGGGCCGTGGCAGATCTGGGCCACCGGCCGGTCCGAGTCGAAGAAGGCCTTGAGGAGCTTGCGCAGCTCGGGGTCGTTGCGCAGGTACTCGGGCGCCCGGCCGCCGGGGACGACCAGCGCCACGTAGTCCCCGGGGTCGACCTCGGAGAAGGCCAGGTCGGCGGGCCAGGTGTAGCCGGGCTTCTCGGTGTACGTGTCGAAGCCGGGCTCGAAGTCGTGGACCACGAAGCGGAGCGTCTTGCGGGCGGGGGCCGCGATGTGGACGTCGTACCCCTCTTCGCGCAGCCGCTGGTAGGGATAGAGGACTTCCAGGGACTCGGCGGCGTCGCCGGTGACGATCAGGATCTTCGGTGCCATGGCGGGGCTCCCACGGTTCGTCGGCCTGTTCCGACTACCAGAGTGCGGCAATACGGACCCGCGCGCTGTCCAGAGTGTCAAAGTTCGGGCTCATCTTTTTACACAAACGGCTCGTGACGGTCATGGGGGCGGGCGATATAGCCTGGACCCCGTGATCAGCGCGATACGCCTCGGGGGCAGTGAAGCCCCCGGCCTGCGCCCGGAGTGCCACCGCACCCGGGCCTTCGCTGATTCCCGCAGCCCGGACCGACTGCCAAAAATGGCCAATATGGTCCCGGGCGTCTCTCATAGCGGCATAGCGTCGACTCAGACCGGATACCCCGTGTCGTGGCGGTACGTCGTCTTTTTCACCTACGTCTCGCAACGGCGCGCGACAGGAGCCAGAGGACATGCAGACCAAGCTGGACGAAGCCAAGGCCGAGCTGCTCGCACGGGCCGCCAAGGTAGCTGACAACAGCCCGGGCGGTGGTGTCGGTGGCCCGGGAGGTACCTCCCGGGTGCGTGTTGCGGCCGCCGGGGCCGAGCAGGAGCGTCCCGGACAGGACGTGCTCCTCTCCTACCTCCAGCGCTACTACCTGCACACTGCTCCGGAGGACATCGCGGGCCGCGACCCGGTGGACGTCTTCGGTGCCGCCTCCTCCCACTACCGCCTCGCCGAGACGCGCCCGCAGGGCACCGCGAACGTCCGGGTGCACACCCCGACCGTCGAGGAGAACGGCTGGACGTGCAGCCACACCGTCGTCGAGGTCGTCACCGACGACATGCCGTTCCTGGTCGACTCCGTCACCAATGAGCTGTCCCGGCAGGGGCGCGGCATCCATGTCGTGATCCACCCGCAGGTCGTCGTACGCCGCGACGTCACCGGCAAGCTCATCGAGGTCCTCGCCGAGGGCAACGGCATCGCCACAGGCCGCAAGAGCGCCGAGGACAAGAAGAGCGAGCTGCCGCACGACGCCCTCGTCGAGTCGTGGATCCACGTCGAGATCGACCGCGAGACCGACCGTGCCGACCTCCAGCAGATCGCCGCCGACCTGCTGCGCGTGCTGTCCGACGTACGGGAGACCGTCGAGGACTGGGACAAGATGCGCGAGGCCGCGCTGCGCATCGCCGACGACCTGCCCGGCGAGCCGCTCGACGGCCTCGGCGACGAAGAGGTGAACGAGGCCAGGGAGCTGCTGCGCTGGCTCGCCGCCGACCACTTCACCTTCCTCGGCTACCGCGAGTACGAGCTGAAGGACACCGACTCGCTGGCCGCCGTCCCCGGCACCGGCCTCGGCATCCTGCGCTCCGACCCGCACCACAGCGTCGACGAGGCGCACCCCGTCAGCCCGTCCTTCGACCGGCTGCCCGCCGACGCCCGGGCCAAGGCCCGCGAGCGCAGGCTCCTCGTCCTCACCAAGGCCAACAGCCGCTCGACCGTCCACCGCCCCAGCTACCTCGACTACGTCGGCGTGAAGAAGTTCGACGCGGACGGCAACGTCGTCGGTGAGCGCCGCTTCCTCGGACTGTTCTCCTCCGCCGCCTACACCGAGTCCGTGCGCCGGGTGCCCGTCATCCGCCGCAAGGTCGCCGAGGTGCTGGAGGGCGCGGGCTTCTCGCCCAACAGCCACGACGGCCGCGACCTGCTGCAGATCCTGGAGACGTACCCGCGCGACGAGCTCTTCCAGACGCCCGTCGACCAGCTGCGCTCCGTCGTCACCTCCGTGCTGTACCTCCAGGAGCGCCGCCGGCTGCGGCTCTACCTGCGCCAGGACGAGTACGGGCGCTACTACTCCGCGATCGTCTACCTGCCGCGCGACCGCTACACCACCGGTGTGCGGCTGCGTCTGATCGACATCCTCAAGGAGGAGCTGGGCGGCACCAGCGTCGACTTCACCGCCTGGAACACCGAGTCGATCCTCTCCCGGCTCCACTTCGTCGTCCGCGTCGCACCCGGCACCGAGCTGCCCGACCTCACCGACTCCGAGGCCGACCGCATCGAGGCCCGTCTCGTCGAGGCCGCCCGCTCCTGGGCCGACGGCTTCCAGGAGGCCCTGGGCGCCGAGTGCGGCGAGGAACGCGCCGCCGAGCTGCTGCGCCAGTACGGCCACTCCTTCCCCGAGGGCTACAAGGCCGACCACACGCCGCGCTCCGCCGTGGCCGACCTGGTCCACCTCGAAGCGCTCAAGCAGGACGGGACCGACTTCGCCCTCAGCCTGTACGAGCCGGTCGGCGCCGCCCCCGGCGAGCGCCGCTTCAAGATCTACCGGACCGGCGAGCAGGTCTCCCTCTCCGCCGTGCTCCCGGCGCTCCAGCGGCTCGGCGTCGAGGTCGTCGACGAGCGTCCGTACGAGCTGCGCTGCGCGGACCGTACGCACGCCTGGATCTACGACTTCGGGCTCCGGATGCCGCAGACCAACGGCAACGGCAACTACCTCGCCGACGACGCCCGCGACCGCTTCCAGGACGCCTTCGCGGCCGTGTGGACCGGTGAGGCCGAGAACGACGGCTTCAACTCGCTGGTGCTGGGCGCCGGTCTGAGCTGGCGCCAGGCGATGGTGCTGCGCGCCTACGCGAAGTACCTGCGCCAGGCCGGGTCGACGTTCAGCCAGGACTACATGGAGAGCACGCTCCGCAACAACGTCCACACCACCCGGCTGCTGGTCTCGCTCTTCGAGGCCCGGATGTCCCCGGAGCGGCAGCACGCCGGCACCGAGCTGATCGACGGCCTCCTCGAAGAGCTCGACGGGGCCCTGGACCAGGTCGCCTCGCTCGACGAGGACCGCATCCTGCGGTCCTTCCTCACCGTCATCAAGGCCACCCTGCGCACCAACTTCTTCCAGCGCGCGGACAGCGGCAAGCCGCACGGCTACGTCTCGATGAAGTTCGACCCGCAGTCCATCCCGGACCTGCCGGCGCCCCGCCCGGCCTTCGAGATCTGGGTCTACTCCCCGCGCGTCGAGGGTGTGCACCTGCGCTTCGGCAAGGTCGCCCGAGGCGGTCTGCGCTGGTCGGACCGGCGCGAGGACTTCCGTACGGAGATCCTCGGCCTGGTCAAGGCGCAGATGGTGAAGAACACCGTCATCGTGCCGGTCGGCGCCAAGGGCGGCTTCGTCGCCAAGCAGCTCCCGGACCCGGCCGTCGACCGTGACGCCTGGATGGCCGAGGGCATCGCCTCCTACCGCACCTTCATCTCGGCGCTGCTCGACATCACCGACAACATGGTGGCCGGCGAGGTCGTGCCGCCCACGGACGTCGTCCGGCACGACGAGGACGACACCTACCTGGTCGTCGCCGCCGACAAGGGCACCGCGAGCTTCTCCGACATCGCCAACGAGGTCGCCGTCGGGTACGGCTTCTGGCTCGGCGACGCCTTCGCCTCCGGCGGCTCCGCGGGCTACGACCACAAGGGCATGGGCATCACCGCCCGCGGCGCCTGGGAGTCCGTCAAGCGGCACTTCCGCGAGCTGGGCCACGACACCCAGACCGAGGACTTCACCGTCGTCGGCGTCGGTGACATGTCCGGTGACGTGTTCGGCAACGGC
Organism: Streptomyces sp. NPDC002403; assembly: GCF_053593015.1. NCBI lineage: Bacteria > Bacillati > Actinomycetota > Actinomycetes > Kitasatosporales > Streptomycetaceae > Streptomyces > Streptomyces sp. NPDC002403. The sequence continues at coordinate 280,970 of NZ_JBSFBQ010000006.1, read as the reverse complement.
ATGCTGCTCTCCGAGCACATCCGGCTCGTCGCGGCCTTCGACCACCGGCACATCTTCATCGACCCGTCCCCGGACGCCGCCACCTCGTACGCCGAGCGCCGCCGTCTGTTCGAGCTGCCCCGCAGCTCCTGGGCCGACTACAACAAGGACCTGCTCTCCGCGGGCGGTGGCGTCCACCCGCGCAGCGCCAAGTCCATCCCGATCAACGCGCACATCCGCGAGGCGCTCGGCATCGAGCCGGGTGTCACCAAGATGACGCCCGCCGATCTGATGCAGACCATCCTCAAGGCCCCCGTGGACCTGCTGTGGAACGGCGGCATCGGCACGTACATCAAGTCCTCCGCCGAGTCGAACGCGGACGTCGGCGACAAGGCCAACGACGCGATCCGGGTCAACGGCGAGGACCTGCGGGCCAAGGTCGTCGGCGAGGGCGGCAACCTCGGCGCCACCCAGCTCGGCCGGATCGAGTTCGCCCGGGGCGGCGGCCACATCAACACCGACGCGATCGACAACAGCGCCGGCGTGGACACCTCCGACCACGAGGTGAACATCAAGATCCTGCTCAACGGCCTGGTCCGGGACGGCGACATGACCGTCAAGCAGCGCAACAAGCTGCTCGCCGAGATGACCGACGAGATCGGCCGTCTGGTGCTGCGCAACAACTACGCGCAGAACGTCGCGCTCGCCAACGCCACCACCCAGTCCCCCTCGCTGCTCCACGCCCACCAGCGCTTCATGCGCCGGCTGGGCCGGGACGGTGACCTCGACCGCGGTCTGGAGTTCCTGCCCAACGACCGCCAGATCCGTGAGCTGCTCAACGCCGGCAAGGGGCTCAGCCAGCCCGAGCTGGCCGTGCTGCTCGCGTACACGAAGATCACCGCGGCCCGGGAGCTGATCCGGACCAGCCTGCCGGACGACCCGCACCTGCAGAAGCTGCTGCACGCCTACTTCCCGGAGCAACTGCGCGAGCAGTTCCCCGAGGCGGTCGACGGGCACGCGCTGCGGCGCGAGATCATCACCACGGTCCTGGTCAACGACACCGTGAACAGCGGTGGTTCGACCTTCCTGCACCGGCTGCGGGAAGAGACCGGCGCCTCGATCGAGGAGATCGTGCGGGCGCAGTTCGTGGCCCGCGAGATCTTCGGTCTCGGCCAGGTGTGGGACGCCGTCGAGGCGCTCGACAACGAGGTCGCCGCCGACGTGCAGACCCGGATCCGGCTGCACTCGCGCCGGCTCGTCGAGCGCGGTTCGCGCTGGCTGCTCGGCAACCGGCCGCAGCCGCTGGAGATCGCCGCGACGATCGACTTCTTCAAGGCGGGCGTCGACCAGGTCTGGGCCGAGCTGCCCAAGATGCTGATGGGCGCCGACCTGGAGTGGTACCAGTCGATCCTGGACGAGCTCACCGAGGCGGGCGTGCCGGGCGAGCTGGCCCAGCGGGTCGCCGGGTTCTCCTCCGCCTTCCCGGCGCTGGACATCGTGGCGATCGCGGAGCGCACGGGCAAGGACCCGCTCTCCGTCGCCGAGGTGTACTACGACCTCGCGGACCGGCTGGGCATCACCCAGCTGATGGACCGGATCATCGAGCTGCCGCGGGCCGACCGCTGGCAGTCCATGGCCCGCGCCTCCATCCGCGAGGACCTGTACGCCGCGCACGCCGCGCTCACCGCGGACGTGCTGGCGGTGGGCAACGGCACCTCGACGCCGGAGGAGCGGTTCCAGGCCTGGGAGGAGAAGAACGCGGCGATCCTGACGCGGTCCCGCTCCACCCTCGACGAGATCCAGGGCTCGGACGCCTTCGACCTGGCGAACCTGTCGGTCGCGATGAGGACGATGCGCACGCTGCTCCGTACGCACGCCTAGCCCGTCGGGAGGGGAGGCGGTCGCCGGGTCTTCCGGTGGCCGCCTCCCCTTCGCGTTGCCGGGATGCGCGGGCCGCGCGTCAGTGGACGCCGGGCAGCAGGTGGTACCCGGAGACCCGGCGGGCCGCGGCCACCTCGCGGGCGAACCGCAACCGGAACTGCGCGTCCCGCGTGTACTCCCGGCGGATCGCCTTCAGGGCGACGGCCTGGCCGCCGCGGGTGTGCGAGAGACAGACGGTGCCCATCCCGCCCTCGCCCACCCGGGCCCGCAGGGCATAGCCGGAGATCTCCCGCGGGTCGTCCGCCCGCAGCGGTCCCGGTACACCGTCCTGCATGTGCCCCCCTGAGCGGTTCGAGCGCAACCCCGTGGTGCGGCAGGGGAGTTTATCCCCGGGCCGTTCGTCGCCCCTGCCGCGATGCCCTACTTCTTGCCGGAGGTGAACTTCTCGTACGCCGCCACGACCTCGTCCGCCGGACCGTCCATCCGCAGCGTCCCGGCCTCCAGCCAGATCGCCCGGTCGCAGGTCTCGGTGATCGACTTGTTGCTGTGGCTGACCAGGAAGACCGTGCCGGCCTCCTTGCGCAGCTCGATGATCCGCTCCTTGCTGCGCCGCTGGAACCTGGCGTCGCCGGTGGACAGCGCCTCGTCGATGAGGAGGACGTCATGGCTCTTGGCGGCCGCGATGGAGAAGCGCAGCCGGGCGCCCATGCCGGAGGAGTACGTACGCATCGGCAGGGTGATGAAGTCGCCCTTCTCGTTGATTCCGGAGAAGTCGACGATCCCCTGGTAGCGCTCGCGGATCTGGGCGCGGGTCATGCCCATCGCGAGACCGCCGAGCACCACGTTGCGCTCGCCGGTCAGATCGCTCATCAGCGCGGCGTTCACCCCGAGCAGCGAGGGCTGGCCCTGGGTGTGCACCCGGCCCTTCGTGGCGGGCAGCAGACCGGCGATGGCCTTGAGCAGGGTCGACTTCCCCGAGCCGTTGGAGCCGATCAGGCCGATGGCCTCGCCCTTGTACGCGGCGAAGCTCACCCCCTTCACGGCGTGCACCTCGCGCACCCCGGGGGCCTGCCGGCGCGAGACGATCCGGCTGAGCGCCGAGGTGGCGCTGCCCTTTCCGGTGCGGGCGCCGTTGACCTTGTACGTGATGTGGACGTCGTCCACGACGACGGTCGGGACCCGCTCGTCGATGTCGGTCATGTGATCAGCCACGTCCGTACCGCTCCTCCGCCTGCCAGAAGTACACGAATCCGCCCACGCCGCACACCAGCGCCCAGCCCGCGGCGATCGCCCACACATGCGGCGGGAGGTGGGACGCGCCGAAGCTGTCGATGAGCGCGAACCGCATCAGGTCGATGAAGACGGCGGCCGGATTGCACTCCAGCATCACCATCACGAAGTGCGGAACCCGGTCGCCCTTGAGCATGGTGTCCACGCTCCACATGACCCCGGACGCGTACATCCAGGTGCGCAGGACGAACGGCATCAGCTGGGCGATGTCGGGTGTCCGGGCGGCCAGCCGCGCCACCACCATGGAGACACCGGTGTTGAACAGCGCCTGGAGGAACAGCGCGGGGACCGCCAGCAGCCAGGACGGCTTGGGGAACTGCCCGAACCCGACCAGGATCAGCACCAGCGCGCCCAGCGAGAACAGCAGCTGCTGGAGCTGTTGCAGGGCCAGGGCGATCGGCAGCGAGGCGCGTGGGAAGTGCAGCGCCCGGACGAGCCCCAGGTTGCCGCTGATCGCGCGGGTGCCCGCGGTGATCGAGCTGCTGGTGAAGGTCCAGATGAAGACGCCGGTGACGAGGAAGGGCACGAAGTCCTCGACGTTGCGCTTGGTGTTCATCAGGACGCCGAAGATGAAGTAGTAGACCGTCGCGTTCAGCAGCGGGGTCATGATCTGCCAGATCTGGCCCAGTTTCGCCTGGCTGTACTGGGCGGTCAGCTTGGCGGTGGCGAACGCCGTGATGAAGTGCCGGCGCCCCCACAGCTGCCGCACGTACGCCACCAGCGAGGGCCGGGCCCCGCTCATCGTCAGTCCGTGCCGGGCGGCGAGCGCGGCGAGCTCGCCCGGCGCGTACACCGGGAGGGCCGCACCGGCTGGGGTGTCGGCCGGGGCCGGCGGGGTTGCTGTCTGGCTCACCACGATCGCTTTCGACGGGAGGGCAGGGGAGCGACGACCGACGGAACGGGACCGTATCGTCGCAACGCCGAGGGTAGGACGCATTTACGTCGCAACGCAACCGTTCCGTCGCTACGGACTATGATTCGGCCATGACCACCGACCCGGGAGCCCGCCGCCGTGTCCCCGCCGGAGCCGCCGTGCTGCGCGAGGACGTCACCGATGCGATTCGGGGCGCCGTCTTCGAGGAGCTGGCCGCGGTGGGCTTCGCCCGGATGTCGATGGAGGGGATCGCGCGGCGCGCGGGCGTCGGCAAGACAGCCGTGTACCGCCGCTGGAAGTCCAAGCTGGCCCTGGTCCTCGACCTGGTGTCCGCCGTCGCGGTCCAGGGCATGCCGGCCCCGGCCACCGGTTCGCTGTACGGGGACGTCCGGGCCGTGCTCGAACTGGCCTCCTACGCCCTGCGCCACCCCGTCGCCTCGCAGGTCATCCCGGACCTGCTGGTCGAGGCGGCCCGCAATCCGGAGATCTCCGACACGATCAAGGCCGCCCTGCTGGACCCGCAGCAGGGCATCGCCGCCGTCGTCGTACGGGACGCGGTGGCCCGCGGCGAGCTGCCCGGGGGCAGCGATCCGGACCGGGCACTGGACCTGATCGTCGGCCCGCTCTACTGGCGGCTCGCCGTCGTCCGCGCCCCGCTGCCCAAGAGGTACCTGGACGACCTGGCGGCCTCCGCCGTCGCCGCCCTCAAGGCGGGCTAGGGTCTCTCGTTCGGATGATGCCGGATCGGAACGACCGGCCCTACCCCTCGGCCAGCAGCCGGTCCGCGACACGGGCCGCCGCCCCGCCGTCGTCCAGGTCGCAGAAGTCCCGGCGGAAGCTCTCGTACGCCTCCGCGTGCCGGGCCGCCGCGGCGGCCAGGGTGTCGGCGTCGCGCAGGAGCGCGGCGATGCCGTCCGCGCCGGCGAGCAGCGGGCCCGGCGCCCGGGCCTCGAAGTCCAGGCAGAAACCGCGCACCGTGTCGCGGTAGTGCGCCAGGTCGTAGGTATGGAAGAGCATGGGGCGGCCGGTGTGCGCGAAGTCGAACATCAGGCCCGCGTAGTCCGTGATCAGCACATCGGCGATCAGCAGCAGCTCCGCGGTGTCCGGGTGCGCCGACACATCGCGTACGCCCGGCCGCTCGGGCACGCTCCCGGTCACCCGCGGATGGCGGCGCACCAGCACCGTGTGGGCCTCACCGACGGACCGCACCAGCACCGCCGGGTCGAGCGCCGGGTCCCAGCGGTAGCGGGGCCGCTCACCGTCGGCGCCCGGGGGGCGGGCCAGCTGTTCGCGGTAGGTCGGCGCGTACAGCGCGATCCGGCGGCCGTCCGGGATGCCGAGCCTGCGCCGCACCCGCTCCGCGGTCTTGGCGCGGTCGGCCGAGAAGAGCAGGTCGTTGGCGGGGGAGCCGGCCTCCAGGACCTCGCCCCCGTACCCGAGCGCGCGCCGCAGCAGCGGGGTGGAGTGGCGGCTGGGGGAGACCAGGACGGACCACTGGGCCGAGCGGTGCGCCAGCGTGGCGAGCTCCTGGTGGTCGGCGTACAGGGTGCCGGCCAGATCCGTGCCGAAGCGGCCGAGCGGGGCGCCGTGCCAGGTCTGCACGACGGTCTGGCCGGGCCGCCGCTCGAACCACTCGGGCAGCTGGTCGGCGGTGACGATGCGGCGGGACCGCGCCAGCGCCTCGTACCAGGCGGCGCTGTGCTCGACGACCGGGACGGCGGTGGACGGGACATGGCCGTGGACGCCGTCGGTGACCCAGAGGTGCTCCGACTCCACGCCCCGGCGCAGGAGTTCGGCGTGGACGGCGCGCGGCGAGTCGCCGCCCGTGTAGAGGACCGCGTCCCGCAGCGGCATCGCGCGCCGGGCCGGGTAGTGGCTGCCGCGCAGTTCGGCCCGGCGGTACGCACCGCGTTCGGCGGGCGCCAGCACCGGCCCGGCCAGCACGGTCAGCCGGTCGCCGAACCGGCGGCCCAGGGCGAACTCCCGGCCGGGCACGGGCGCCGCCGCGACCGGGACGCTCCCGCGCAGCGGCAGCCGGGCGGCGAGCGCGGTCAGCACCCGGACCGGCCGGCCGCCCAGATACGCCTCCCAGCGGCCCTCGTGCAGCCCGGCGGCCACCGAGGGCGCCAGGAACGCGGAGAAGCGGCACCCCCCGTACGCCGTCCCGCGCGCCCCCGCGCCCCTTCCCGCCCGCACCCCCGGGCGCCGCTCGTCGTAGGTCACGGGCACCGACACCGTCTCGCGCAGCCCCTCGTGCCGCAGAACGAGCCGGTCCGGGCCCGCGTCCTGCCGCAGGCCCGTACCGGCGCCGGTCACCCCCTCCAACCGCAGCGCACCGTCCGGCGTCCACACGGCCCCGTCCACGAACGGCTGCCCGCTCAGGTCCAGCACCAGCTCGCCCGCCGCGTCGGCCACGACCGGCGGCACCGACTCCCCGGCCGCCGCGAGCGGCACCCGCTCCCCGTCGGCCAGGACCAGCAGCGCCCGCCACCGCCCGCCGGGCTCCGGCTCGACCTCGCGCGGCGCCCGGTGCGGGGCCGGTGGCGCGGCCGCCATCCCGGCGAGGTCGGCGAGCGGGACCCGTACCGTGAAGCGGCCGTCCGGACGGCACTCGACGGGGTGGCCGAACTCCTGGTCCGCCACCCCGTCGCAGGTCAGCACCAGGGCCTTGGGCCGGGCGTCCCCGTACAGCCTGCCGGTCAGCTCCAGGTCCTCGCCGAAGCGGTGGGTCTCGCAACGGGCGGGCAGCTGCGCCAGGTTCAGCCGGAGCCGGCCGCCCCGGAAGTCGAGCACCGCCCGCCGTCCGTCGCCCAGGTCGTGGACGAGCGGCTGGACGGCCCCCGCCTCCACGGCGCGCACCGCCACCCGGCGGACCGTGCCCTGGGCGGCCACCATCATGCCCACCAGCCAGCCGCCGGGCCGCAGCCGGCGCGGGTCGACGAGCATCTCGAAGCCGGAGTGGTCGTAACCGTGCACCCGCTGACCGGAGTCGACGGTCGCCTCGGGCGCGGACACCCCGCGGACCGGCACCGTCCGCAGCTGCTGTCCGTGGACCGTGCGCACCATGCCCACCTTCAGCGCGTGGCGCGGCGTCGCGGCCGGCAGATTCCGGAGGTACGCGTAACCGCGCAGCCGCAGCTTCCCGTCCTCGCCCCACCGCGCGTCCAGCAGCCGTGCCACGGCCGGCAGATCGCTTCGGGACAGCCGGGCGGTGTCCGGGATGCCGGGGAAACCGGCCTGCCGCCGCCCCGGCACCCCGCAGACGGTGAACGTCCCCGCGCCGTTGGCCCGTTCGAAGGCGAGCACCTCCAGCAGCTCCGGGAGCCGGCGCTCCTTCACCAGCTGCCACTTGATCCGCAGCTCCACCGGCAGATCGTGGGCCACGGCCCGGTCCGCGCGGCCCGCCCCGTCCATCCGCTCCATCCGGTCCAGGAACGCTCCGGCGTCCGCCATGAACGCCTCCCGGTACCCGGGCCCGCCCGGGGCGAGCCCCTCCAGGAAGCACACGAGGTCGTCGCGCAGGCACGAGAGGTCGTAGCGGCGCCGCGCACCGCCGTTCGCCACCCCGCCCCGGCCCGCCAGGAACGCGCTGACCTGCTCGCACGCCGCGATCCGGTCCCGTACGTCCTGCACATCCGTACACCGCCGGACGACCGAACCCTCCCGCACCCGCCAGTAGTGGACGTGCTCGTGCAGCACGTCCACCGAGCCGGCCAGGTAGTGCGCCGGGATCACCACCGGGGCGTCCTCGTAGAGCCTCCCCTCCGGGAAGGCGAAGGCGTGCCGGTCCCAGAAGGAGCGCCGGAACACCTTGTTCCAGACGAACCGGTCGGCGAGCAGCCGGGGATCGCGGCCGATGTGGGTGCGCGTCCGGGTGTGGGTCAGCCACCGGTACTGCGAGGCCTGCCGCCGCCCCCGCTCGTCCAGCCGCCACACATTGCCGGTCGCGAGGTCGGAGCCGGTCGACTCCAGCGAGGCCAGCATCCGCGCGTAGCCGTCGTGGACGACGATGTCGTCGCTGTCGGCGAACGCCAGGTACGGCACGCCCGGCATGGTGTGCCGCACGCCCGTGTTGCGGGCCGCGCCCGGCCCGCCGTTGGGGCGGCGCACGAGACGGAAGCGGCGGTCGTGGGCGGCGAAGTCCTCGGCGATGGCCGTACTGCCGTCCGTCGAACCGTCGTCCACGAGGACCACCTCGATGTCGGTGACCGCCTGCTCGGCCACCGAGCGCAGGCAGTCCTCCAGGTGGTCCTCGGCGTTGTGGACCGGGACGACGACACTGAGGCGCGGCTTCATGACCGGTCAACCGGGGCGGAGGCCCCGGGTCACCGGGACTGCCCCGAACGGATGAACACGGGATTCGGCGTGATCGGGACCCGGCGGCAACCGGGGCGCGGCCGATCTCACCCGTTCGGGAGAGACCGCTGCCGGTGACCCCCGCCCCGTCACGGGGTTGAGACCTACGGACAACCAGGCCCCGATGAACGGACGTGCCCAACATGCCGCCACGGCTGAGTGTCGTCGTACCCGTCCACAACGTCGAGCTCTATCTGACGGACTGCCTGAAGTCCCTCGCGGAGCAGACCATGGGCGACCTGGAGGTGGTGATGGTCGACGACGGGTCCACCGACGACAGCGCGGCCCTGGCCGCCGCCTTCGCCGGGCAGGACGGCAGGTTCCGGCTGGTGAGCCAGGAGAACGGCGGGCCCGGGCACGCCCGCAACACCGGGGTCCGCAACTGCGATCCGGGCGCTCGCCATCTCGCCTTCGCCGACAGCGACGACATGCTCCCGCCCCGCGCGTACGAACTCCTCGTCGGCGCCCTGGACGAGACGGGCTCGGACCTCGCCTCCGGCAATGTGCTGCGGCTGCGGGCCTCCGGCAGCCTCCAGCAGTCGCCCGGCCTCCGCAGACCCATGGCCACCACACGGCTGCGCACCCACATCTCCCGGGACTGGGACCTGGCCGCCGACCGGACCGCCTGCAACAAGGTCTTCCGCCGGTCCTTCTGGGACGAGCACGCCTTCGCCTTCCCGGTCGGCGCCCTCCACGAGGACATCCCCGTCGTCCTGCCCGCCCACTTCCTGGCCCGCTCCGTCGACGTGCTGAAGGACCCCGTCTACCACTGGCGCGACCGGCCGGGCCCGGTCACCACCCGCCGCGCCCTCGTCCGCGGCGTCCAGGACCGGGTCTCGCACGTGCTGGGCGTCTCCGCCTTCCTCGACGAGCACCGCGACGCCGCCGACAAACGGCAGTACGAGGCGCATGTGCTCGCCAACGACCTCTGGCACTTCATGGAGGCGCTGCCCGGCGGTGACGAGGAGTACCGGCGCGCCTTCCTCACGTACGCCAACGAGTTCACCGACCAGGTCGACCCGGCCGTCCTCGACGCGCTGCCGCTGCGGCTGCGGCTGATGTGGCACCTCGTGCGCGAACGGCGGACCGGCGAGCTGCTGGACCTGCTCGCCTTCGACAAGGCCGAGCCGGGCGCCTTCGAGGTGCGGGGCCTGCGCCGCCGCAGCGCCTCCTACCCGGCCCTCACCCGGCCGGTGCCGCGGCCGGTGCTGCGGCTGGGCGAGCGGGACCTGCCGCTCACCGCCCGGCTGCGGGACGCCCGCTGGGAGGGCGGCAGGCTGCACCTCAAGGGGTACGCGTACATCCGCAACCTGCCCGCCGGCCCGCGCGCCCCCGAGTTCCGGGCCGGCTGGCTGCGGGCCGGGCGCCGGCACGTGGTGCCGCTGCGGCTGCGCACGGTCGACGAGCCGGAGGCCACCGCCCGGTCCCGGCAGAGCCTGCACGACTACGACCGGTCGGGCTTCGAGACCGTCGTCGACCCGGCCAGGCTCCGCATCGACCCGGACAGCGGCGTCGAACGGCTCACCTGGCGCCCGGAGATCGGCATCGCCGGATCCGGCACGCTGCGCCGCTCCGGACTCGCCACCGACGAGGCGGCCGCACCGCCGCCCGTGCACCGTCCCGACGGCGACCACCGGATCGTGCCCGCCTTCGACGGCGGCAGGCTGGTGCTGCACGCCGAGCGGATCGACGCCCGCTTCGAGACGCACCGCGCGGGCGACACCGGCGACGGGGCCGCCGCCGTGGTCATCGACGGAATGATCCGCGACCGCCTCGGCAAGGGGCCGCTGCGACTCGCCCTCACCCACCAGCCCTCCGGCACCACCATCGACCGCCCGGTGACAGTGCACGAGGGGACCGTGCCCTCGGCGGCGGGGTGGCGCAGGTTCACCGCGGACATCCCGCTCGACGCCTTCGCCGACGGCCGGCCGGACACGGCACAGGGACCGGGCCGCGCCCGGATCCCGTACAGCCTGCGTCTCGTCGGGCCGGACGGGCGCCGGACGCCGGTCGACGTGCCGGGGCCGGTCCTGCCCGGCCGCTACCCGCTGGCCGGGGACGGCGACGAGCGGCGCGAACTGGGCCTCACCACCGGCTCCCGCGGAGATCTGCTGATCACCGACCGCACCGTGCAGCCCGCCGTCGATCTGGCGACCTGGACCGAGGACGGACAGCTCCTCCTGGAGGGCAGCTTCCCCGGCCTCCCGGAACAGCAGGTCGAGCTGGTGGCCAGGCACAGCGGCCACGGCGAGGAGGCCGCATTCCCCCTCACCTTCTCCGGGCCCGCCGACGCCCGCCGGTTCAGGGCCGCGCTGCGGCCGGACGCCGTCGAGGGCCCCGGCGGGAACCTGCCGCTGGGCCAGGGGCACTGGTACCTCCTCCTCCGCGAGCGGGGCGGGACGGACGGAGCCCCGCTGCGCATCCCGGCCGCCGCCCACCGCACCCTGCCCGCCGCCCGCACCCTCGCCGGCCGCACGTACACCGTCGAACGGCGCTTCCACGACCAACTGCTGATCGACAGCGCCCCGGTGCTCACCGCCGGGGAACGCGGCCCGCGCGGCGAACGGCTGCTGCGCGGGACGTACCGGACGCGGCGCACCGCGCCACTGCGCGACACGGTGCTGTACAGCAGCTTCGACGGCCGCCAGTACTCCGACTCACCGCGCGCGATCCACGAGGAAATGGCCCGGCGGGGCGCCGAGCTGGAGCACCTGTGGGTGGTGCGCGACCAGCAGGCCCGGATCCCGTCGGGCGCCACGGCCGTCGAGCACGGCTCCGCCGCCTGGCACGAGGCGCTGGCCCGCAGCCGGTACGTCGTCACCAACACCCAGCTCCCCCAGTGGTTCGAGCGGCGCCAGGGCCAGTGCGTCGTCCAGACCTGGCACGGCAGCCCGCTCAAGCGCATCGGCCTCGACCTCGCGGGCACCGCCCGGGCCGACGCCGTACGCACCGCCGCCCTTGAGCAGCGCGCCCGCCAGTGGAGCTTCCTGGTCTCCCCGAACAGCTTCGCCACCCCCGTGCTCAGGCGCTCGTTCGGCTACCGGGGCGAGATCCTGGAGTGCGGCCACCCCCGCAACGACCTCTTCCACGCCCCGGACCGGGCCAAGGTCGCAGCGGCGGTACGGGAACGGCTCGCGCTCCCCGAGGGCAAGCGGGTCGTGCTGTACGCGCCGACCCTGCGCGAGGACCAGCCGCTCGGCGACGGCCGCTACGCCCTCGGCCTGCGACTCGACCTGGCCGCCGCCGAACGCGAACTCGGCGCGGACACCGTCCTGCTGGTGCGCCGCCACTACCTGGTGGCCGACCGCGTCCCGGACAGCGGCAGCGGCTTCGTCCGGGACGTCTCGCGCCACGCGGACGCCGGCGAGCTGATGCTGATCAGCGACGCCCTGGTCACCGACTACTCCTCGCTGATGTTCGACTTCGCCCGGACCGGCCGCCCGATGCTCTTCCACACCCACGACCTGGCGCACTACCGCGACACCCGCGGCTTCTGCTTCGACTTCGAGGCCCGCGCCCCCGGCCCGCTGATCCCCGGTTCCACCGGCCTGGTCGAGGCGCTGCGCGACCCGGAACGCTCCGTCGCGGGACACGCGCAGGCGTACGAGGCATTCCGCCGGGACTTCTGCGACCTGGACGACGGGAACGCGGCGGCGGCCGTGGTCGACCGAATGCTGTAATCCGCACCGTCGGCCGGTACCGCCGCCGGCCGGGCGAGAACACCGGAATCCCCACAGCACCCCTGAACCGTTCGAGTGGTTCAGGGGTGCGAGTGTTTGCGCACAGGTGCGGCGCATTCAAGTAATAGTCCTTCTAAGTGTGGCCATCGGTGCGTCGCTCGACGTCTTCGGGTTGCTACGTTCTGTTTTCATGGGTATCCGAATGCGATGCGAAACCTGGGACGTGCCACGCGCAAGAGCGATGGTGCTCATTGCCGCGGCCGCGGGTCTTGTCACCCGAATGCTGATCGCGGCGAACAAGCCGGGCCCGGCCGATGTGCGAATCTTTCGTGGTTTCGCAAAGGCGATCGTGCGTTACGGGCCCATTCGGATTTATGAGCAGCCGCTTCCCGGACTTCCCGTCTACAACCATCCGCCACTGGCCGGCTGGATGCTGCTCGGTCTGAACAAACTCTCCGAAATGGGCATCCCCTTCGGGACGCTGATCAGATCGCCCGCCTCGATCGCCGACTTCTTCTGCGCGCTCCTCGTCTTCGAGATCGTGCGGCGGCGCGCCTCGACCGGCGCCGCCGTCGCCTGCGGAGTGGGCGTGGCCGCCAGCCCCGTGCTGATCGCCACCTCCGGCTATCACGGCAACACCGACGCGGTCGCCATCACCTTCGCCCTGGCCGCCGCCCATCTGCTGGTGGACCGGAAGGCGCCGCTGGCCGCCGGGCTGGCCGCCGCGCTGTCGATCAGCGTCAAGTTCATCCCCGTGGTGGTGATCCCGGCGCTGTTCCTCGTCGCGCTGCGGGCCGGCCGGCCGGCCTTCGTCCGCTTCTCCGCCGGGTTCGCCGCGCTGATCGCCCTCGTCTGGGGGCCGGTCCTGATGACCGTGCCGGAGAACCTCAAGGAGAACGTCCTGGAGTACGCGGGCGGCGGCTACCGGCTCTGGGGGCTCGTCCGGTTCGCCGACCTGTCAGGCCTGCCGCAGTCCTTCATCACCTTCATCGAGGGCGACGGCCACTTCCTGTTCGTACTGGCCTGTGTGGCGGCCGGGGTCTGGCTCGCGTGGCTGCGGCCCGCGCAGCTGCCGGTCGTCGTCGGCGTCACGATGAGCCTGCTGCTGCTGCTCTCCACCGCGTCCGCGCTCCAGTACCTGACCTGGGCCGCCGCCGGGCTGTTCGTCGTCGGGTTCTGGGAGGGCGCCGCGTACGGCTGCCTGCTCGGTCTGACAGCGGTCCTCGGCTACCACGGACGCTCCGCCGTGCGCTGGAGCGAAACGGTGCTGCATCTCGCCGAGGCCGGCTGGGTGGTTCTCGCCGTGGGCGTCTTCAGCGGGATCCGCAAGATCCTCGCCACCCGGCCGGGCCCGCCCGGACAGCCCCCCGCCGGGTGCGGCACGGTCACCGCGCCCCGTACCTCGCAGCCCACCGGTTCCGCCGTCAACTGACCGCCTCCGAGAAGCAAGCACCACGTACCGAGCACCGAGCGCAACTGGAGAACGCCCCGTGAAGGAAAGCCCGAGCCCCAGGATCGGCATCCTGGTGGTCGCGTACAACGCCGAGACGACGCTGGAGAAGACCCTCGACCGCATTCCGGAGGACTTCCGGTCCAAGGTCGCCGAAATCCTCATTCTCGACGATGCGAGCCATGACGCGACCTTCACCGCGGGCTGCCGCTGGTCGCAGACGGAAGGAATGCCGCGGACCGTGGTGATGCGGCACACCAAGAACCTCGGATACGGCGGGAACCAGAAGGCCGGATACGCACTGGCCGCCGAGCACGGACTCGACATCATCGTGCTGCTGCACGGCGACGGACAGTACGCCCCGGAATTCCTGCCCGACATGGTCGCACCCATCGAACGCGGCGAATGCGAGGCCGTCTTCGGATCACGGATGATGAAATCCGGATCCGCGCTCAAGGGCGGCATGCCGATGTACAAATGGCTCGGCAACCGCATTCTCACCCGGCTGGAGAACGCCCTGCTCGGCTCGCAGCTCTCCGAATTCCACTCCGGGTACCGCGCCTACAGCGTCGCGGCGCTCAAGAAACTGCCGATCCACCGGAACACCGACGCGTTCGACTTCGACACCCAGATCATCGTCCAACTGCTCAACGAGGGGATGCGGATCAAGGAGATCCCCGTCCCCACCTACTACGGCGACGAGATCTGCTACGTCAACGGCATGAAGTACGCGAAGGACGTCGTCAAGGACGTCCTCGAATACCGGCTCGCCGTCAAGGGATTCGGCACCTGCGGCTGGATCCCCAAGCCCGTCGAGTACGCGTTCAAGGAGGGCGACGGTTCCTCGCACGCCGTCATCCTGGAGAAGATGCGCAGCCTCCCGCCCGGCCGGGTCCTCGACCTCGGCTGCTCCGGCGGCCTGTTCGCCCAGCGCCTCGAAGCCCTCGGCCACGAGGTGACCGGCGTGGACTACGTCGAGGTACCCGGCGTACGCGAGAAGTGCACCCGCTTCCACCTCGCCAACCTGGAGGACGGGCTGCCGGCCGAGATCGGCGTCGGCTACGACTACGTGGTCGCCGGCGATGTCATCGAGCACCTCTCACGCCCCGAGCGGGTGCTCGCCGAGGTCGCCGAGGTGCTGCGGCCCGGCGGCCGTGTGCTGCTCTCCGTACCGAACTTCAGCCACTGGTACTCACGGCTGCGGGTCGCGTTCGGAGTCTTCGGCTACGACCGGCGCGGCATTCTCGACGAGACGCATCTGCGCTTCTTCACCCGGGCCAGCCTGCGCCGCACCGTCAGGGAGTCGGGCTACGACGTCCTCCACATCGCGTCGACCGGGGCCCCGTTCTGGGCGCTGCTCGGCGGCGGACCGCTCCCCGCGGTCCTGGGCGGAGTGTCGAAACTGCTCACCCGGATCCGGCCGACGCTGTTCGGCTATCAGCACGTCGCACTGCTCACCCCGCATGCGGCCGAGACGATCATCGCTGGAGAGCACGTCGATGTACAGGACATCCTCAACCGACAGTACGTCCCTGCCGACCGGGTCGGCGTCTGAGGCCGCCGTCCCCCGTCCCGCCCCCTCCCCGGAGCCGCAGTCCCAGGGAGCCGCAGTCAGGAGCAAGGTCTTGACCCTCCCCAGTCTGACGCTGCTGCTGTTCGCCGTGTTCTCGTCGGCGGGCGGCCAGATCATGCTCAAGCACGGGATGAAGAGCGCCGCGGCCGCCGCGGGACACGGCGGCGGATCCGTCGCCCTGCGCGCCGCGACCAGCCCCTGGGTCGTCCTGGGCCTGGTGGTCTTCGCGGTCTCCGCCCTCGCCTGGATGGCGACCCTGGCCAAGGTGCCGCTGTCCATCGCGTACCCGTTCAACGCCCTCGGGTATCTGCTGATCGTGCTGGCCGGGGCGACCGTGCTGCACGAGCGGACCTCGATGTGGACCTGGGGCGGCTCGCTGCTCGTGGTCGTCGGCCTCGTCACGGTGATGGCGGGCCAGCAACGCTGACCGCGCCGTCGGACGGGCCTGCCCTCAAGCCCGTCCGACGACCGGCTACTGTTCGCGGCTCACTTCACCGCGCCCGCCATCACGCCGGAGACGAACTGGCGCTGGAAGGCGAAGAAGACCGCCAGCGGAATCACCATCGACACGAAGGCGCCGGGCGCCAGCACGTCGATGTTGTTGCCGAACTGCCGTACCTGCTGCTGGAGGGCCACCGTGATCGGCGGTGAGTCCGAGTCGGCGAAGATCAGCGCGACCAGCATGTCGTTCCACACCCAGAGGAACTGGAAGATCCCGAGCGAGGCGATCGCCGGACCGCCCAGCGGCATCACGACCCGGGTGAAGAGCCGGATCTCGCCCGCCCCGTCCAGCCGGGCCGCCTCCAGCAGCTCCCTCGGGATCTCCGCGAAGAAGTTCCGCAGCAGGAAGATCGCGAAGGGCAGGCCGAAGGCCGTGTGGAAGATGACCACGCCGAAGGTCGTCTCGAAGATCCCGACCGCGCCGAAGAGTTTGGAGACCGGGACCAGGGCGACCTGCACCGGGACCACCAGCAGCCCCACGACCACCAGGAACCACCAGTCGCGACCGGGGAACTCCATCCACGCGAAGGCGTATCCGGCCAGTGAACCGATCACCACGACCAGGACGGTCGCCGGGACGGTGATCATGACCGTGCTGAGGAGGGAGTGGGTGATGGTCGAATTGTCCAGCAGCGTGGCGTAGTTGTCGAAGGTGAGCTGCGACGGGGCCGTGAAGACCTTCCACCAGCCGGTCGCCGCGATGTCGTCCGCGCCGCGCAGCGAGGACAGCAGCAGCCCCACCGTCGGCATCAGCCAGAACAGGCCCACCAGGACGAGGAAGATCCGCATCGCACCGCCGCCGGCGCGGGCGGCGACGCGTGCGCCGAGGGACCGCTCCGCCTTCACCGGAACGTCTTCGGCCGGGGTGCTCGTGGCCGTGGTCGGCGCTGTCGTCATCGGCGCCCCTCCTTCCGGATCCGGCGGATGTTGACGTACATCACCGGGAGTACCAGCAGCAGCAGGAGTACGGCGATGGCGCTGCCGATCCCGAGGTCCGCGTCCGTGCCGAACGAGGACCGGTAGAGCTGGAGTGCCAGCACGTTCGCGTCGTCCTGCGAGGAGCCCGGCGCGATGATGAAGACCAGGTCGAAGATCTTCAGCACATTGATCATCAGGGTGACCAGCACCACCACGAGCACGGGCGCGAGCATCGGCACCGTGATCCGGCGGAACACCTGCCACTCGTTCGCGCCGTCCACCCGGGCCGCTTCGAGGAGTTCACGGGGCAGCCCCGCGAGCCCCGCCGCGATCAGCACCATCGCGAACCCGGCCCACATCCAGACGTACGAACCGATGATCCCGGGGGTGACGAGGGTCGGGCCGAGCCACTCGACCCCGTTGTACGGCTCCTCGAAGTTCGAGGCGGGCAGCCGGATTCCGGCGCCGTCGGCCGACGCGGGCAGGGTGAACGTACCGTCCGCGCCCGCCGTCGCCGTGGCGACCACCTTGCCGTCCTTGACCGCCTCGACCTGGAGGCCCTTGAGCCCCAGCTCCTCGGCGTCGATGACATTGGGCCGGCCGCCGCCGCCCTTGGTGAAGTCCAGCCAGGCGGTGCCGGCGATCTCGCCGTCCTTCGCCGCGGCGGCCTTCGCGGGCTTCGCGTCCTTCGGCATGTTCGCCGGGACCACCCCGACCAGCGGCAGCCGCACCGGCTGCCCGGCCCGTACCGGCGCCTTGGTGACGAACGAACCGCCGGGGCCCGCCTTGAGCGGGTGGACGGGCAGCGGATGCGCCTTCGGATATCCCGCCGACTCGGCGAAGGTGTCGTGCACCCCCACCCACACGGCGTTGGCGACCCCGCGCTCCGGAGCGGCGTCGTACACCAGCCGGAAGATGATGCCGGCGGCGAGCATGGAGATCGCCATCGGCATGAAGACGACCAGCTTGAACGCCGTGCCCCAGCGGATCCGTTCCGTGAGCACCGCGAAGATCAGCCCGAGGGCCGTGGAGACCGTCGGCGCGAGCACCACCCAGATCGCGTTGTTCTTGACCGCCGTACGGATGGTGTCGTCCGTGAACAGCGCCTTGTAGTTGTCGAGCCCGGCGAAACCCGTACCCGCCTGGTCGAGGAACGACCGGTAGACGGAGTACACGATCGGATAGACCACGAGCGCGCCCAGCAGCACCAGCGCGGGTGCCAGGAAGAGGACCGCGATGAACCTGCGGGTGCCGGTCACGCTCCGGCGGCTGCGCCCCGGGCCGCCGGGCGGCGGGCCGGACGGCTTCCTGGGCGCGGGCACCGACGGCTCCGCGGACGATTGCTTGTCGGCGGGGGGCACCGCGTCGGCGCCCCCCGCTGCGGCTGTCGTCATCGCGTCAGCTCTTGTACGCCTTGGCCGCGTCGGACTCCAGCTTCGCTTGAGTCCCCGCGATGCCCTTCGGGCTCTTCAGGAAGTCCTGGAGGGTCTTCCACTCGCCCTTGCCGGGCGTCCCGCCGAAGGACTGCGGCGCCTGGTCGGACATGTCGAACCGGACCGCGTCACCGGCCGAGATCAGCGCCTTCGCCATCGTGCGCTGCACCTCGTTCGGGTACGCGGAGGCGTCCAGGGCCTTGTTCGGGGAGATGAACCCGCCCTGTTCGGCCATGATCTGCGCGGCGTCGGTCGAGGCCAGCCAGGTCAGCAGGGCCTGGGCGCCCTTGCCGTCCTTCAGCGCCACCGCGGCGTCGCCACCGGTCACGACGGGGGACTCGGCGCCGACCGCCGGGAACGGGAACACCTTGGCGTCCGTTCCGATCTTCGCCTTCGTCTGCGCGATGTTGACGCCCACGAAGTCGCCCTCGTAGACCATCGCGGCCTTGGGCTGGTCACCGCCGGTGAAGGTCTGGGTGACCGAGGCGGGGAACTCCGTCTGCAGGGCGCCGTCGGCGCCGCCCGCGATCAGCGACGGCTTGCCGAACAGCTCGGCGAGCGTGGTCAGCGCGTCCTTGACGGACGGGTCCGTCCACTTGATCTTGTGCTGGGCCAGCTGGTCGTACTTCTCCGGACCGGCCTGGGAGAGGTAGATGTTCTCGAACCAGTCGGTGAGCGTCCAGCCGTCGGCGCCGCCGACGGAGACCGGGGTGACACCCGAGGCGGAGATCGTCTCGGCCGTCTTCAGGAAGTCCTTCCAGGTCTTCGGCTCGGCCGCGCCCGCGTTCTCGAAGGCCTTGGTGTTGTACCAGATCAGGGACTTGTTGGCGGCCTTGAAATAGACGCCGTACTGGGTGCCGTCCACCGCGCCGAGGTCCTGCCAGACCTGCGAGTAGTTCTTGCTCAGCTGGGCCTTGGCCTCGGGGCCGACCGGCTTCGCCCACTTCTTCTGGGCGGCCTGCTGGATCGCTCCGACCTGCGGGATCATCGCGACGTCCGGCGGCTGGCCTCCCGCGATCTTCGTACCGAGGAAGTTGACGATCGGGTCCTGCGCCGGGACGAAGGTGACCTTCGCGCCCGTGCGGTTCTCGAACTCCTTGAGGACCTTGACGAAGTTGGCCTGCTCGGCGCCGGTCCAGACGGCCGCGACCGAGAGCTTCTCGCCGTCCAGCTTGGGCAGTACGACGCTGGAGGGGCTTCCCTTGCCGCTCCCCGAGCCCTTGCCCGACTTGTCTTTTCCGCCGTCGTCACTGCAACCGGTGAGGGCCAGGGCACCGACGGCGGTGAACACCGCGGCGGCCCTGCTGATCCGAAGGGTTGTGCGCATTGCTTCCCCGTCTCTCACATCGTTGTGTGCGCACAGTCCTACGCCCGGTGTACGGGCGCCGCAATACCGCTTCTCGTGTCAACTCCTTGATCGTGATGGGCTCGTGACGTGATGTCAGTGGATGTCCGGACCCGGTTTCCCTCAGGAGTGGACGGGCCCGAACGGGGCTATCGGCTCGGCGTTCACCGACCGGGCCGCCCACTCCAGCGCACTGGCCAGCAGGGCCAGATCGGTCGGTCCGTTGCCCAGCTCGCGGACCGGGCGCCGGGTCGGCGGATCGCCCATCCGCTCCCATTCCAGTGGTACGACGGTGGGCCGCAGCGTGGCGGTGCGCGGGATGCGCCCGGTCACCCGGCCGCCCTGGAACGGGGTCACCCGGCCGTCCGGATGCCCGAGCCTGCCCCGTCCGGGCGCCGGGTCCTCCGGGGACGGCTGGACCACCGGCGCGTCCAGCACGATGCGCAGCCGGGCCCCGTGCGCCAGGTCCGTGTCCTCCGTACGGTCCGGGCGGGCGGACGCGGCGACCAGGTGGACGCCCAGCCGGCCGCCCTCCCGCGCCACGGCCTCCAGGGCCCGCACCACCGAACCCGCGGCGGGGCGGCCGGGACTGCCGAGCGCCGGGGCGACCAGCGCGTCGAAGTCGTCGACCAGGACGACGAGCCGGGGCAGCGGGGAGGGCCCGGGCTCCGAGGAGCGGGCGGCGGGGCGCAGCCGGAGCGTCCCGCTCATCGGGGCGTCCACGTCACCGCGCTGTTCCGCGGCGGCCGACGGGCGCTGGCCGACCATCCGCCGCGCCACCTCGTGCCGGCGGTGCCACTCGGTGAAGTCGTACGCGCCGAGCAGCTCGGCCCGGCGCTTCAGCTCGCCGCCCAGCGCCTGGGCGAACTCCCGCATCCGCACCGGATCGGAGGCCACCAGGTGCGTGAACGCGTGCGGCAGTTCGGTACAGGGGCGAAGGCCCTCGCCGCGGTCGCTGCCCGCGCCGTCGACCAGCAGGATGCCCAGCAGGTCGGGCCGGGCGGCCGCGGCGAGCGAGGCGGCGACGGCCCGCAGCAGCTCCGTGCGCCCGCTGCCGGCCGGTCCCTCGATGAGGAGGTGGGGGCCCTCCTCCGACAGATCCACGCTGACCGCGCCCCGGGGCCCGGCGCCGAGCACCACCACGGGCCGCCCGACGGCCGCGGATGTGCCGGTGTCCGGCTCGGCGCCCGCCTCCGCGGTCGTCCCGGCGGCGGTGCGTCCGGCCGGGGCGGCGCTCCCGGCGCCTCGCGCGGCGACCCGGGGCGCGTCGCCGCGCGGCCCGCTGACCCGGTTCGAGCCGCGCCCGGAGTCGGGATATGGGGTGCGGCCGGAGTCGGGATACGGGGTGCGGTCCGGGTCGGGGGTGCCGTGGCCGCCGTCGCCGGGGGCGAGGGGGCGGACCGGGGTGCCGATGTGGGTGGCGTTCTCGCTGCCGGGGTACGGGGTGCGGCCCGAGCCGGGGACGTAGCCGTCCGGAACCGCCGAACCGCCCACGCGCTGGGCGCCCACACGGGGGCCCGCGCCGCGCGGGTACTCCGTACGCCCCGAACCGCGGCTCTCCGTCCCGGCGCCGTCGCCCGCGCCACCGCCCGCCGGTCCGCCCGTCCAGCGGCCCGAGCCGCGCACCGTGGCGCCCGGCTGGTCGTCCGCGGTGGAGGCCCAGCGGGCCATCAGGGAGGCCGGGGTGGCACGGGCCAGGCCCAGCTCGTCCAGCAGCCGGGCGGTCGTCGGGAGCGAGGCCGACGCCGACCGGCCGTGGGCCGTGGCGGAGCCCTCCGTACGCAAGGGGGCCAGTGCCCGGCCGAACCGCTCGGCCCAGTGCGCCGACACCGCGTCCACCGCGGCGACCGTGCCGCGGCCCGCGGCCCGGCCGTCCGCCGTCCGCAGCAGCCGCAGGGCCGTCGCCACATCGCCGCTGAGCATCGCCACCGCCCCGCACTCGCGGAACGCGATCGAGGCATGGCAGGCGGCTTCGTACGTCGCCGCGACCGGTGAGGTGGGCGTGGCGGCCGGGGTCTCGGCCAGACAGATCAGATGGATGCCTGCCGCGGCACCGGCGGCGGCCAGCCGGGCGGTGTTCTCGCGCAGCGCCGCCGAGCCGGGGTCGCCGTCGACGATCACCACGGTGTACGGACCCGCGTACCGCTCCGCGGCCTCGGCGACCGTGGACCGGTCCAGGCTCGCCCAGCCGGGCCCGAGCGGGCCCTCGTCCAGCCGGCGCAGCAGCTCCGTGACCCGGGCGGTGGCCTGTTCGCGGTCGTACGCGAGAAGCAGCCGGCAGCCCTGGCCGTGCGTCGGACGCAGATGGGGAAGCCAGCCGAGCCAGGCCCACTCGCGTCTGCGCTCGTCCGCGCCGCGGGCGCGGTCCGTGCTGATCAGCACGATCTCCAGATCGGCGGGGGAGTGCAGTGCGGCGAGCTGCGCCACCGTGGAACGGGCGAGCCCGGCCAGCCGGGTCCGCGGTCCGGCGAGCCCGAGCGAGCCGGCCTCCCGCAGCCCCACCGTCACCGGCACCGCGGGCAGCTCGGCCCGGTCCGTCGTCCCGAGGCGCACCACGAGCGCCTCGGGGTGGGCGGTGCCGCGCTCCCACAGCCGGGGGCCCGGGCCGAGCGCGGTCAGCAGCACGGCCGCCGGGTCGGGCCAGGCGCTCCGCGCGGCGGACCCCGACGCCGTCGAGGGGGTGTCCGGGAACGGCGGCCTGGCGGCCCCCGCCCCGTCGGGCGCGGCCTCGTGCAGGGGTTCGCCCCGGTTGCCCGTGAGTCTGCGGGCCCAGGCGCCTATCCCGCCCCGCCGGGGCGCCCCGTCGTCCGGGACGGGGGCGGACGGCCGGTGCCCGTCGGCCCGCCCGTCGCCCTCGCCCCCGTACGCGTGACCGGCGCCGGGGTCCTCGTGGGAGGCGGGCGCGTGGGAGGCGGGCGCGGCGTAACCGTGTCCCGAGCCGTCGTCGGCACCCACCGCGCCGACCATGCCGGACACCCGCAGATGACCCTCGCCGTCCGGTGCCGTGGCCAGCGTCGGCGCGGGCGCCCCGGAGGTCAGCCGGAGCGTGGACTCGCCGAGCCGCAGCAGCGCACCGGGCTTCAGCCGGACCGGGCGGTCGCGGACCTCCGTGCCGTCGAGCAGGGTGCCGTTGGTGGAGCCGAGGTCCGCCACCGAGACCAGGCCGTCCGGCGAGACCGTCACCGCGCAGTGCAGCCGGGACACGTCGGGATCGTCGAGCGGGACGTCCGCGTCGGCGGAGCGGCCGATCCGGATCTGTCCGCCGTGCAGCAGATGGACCCCGCCCGCGTCCGGCCCCGCGACCACGTGCAGCCGGGCCGGGACGGCGTCGTCCACCGCCTCGTCCTCGCCCGGGACCTGGAGCGAGAGCACCGCGCCGTCCACCAGCGGAGGCTCGCCCAGCGCGCACCGCTGGGCGTCGAGCCGCTCACGCCCGGCGAACAGCACCACCGCACCGCTGCCGAGCGAGCCGTCGGGCCCCAGGACTGCCGCGGCCAGGTTGGACGCCACGGTGGCGAGCGCCGTTCCGGGCGGGGCGGTGACCAGCACGTCGCACGCGCGCGCCGGGGTCTGGCCGCTGCGCGGCGCGAGGACGGTCAGCCGGATCTGCATCGCCGTCAGCGGTCCCTTCTGCGCGGGGCGCCGGGCAGGGGAAACGCCCTGTGATTCCCCCCACCCGACACGGACGCGTCGTCCGGTACAGGTTCGTCACGTGCCGCGGGGCTCCCGACCCCACAGTCGTGCTGGAGGCATCCTCGCACCTGCGACCGACAACACGCCCGGGGGTCACCGCTAAGTGATCATGAAACGTCGGCTGTGCGCCCATAAATGCCAGCTTGGAACCTCGTCCGCGAGGACGGAACGGTTCCGGAAGAGCGTCGCGGGCGGCGCGTCGCACATGTGTGCGGCAACCATTGGCCCGATGTGAGCGTCTTGTCCCGCAACCGGCCACCGCCTTCGGGGCGGCATCCGGCCAACGGCGGACAGGGCGGCGAAAGCAACCGGACGGAGCCGCCCGGCCCCGCCGTCCACCCCACTAGAGTGGGCCGGAAACTCCCGGGCGGATCCGGGAGGACCGCAATCACCACGATCTGCAGGGAGCGCATGACGTGCGGCCGGTAGGCAGCAAGTACCTCCTGGAGGAGCCGCTGGGACGCGGCGCCACGGGCACCGTCTGGCGTGCCCGCCAGCGGGAGACCGCGGGCGCCGAGGCGGCCGTCGCCGGCGAGCCCGGCGAGACCGTGGCGATCAAGGTCCTGAAGGAGGAGCTCGCCAACGACGCGGACGTCGTGATGCGGTTCCTGCGCGAGCGCTCCGTGCTGCTCCGGCTCACCCACGAGAACATCGTGCGCACCCGCGACCTGGTCGTCGAGGGCGACCTCCTCGCCCTCGTCATGGATCTGGTCGACGGCCCCGACCTGCACCGCTACCTCCGCGAGAACGGCCCGCTCACCCCGGTCGCCGCCGCACTGCTCACCGCGCAGATCGCCGACGCGCTCGCCGCCAGCCACGCCGACGGCGTCGTCCACCGCGACCTGAAGCCCGCCAACGTCCTGCTCGACGAGCGCGACGGCCGGATGCACCCGATGCTCACCGACTTCGGCATCGCGCGCCTGGCCGACTCCCCGGGCCTCACCCGCACCCACGAGTTCGTCGGCACGCCCGCCTATGTGGCGCCCGAGTCCGCCGAGGGCCGTCCGCAGACCTCCGCCGTCGACATCTACGGCGCGGGCATCCTGCTGTACGAGCTGGTCACCGGCCGCCCGCCGTTCGCCGGCGGCACCGCGCTCGAAGTGCTGCACCGGCACCTCAGCGAGGAACCCCGCCGCCCCAGCACCGTCCCGGCCCCGCTGTGGACGGTGATAGAGCGCTGCCTGAGCAAGGACCCCGACCGGCGGCCCAGCGCCGAGAACCTGGCCCGCGGCCTGCGCGTCGTCGCGGACGGGATCGGCGTGCACGCCAGCTCCGCCCAGATCGCCGCGGCCGACGGCGTGGGCGCCCTGCTCGCGCCCGATCCGGCGCCCGCGGCCGTTCCGGGGACCCCCGGGGCGGCGGACCCGACGCAGGTGCTGCCGAGCAACGCCGGCTCGTACGACCCGAACGCCGCCACCAGCGTCATGCAGCACGCCCCCGGCCAGGGCCCCGCCGGGCACGCCGACCCGACCTCGGTCCTGCCGCCCGTGCCGCCGCGACCGGACGGCCCTCCGCAGCCCGACGGGCCGCACCCCTGGCAGTCCCAGCTCCAGGCGGCCCGCGACCGCAACGAGCAGACCCAGGTCCAGTACCTCGACCCGAACCAGGACCCGCTGCGCCGCCGCCCCCAGCGCGCCCAGCCCCAGCAGCCACAGCCGCAGCAGCGGCGTCAGCCGCCGCCGCAGCATCAGCAGTACCAGCAGCAGCCGCAGCAACAGCAGTACCCCCAGCGCCGCCAGCAGCAGTACCAGCCCCAACAGCAGCACCAGCCCCAGCAGTACGCGCCCCCGCAGCAGCCGGTGGCGCCCCAGCAGCCGGCCCCGCGTCAGCCCCGCGAGCCGAGGCAGCGCAGCGCCAACCCGATGAGGATCCCCGGCCTCGGCTGCCTCAAGGGCTGCCTGTTCACCCTGGTGCTGCTGTTCGTCGCGGGCTGGCTGATCTGGGAACTGACCCCGCTGCAGGACTGGATCGGCCAGGGCAAGAGCTACTGGCAGGCGATCAGCGACACGGTCTCCACCGTCGGCGACTGGATCTCGAAACTGGGCGGCGGCAGCGACGGCAGCGGCACCGGCAACACCGGCCCCTGAGTGGCCGCGACACCATCAACTCTGTAGCTATATCGACTTCCGCGGGCCAGTTTCCACCGCATATCGCCCGCGGAAGTGAAGGTTGGCACCATCCCGGGCACTCAACCCCCCGGCCGACGCGTAACTTTGTCGACCGGGGGTCATGAGCGACGGTCCATCGCCAGCCGCTGAGGGAGCAGTCTTGGCACGGAATATCGGCAGCCGGTACACCGCACACCAGATCCTGGGGCGCGGCAGCGCCGGCACGGTCTGGCTCGGCGAGGGGCCCGAGGGCCCGGTGGCCATCAAGCTGCTCCGCGAGGACCTGGCGTCCGACCAGGAACTCGTCGGCCGCTTCGTACAGGAGCGCACCGCCCTGCTCGGTCTCGACCATCCCCATGTCGTCGCGGTCCGCGACCTCGTGGTGGACGGCAACGACCTGGCACTGGTCATGGACCTGGTGCGCGGCACCGACCTGCGCAGCCGCCTCGACCGCGAACGCCGTCTCGCCCCCGAGGCCGCCGTGGCGATCATCGCGGACGTCGCCGACGGCCTCGCCGCCGCACACGCCGCCGGAGTGGTCCACCGCGACGTAAAGCCGGAGAACATCCTGCTCGACATGGAGGGCCCGCTCGGCCCCGGCGGCTCGCACCCGGCGCTGCTCACCGACTTCGGTGTGGCCAAGCTGATCGACACCCCGCGCCGCACCAAGGCCACCAAGATCATCGGCACGCCGGACTACCTGGCCCCGGAGATAGTCGAGGGGCTGCCGCCGCGCGCCGCCGTCGACATCTACGCCCTCGCCACGGTCCTGTACGAACTCCTCGCCGGCTTCACGCCCTTCGGCGGCGGACACCCCGGCGCCGTCCTGCGCCGCCACGTCACGGAGACGGTCGTACCGCTCCCCGGCATCCCCGACGAGCTCTGGCAGCTCCTGGTCCAGTGCCTGGCCAAGGGCCCCGCCTCCCGGCTGCGCGCCTCCGAGCTCGCGGCCCGGCTGCGCGAGCAGCTCCCGCAGCTGGCCGGCATCCCGCCGCTCGACGTGGACGAGCCGGACACCGAGCCGGAACCCCAGACGTACGACGAGCAGCAGTACACCCCCGCCCCCGAGGAACCCCGCCGGCGCGGCGCGGTCCCGCTGGTCCCCGGCTCGTCGGCCGACTCCAACCGCGACACCCACACCAGCATGCGTGTCCCGGCCCCCGACGAACTCTCCGGCGGCCCCCGGGGCACCGCCAGGGCCCCCCGCTCCCCGGGCACGCCCCGCCCCGGCTCGGCCCGCAACAAGTCCGCGGCCGTCCGCAAGCGCCGCCTCGCCCTGGGCGCCGCCGCTCTGGTGCTGGTGGCGGCGCTGGGCGTGGGCGGCGCGCTGGCACTGGGCGGCGACGACGAGGGCGCACCTACGCAGGACACGGAGAACTCGGCGCCGGCGACGCCCTGACCCGAGGCCCCGCAAGGACGGCCCCGGCGGTCCGCGGGCGGCTCGGACACCCCTCGGAGCCCCTGTTCCCGTGCGGTCCGCGAGGCCCCGGCGCACCGGTTCGCCGGGGCGTGATCGGACGGCCCGAGGAACGTCCGTGCCGACAGCCGTTACGCTGGACCCGTGGCAGTCGTCGATATTTCCGAAGAGCTGAAGTCCCTCTCCTCGACCATGGGGTCGATCGAGGCCGTCCTGGACCTGGATGCGCTGAGGGCGGACATCGCCGCGCTCGAGGAGCAGGCGGCCGCGCCTTCCCTCTGGGACGACCCCGAGGCGGCGCAGAAGATCACCAGCAAGCTTTCGCACCTCCAGGCCGAGGTCCGCAAGACCGAGGCGCTCCGCGGCCGGATCGACGATCTCGAAGTCCTCTTCGAGCTCGCCCAGGACGAGGGCGACGCCGATGCCCTGGCCGAGGCGGAGTCCGAGCTGGAGTCCGTCCGCAAGGCGCTGGACGAGATGGAGGTCCGTACTCTCCTGTCCGGCGAGTACGACGCCCGCGAGGCCCTGGTCAACATCCGCGCCGAGGCCGGTGGCGTGGACGCCGCCGACTTCGCCGAGAAGCTCCAGCGCATGTACATCCGCTGGGCCGAGCGGCACGGCTACAAGACCGAGGTCTACGAGACGTCGTACGCGGAGGAGGCCGGCATCAAGTCGACCACCTTCGCCGTCCAGGTGCCGTACGCCTACGGCACGCTCTCCGTCGAGCAGGGCACCCACCGGCTCGTCCGGATCTCGCCCTTCGACAACCAGGGCCGCCGCCAGACGTCCTTCGCGGGCGTCGAGGTGCTGCCGGTGGTCGAGCAGACCGACCACATCGAGATCGACGAGTCCGAGCTGCGCGTGGACGTGTACCGCTCCTCGGGCCCCGGCGGTCAGGGCGTCAACACCACGGACTCCGCGGTCCGTCTGACCCACCTCCCGACCGGCATCGTCGTCTCCTGCCAGAACGAGCGCTCGCAGATCCAGAACAAGGCATCCGCGATGAACGTCCTCCAGGCGAAGCTCCTGGAGCGCCGCCGCCAGGAGGAGCAGGCCAAGATGGACGCCCTCAAGGGCGACGGCGGCAACTCCTGGGGCAACCAGATGCGGTCGTACGTCCTGCACCCGTACCAGATGGTCAAGGACCTGCGTACGGAGTTCGAGATGGGCAACCCGGAAGCGGTCTTCAACGGCGAGATCGACGGCTTCCTGGAGGCGGGCATCCGCTGGCGCAAGCAGCGGGAGAAGTAAGCGGGAACAAGCGTTCACGACGGTGCCGGAGACCCCACGGGGTTTCCGGCACCGCTGTTTTGGCCGGAGTCGCCACGAGGTCGCCGCCGAAGGGGAGTTGGGGCTCCTGGTTGCGCGGGTGCTGTGGCGAGTGCGTCACAGTCGTGATTCCGAATGAAGGTCAACTGCGAACAAACCAGTTCATATTGCACGGAACGGCCTTGACGTAGTCCTTAACTGTGGACAGGGTGCTAGGGCAGCATGCGTATGTCTGGGACGGGTGTGAACGGGGGCGGGCGGCATGACCACGGCTCTGTGTGGCGCCGTTCGGAGCGAACTCCGGAGAGCCGGGGCCCGCATATGGCTGCTCCACTGACGAGAACAGCTACTGGGGGTAGCAGCACATGACGAAGAAGACGCGAGTCCGCGTCGCGCGGATCGCCGCCGGTGCGGTCATCGCCGCAGGCGCCTCGCTCACCGCCGCCGGTGTGGCTTCGGCCGTCGGCGTCGATGTCAACGTTGCCGGGCTGTCGGCCAAGGCCGAGGTCGGGGCCGATAACGGGGACGGCGACGGCGAGTGCAGCCCGATCGACCCGCGCTGCGGTGAGACCGGTGGCAACGATGGTGGCACCGGCAATGACGGTGGTACCGGCAACGATGGTGGTACCGGCAATGACGGTGGTACCGGGAACGACGGTGGTACCGGGAACGACGGTGGTACCGGGAACGACGGTGGTACCGGGAACGACGGTGGTACCGGGAACGACGGTGGTACCGGGAACGACGGTGGTACCGGCAATGACGGTGGTACCGGCAATGACGGTGGTACCGGCAATGACGGTGGTACCGGGAACGACGGTGGTACCGGCAATGACGGTGGTACCGGGAACGACGGTGGTACCGGGAACGACGGCGGTACCGGCACCTCCGGCACCTCCGGCACGTCCGGCACCTCCGGCACCTCCGGCACGTCCGGCACCTCTGGCAACGGCGGCACCACCGGCACCGGCGGCTCCACCGGCTCCGTGACCGGCGGCGGCGACGACGCCGGCACCTGCACCGTCGACCTCGACGGCGCGAAGTGCGCGGACAACACCACCCCCGACTCCGTCGGCAACCAGCCGGTCGAGCAGGGCAAGGGCAAGGACGAGCTCGCCGAGACCGGTGCCGCCGAGACCACGTTCCTGCTGGTCGGCGCCGCGACGATGATCGCCGGAGGCATCGGCTTCCGGATGCTGCCGCGCCTCGTGAACGGCCGTACGGTCGCCTAAGGGTCACCCGCGGTAACGGCTGCACAGCCACACGGATACACAGAGGCACACAGAGGGGCCCGGGACGCCGATCGGCGTCCCGGGCCCCTCCGCGTACACGTACCGGCGCCTGCGGGCCGGCAGACGGGGCGGGCGGCTACACGGTCTGGTGCGCCAGCAGTGCCAGCGCGCCCAGCACCACCAGCAGGGCCACCAGCATCGCCGGATTCAGCCCGGCGAACATTCCCTGCTCCTGTTCCTGCTGCAGCCGCGCGCGGCTGGCCCGGCACACGGGGCAACGGCCCTCGTTGACGGGCGCCGCGCAGTTCGCGCACACCAATCGGTCATAGGTCATGCGCTTTCCTCCTCCCGCGCGGCGGAGCCGCATACGCTTTCTCTCCGCACAACGCTCATGGAAACGCAACCGTTCCCCCTACCACTGTGCCAGCTCGCGCGGATTTCGGCGCGGCCCGCCGGACATCACCCGTTCCGTCGTACTTCGGCCCCGCTTCCGGCCGGTACCGTTCCGCCATAAATCGCCCATCCTCGGACGCGCGCCTGCACGCGTCAGTCCGGTTCGCGTATGGTCACGCACACCTACTCCCGGCCGACCGTGGTGCATCCGTGATCCGATTCGACAACGTCTCCAAGACCTACCCGAAGCAGAGCCGTCCCGCTCTACGGGATGTGTCTCTCGATATCGAGAAGGGCGAGTTCGTCTTCCTGGTGGGCTCATCCGGCTCCGGCAAGTCCACCTTCATGCGACTCATCCTCCGCGAGGAGCGCGCAAGTCAGGGCGCGGTCCACGTCCTGGGCAAGGACCTCGCGCGCCTGTCCAACTGGAAGGTGCCGCACATGCGCCGCCAGCTGGGCACGGTGTTCCAGGACTTCAGGCTCCTCCCCAACAAGACCGTTGCGGAGAACGTGGCGTTCGCGCAGGAGGTCATCGGCAAGCCGCGCGGTGAGATCCGCAAGGCGGTGCCCCAGGTTCTCGACCTGGTCGGCCTCGGTGGCAAGGAGGACCGGATGCCCGGTGAGCTCTCCGGTGGTGAGCAGCAGCGCGTGGCGATCGCGCGGGCGTTCGTGAACCGCCCCATGCTGCTGATCGCGGACGAGCCGACCGGCAACCTCGACCCGCAGACCTCCGTCGGCATCATGAAGCTGCTGGACCGGATCAACCGGACCGGCACCACCGTGATCATGGCGACCCACGACCAGAACATCGTCGACCAGATGCGCAAGCGCGTCATCGAGCTGGAGCAGGGCCGTCTCGTACGCGACCAGGCCCGCGGCGTCTACGGCTACCAGCACTGAGCATCGAGCACTGAAAGGACGCCATGCGCGCCCAGTTCGTCCTGTCGGAGATCGGCGTCGGCCTCCGTCGCAACCTCACGATGACCTTCGCCGTCGTCGTCTCCGTCGCCCTCTCGCTCGCCCTGTTCGGCGGCGCGCTGCTCATGCGCGAGCAGGTCAGCACGATGAAGGACTACTGGTACGACAAGGTCAACGTCTCGATCTTCCTCTGCAGCAAGAGCGATGTGACCTCGACGCCCAAGTGCGCCAAGGGAGCTGTCACCGCGGAGCAGAAGAAGAACATCGAGGACGACCTCGGCAAGATGGACGTCGTCGACACGGTCACCTACGAGTCCGCCGACCAGGCGTACAAGCACTACCAGGACCAGTTCGGCGACTCGCCCATGGCGAGCAACATCACGCCGGACCAGATGCAGGAGTCGTTCCGGGTCAAGCTTCACGACCCGAAGAAGTACAAGGTCGTCGCCACCGCCTTCGCCGGCCGGGACGGGGTGCAGTCCGTCCAGGACCAGAGAAGCATCCTGGACAACCTCTTCCAGTTGATGAACGGCATGAACGTGGCCGCCCTCTTCGTGATGGCGCTGATGCTGATCATCGCGCTGATGCTGATCGTGAACACCGTCCGGGTGTCCGCGTTCAGCCGGCGGCGCGAGACGGGCATCATGCGGCTCGTCGGCGCCTCCGGGTTCTACATCCAGATGCCGTTCATCATGGAGGCCGCGTTCGCCGGTCTCATCGGCGGCGTCCTGGCCTGCGTGATGCTGCTGGCCGGCCGGTACTTCCTGATCGACGGCGGACTGGAACTCCAGAGCAAGCTGAATCTGATCGACTTCATCGGCTGGGACGCGGTCTTCACCAAGCTGCCCCTGGTCCTGGCAATCGGCCTGCTGATGCCCGCCGTTGCCGCGCTCTTCGCGCTCCGCAAGTACCTCAAGGTGTGACATGCGCCCCCTGGGCGCGCGGCCAACCGGCCGTGCGACCAGGGGGCGTTGTCCTAGACTCGGCGACATGTCGGGCCCCACGCAGTGTTTCGGGCCCCGCGGCGTGCGCCGCGGGGCGGCCCTGACATTGGTTTTCGCGGGTGTGCTGGCCACCGGGGCGGTCACCGGTTCGCTGCCGCGCGGCAGCGCGAAGTCCGAGGAGTTCGCGACCCGTTCCGTGGCCTCCACCGTCGACCGCGACGAGGTGGCCGACGCCGCCGCCCGTGCCGTGGCCGACGGCAAGTCCGGCAAGGAGGCGGCCGAGGAGGTCGTCAGCCGCAGCGGCGACCGCTGGGGCGCGGTGTACGACGAGCGGCAGTACGAGGAGTTCGAGCAGGCCCTGGACGGCTCGTACACCGGCGTCGGGATCTCCGCGAGGCGCTCCGCCGACGGACGGGTCGAGGTGGCCCGGGTCCAGCCCGGTGGCCCCGCCGACCGGGCCGGCATCGAGCCCGGCGACCTGATCCGTACGGTCGACGGCCACCGGGTCGACGGACGCCCCGTCGCGGAGGTCGTCGCCCTGCTGCGCGGAGACCGTACGGAGGCCGCCGCGGGCAGCACCGTCGTCCTGGGGATCGGGCGCGGCACCGGCCTGCGGACCGAGACGCTGCGCCGGGCCAGACTGACCACCGAGGCCGTGACCGTGCGGCGTATCGACCACCCCCGTGCCGGCTCCTCCACCCCTTCCGGTTCCTCCGACGCCTCCGGGGCCGTCCTGATCGAGGTCGACTCGTTCACCAGGGGCTCGGGCACCAAGGTCCGTGACGCGGTCCGGGCCGCCCCGTCCGACGCCGGTGTGCTCCTCGACCTCCGAGGCAACTCCGGCGGACTGGTCACCGAGGCCGTCACCGCAGCCTCCGCCTTCCTGGACGGCGGCCTGGTCGCCACGTACGACGTCCACGGCGAGCAGCGCGCCCTGTACGCACAGCCGGGCGGCGACACCGACCGTCCCCTCGTCGTCCTGGTCGACGGCGGCACGATGAGCGCCGCCGAGCTCCTCACCGGCGCCCTCCAGGACCGTGGCCGCGCCGTCACCGTCGGCTCGCGGACCTTCGGCAAGGGCTCGGTCCAGATGCCCAGCAAGCTCCCGGGCGGCTCGGTGGCCGAGCTGACCGTCGGCCACTACCGCACCCCGGCGGGCAGGGGAGTCGACGGTCGGGGCATCACCCCGGACCTCACGGTCGGCTCCGGGGCCGAGCAGCGGGCCGAGACAGTATTGAGTGGCCTCGGGGGTGGGTCGTAGTGCGAAAATGGCCGCACTATGGCTAAGGAAAAGGACACAGGGCGCAAGCTCATCGCGCAGAACAAGAAGGCGCGGCACGACTACCACATCCTCGACACCTACGAGTGCGGCCTCGTACTCATGGGCACCGAGGTCAAGTCGCTCCGGCTGGGCCGGGCCTCCCTGGTGGACGGCTTCGTCCAGATCGACCGCGGCGAGGCATGGCTGCACAACATCCATGTGCCCGAGTACGTGCAGGGGACCTGGACCAACCACTCGGCCAAGCGGAAGCGCAAGCTGCTGATGCACCGGGCCGAGATTGACAAGCTGGAGTCGAAGTCGGGCGAGACGGGCCACACGATCGTGCCGCTCGCGCTCTACTTCAAGGACGGCCGGGTCAAGGTCGAGATCGCGCTCGCCAAGGGCAAGAAGGAGTACGACAAGCGTCAGACCCTCCGCGAGAAGCAGGACACGAGGGAGACCAACCGCGCGATCTCGGCGGCGCGCAGGCGCCAGCGGAGCGCGTAGCACCCGGCTCCGCCGGGCGTCGGCAGGAATAGGCTGGCATCGTCGCGCGTTGGTCACGTACGATGGCACTGCACTCCACAGCGGGTGCGCGCATTTGAAAAAACAACATGGGGATGATCGGTTTCGACAGCGGATGTCGAAGCAGGGGAAGCGTGTCGAGGAAGCGGCAATGATCTCGTAAACCATATGTCGCAACCAATAATCGCCAACACCAAGCGCGATTCCTTCGCCCTCGCTGCCTAAGTAGCGACTTGCGAAGTGTCAGCCCGGGGGTGATCCCGACCCGGATCCTGGCATCATCAAGGGATCTAAACTTCTAGACCCGGTCACGGGGCCTGGAAGGAAATCAAACAGTGGCTGAGCCCGTCGGAGACTTGTTCGCGTGATCTCCGGGGCCGAGAAAATCGCAGCGAACTGCACACGGAGAAGCCCTGATTCTGCACCGTTGGACGCGGGTTCGATTCCCGCCATCTCCACAATTCCCATGTGAGCCTCTGCCCTGCGAAGCATTCGCAGGGCAGAGGCTTTTTCATGCCCGGCCCCCGGTCGTCTGCCCGGCCTGCGGGGCGAGCAGGTTCTTCACGGCAGACGGCCCGCTGAACTCCGATCGCGTCGATGATGATCTCGTCGCCATGCCCTCGGTGCGGGCCTCCAGCGACTCCGGGCTCTGCCGGCCGTACCCGACCGGGAACGAGGGGTCCTGTTCCCACCGCCCGTACGTCTCCACGAGATCGGGCCGGCAGGGGCCGAGGGCACAGGTGCCGGTGCTGATCCAGAGGATCGGGCCAGGGCTGTGACCTGCTGCTTCTTCCGCTGTCTCATGGCGTGTCGGACATCGGAGCCTCAGCTTCGTGTCGCTTCCTCGGCGGTCCGTCTTGATCGGAGCGGACCGCCGGTCCTGTGATCTGGGCTGTCGCGCGCCTTCCGAGTCGGCAGCCCGCAGGTCTCCCCCCTGTGCGGGTGCTGGGTGGTTTGCGGTGTCGGGTCAGTAGTGCGGGCACGCGTCGACGCCGTCGGCGAGTGCCTGGACGCGGGCTGCCGGAGCGGAACTCGCGTGGACAAGCCTCCGGGTGTGTGACCCGCTCGATCGCGCCGTGCGGCCGATGAGCTTTCCCCGGGGCCCGGGGCCCGGGGCCCGGGCGGACGGGCCCCGGGCGGACGGGCGGATCAGCGCAGTCCGGCGAAGAGATCGTTCTCGGGTACGGCGGCGCCGGTGGCGTCCTTGACACGTACGAAGGTCTCCATGCCCATCAATTCGCCGAACCTTTCCTTGCCCATCCTGAGGAAGAAGATGTTCTCGCCCTGACTGGCGTGCGCGGCCAAGGCATCGAACTTCTGACCGCTGAATGCGATGGTGTCCACCCACGTGGTGATCTCATCGTCGGGGAGGCCGATCTCGGCCATCGCGGCGGCCTCGGCAGGATCCGGCTCCGGCATGTCCTCATGAAACTCGCGCACGGTCTCCCCGAACCGCTGCATCATCGAGCGGGGCATCGTCGTCCAGTACACCTTCGGTGTCAGCGCGGTCATCTCCAGCGCCGCCATCGTGATGCGGTGGGCCTGGATGTGGTCGGGGTGGCCGTAGAAGCCGTTCTCGTCGTAGGTGACGACCACATCGGGCCGGTAGTGCCGCATGAGTTCCGCAAGTCGGCCGGCGCCTTCCTCCACGGGGGTCTGCCAGAAGGATCCGGGGGCGTCGTTGCTCGGCCAGCCCATCATCCCGGAGTCGGCATAGTCCAGCATCTCCAGATCGCTGACCTTCAGGACGTCACAGCTCGCCTCAAGTTCTTGACGGCGTATCAAGGCGACGGCCGCCGGATCGTGCCCGGGAGCGCCCGGCTTGACACCCCCCGGTCCGTCACCGCAACCGCCGTCGGTGCATGTCACGAGAACGGTGCGGATGCCTTCCGCCGCGTACCGCGCGAGGACCCCTCCGGTTCCGGTGGCCTCGTCGTCGGGGTGGGCGTGCACTGCCATGAGCGTCAAGGGCCGGTCAGCCATGAAACATTCCTCCACAGAAATACGCTTTGGTCCGAGCGCGCGGCGGGCGTACCGCGATCCCGGGGGCCGGATGCTGGTGGGGCGGACGACCTCGTGGTCTCCGTGTCCCCGCCCGTGCGGCGCCGGTCCCTCGGTCGATGCAACCGTGACGACCGGACCGGCTGTTCCCGACGCAGCCGTGGCCTTCAGGCTTCGGGTCTCAACGCGAACGAGGTACAGGCGCGACCTGCTGTCCTGTCGCACTCCAGCGCATCCTGCCGGGCGACGCCAACCAGTGCATCTGCGCGGGCTTCAAGCACATCGACGCCGACGCCGACGCCCGGATCGCCACAGCGCTGCGGCTGCCCGACGCCGGCAAGATCCGTTTGCCGCCGCTCGGCTACCGCGACCCGAGCGGAGCGCTGCCGGCCGCCGTCGTAGCCGCCCTGCAACACGACTTCTCCCACCCCGCCATCCGCACGGCCGCCGCCGCGGGTCGCATCTCGGTCATCGACTACGCCGACGGCCATGGACACGCCGAGGTCATCGACCTCGCGCGTCGAACCGGAGTACGCGGAAGCCGATGAGGTGGCCTTGGGCTGCATGGGCCGGGTCTGCTCGCGTCCGAGGCCACGCCCGTCAACGGCCCCGGGGAACCCGGACCCCGATGGTCGCGACGGTCAGGGCCAGGCCCGCCGCGCAGATCGGTACGACATAGCCCGTCACCTGTCCGGTGTGCTCCACCATCCAGCCGCCGGTCGCCGAACCCGCCGCGATGCCGCCCAGCAGTGCCGTCACGGCCAGCGTCATGCCCTCGTTCAACTGGCTCTCCGGGGTGAGGCGTTGCACCAGGGTCATCCCGGTCACCATGGTCGGGGCCGTCGCCGCGCCGGCCAGCAGGAGTGCGCCGGCGAGGGCGAGCGGGGAATCGGTCGAGGCGGCGGCGAGCAGCGGCAGGGACATCAGTGTCGTCATTCCCGCCAGGCAGACCAGCAGTCGGCGCCGGATGTCCGCGGCCGGGCGCAGCGATCCGTACAGCAGTCCGGCCACGCACGAGCCGGCCGCCTGGAGTGCCAGGATCGCGCCCCCGGCGTGGGCGATCGTGACGACCTCCATCGCGCCGAAGACCGCGCCGGTGGCGAGGAAGGCGGCGAGCAGTGCCGGCATGCCCGGGGTGCGCAGCGGGGTGCCCGCGTGGGTGCGGGGGGCCACGGGGGGTTCGGTGGCGCGCTGGGCGGCGAAGATCAGTACGCCGGTCATCAGCAGGACCGCCCCGACGAGCGTTCCGGCCTCCGGGAAGAGCGCCGCGCACAGGAGTGCGGCGAGGGCCGGGCCGAGCATGAAACAGAGTTCGTCCGCGGCCTGTTCGAAGGAGTTCGCGGTGTGCAGGGCGGCCGGGTCGCCCCGGTGCAGATGGGCCCAGCGGGCCCGGGACATCCCGCCCGTGTTGGGAGTGGTGGCGGTGGCGGCGTAGGAGGCGAAGAGGGTCCAGGACGGGGCCCCGTAGTGCACGCAGAGCAGCAGGGCCAGCGAGCCGAGCGCGGCGAGCGCGGTGGCGGGCACCGCGACCCTGGCCTGTCCGTACCGGTCGACGAGCCGGGCCGTCCAGGGGGCGACCACCGCCGTGGCGGCGAGGCCGGTCGCGGTGACGGCCCCGGCCAGGGCGTACGAGCCGCGCGAGCCGGCGATCATGATGACCGCGCTGACGCTGAACATCCCCATGGGCAGCCTGGCCAGGAGGTTGCCCGCGGTGAAGGCGCGGGCGCCGGGAGTGGCGAGCAGCCTGCGGTACGGGTTGGTGGACGCCCGCCGGGCGGGTGCGGTGCGCGGGGCGATGACCAGCAGGTCACCGGAGACGGTGAACAGGGGACGGTCGGCGGGGGTTCTCTCGTACGGCATGGATCAAGCGTCGGGGCGCACGGTGTCCGCGGTCCAACACCTGCTCCGTACCGATTGACGCATCTGTGTTGTAAATTCTGGTGTGGCCTTCTCCGCTGCCGGTCCCGGCACCCAGACGCACACCGCCGACACCCACACCGACCCCCGGCTGCTCCGCGCCTTCGTCGCGGTCGCCGAGGAACTGCACTTCACCCGCGCCGCCGCCCGGCTCTACATCGCCCAGCAGGCACTGAGCCGCGACATCCGCCGGCTGGAGCGCGAGCTGGGCGCGGAGCTGTTCGTACGGACCACCCGGCAGGTCGCCCTCACCGCCGACGGCGAGCGGCTGCTGCCGTACGCGCGACGGGTGCTCGACGCGCACGCCGAGCTCGTCGAGGCCTTCGCCGACCCCGCGGCCCGGCCGCTCTTCGTCGACCTCAACACCGACGGCATGGCGGCCGCCCGGGTGCTCGCCCGCGCCCGCGAGCTGGCCCCGCAGTGCGAGCTCATGGCGCGCTTCGAGAGCGGCCTGACCTGGGCGGCGGACGAGATCCTCGCCGGGCGGCTCGATGTCTCCTTCGGCCGCGCCGCCGGACTCGACCCCGCGGTACGGGCACGGCTCGGCGTGCAGCCGGTGCGGTACGAGCCGATGGCCGTGCTGCTCCCCGACGACCACCCGCTCGCCTCGCGCGAGGCCGTCGCACTCGACGACCTGGCCGGGGAGACCGTCTACGCGGGCGACGGGAACCCGCGCACGAAGGAGTGGACGGACTTCGCCCGGCTGCTCTTCGCCGAGTGGGGCATCGCACTGGCGCCGCCCGTCCCGCTCGCGATAGGCGTGGCCGAATTCCAGCGGGTCATGGCCAAGGACCGGAACCCGGTGCTCGCCGTGGTCGATTTCCCTCCGGTGCAGGGCACCGTGGTGCGTCCGCTGGTACGGCCCGTGCCGCTTTCGCCGCTCCTGCTGGTCTGGCGCAAGGGGCTGCGCCACCCCGGCCTGGACGCCCTGCGCGCGGCCGCGGACCAGTTGGGTGCGCAGGAGGGCTGGATGGTGCGTCCGAGTGACAGCTGGCTTCCCGGTCCGGACGTGGCGCTGATGCTGAAGTCCGGCTGACCGCGCACCGTGCGTATACCTTCTCGCCGGAACGGGTCCCGCCGGGCACGTGCGGGGAAGCCGCCGCCCGGCGGTGCCGGGGCCGGATTGTGGCCGTCCGGTGCCGGGTGACGTAACGGGCGGGAAATACGGGTGAACCAGCCCTGTCACGCATCATTGGCAGGCTCGCCCCTCGGCATCATCGGGCAGCAGCGGTACGGGAGCCGGGAAGACCATATGCGCGACACGCACGAGGACGAAGAGCACGGGCCCCTCGCGGGATTCACCGTCGGGGTGACCGCCGCACGGCGCGCGGAGGAGTTCGGCGCGCTGCTCGAACGACGGGGTGCCACGGTCCTGCACGCACCCGCCCTGCGGATCGTGCCGCTCGCCGACGACGGCGAGCTCCTCGCCGCCACCCGCGAAATCATCGATTCCGTCCCCGACACGGTCGTCGTCACCACCGCCGTCGGTTTTCGCGGCTGGATCGAGGCCGCCGCGGGCTGGGGCCTCGGCGACCGGCTGCCGGCGGTCCTGCGTGGCGCCGAACTGCTGGCCCGTGGCCCCAAGGTCAAGGGCGCCGTCCGGGCCGCCGGGCTGACCGAGAGCTGGTCGCCCGCCTCCGAGTCCATGGCCGAGGTGCTGGACCGGCTCCTGGCCGAGGGTGTGACGGGCCGCCGCATCGCCCTCCAGCTGCACGGCGAGCCCCTCCCCGGCTTCATCGAGTCGCTGCGCGCCGCGGGCGCCGAGGTCGTCCCCGTACCCGTCTACCGCTGGACGGGACCCGAGGACATCGCCCCGCTCGACCGGCTGCTCGACACCACCCTGGCCCGCGGTCTGGACGCGCTCACCTTCACCAGCGCCCCGGCCGCCGCCTCGCTGCTGGGCCGGGCCGAGGAACGCGGGCTGCTCCCGGAACTCCTGAGCGCGCTGCGCGAAGACGTCCTCGTGGCCTGCGTCGGACCGGTCACCGCCCAGCCGTTGCGGGCCCGCGGCATCGGCACCGTCCAGCCGGAACGCTTCCGGATCGCGCCGCTCGTCCAGCTGCTGTGCCAGGAACTCCCCGCCAGGGCACCCGTGTTGCCGGTCGCCGGACACCGGGTCGAGATCCGGGGGCATGC
The DNA here is from genome assembly GCF_053593015.1 of Streptomyces sp. NPDC002403. Classification (NCBI taxonomy): domain Bacteria; kingdom Bacillati; phylum Actinomycetota; class Actinomycetes; order Kitasatosporales; family Streptomycetaceae; genus Streptomyces; species Streptomyces sp. NPDC002403. The sequence continues at coordinate 241,876 of NZ_JBSFBQ010000006.1, read as the reverse complement.
CGTGCTCGTCGACGGCGAGCCGCGCCCCGCGCAGCCCGCCGGAATGGCGCTGCTGCACGCCCTGGCCCGCCGGCCGGGCTGGGTGGTGGCCCGCGCCGACCTGCTGCGCGCACTGCCCGGCGGCGGCACCGACGAGCACGCGGTGGAGACGGCCATGGCGAGACTGCGCACGGCGCTGGGCGCGCCCGGCCTCATCCAGACGGTCGTCAAACGCGGCTACCGGCTGGCCCTGGATACGGCAGAGGACGGCGGGGACCGGCGCTGAGCCCGCTGCCGCACCCGCTGCCACCGGAACCTGAGTATCAGCATCAATGTCAGTGCCCCTTGGTAGAACGGGGGAGGCAGGGCAAGACCAGCGGAAGGGGGTCCCGTGGGTACCTGGGGCAGCGGGAATTTCGACAGCGACACGGCCGCGGACCATCTGTCGGGCGTCACCGGACGGCTCGTCTCGGAGATCGAGGAGGCGATGGCCGGCGACCCGGTCGGCCTGGAGCCCGACGAGTACGACGGCGTCACCGTGCCGTGCAACATCGAGCTGCTCTGCCTGATCGCGGAGCAGAACCACGTCGGCGCGAGCGTGCCGGAGCCGGCGGTGGCCGAGGGCTGGAAGAAGACGTTCATGGACGTGTGGGAGCGGACCATCGACGGCCTGGAGCCCGAGCGGGGCTACAAGAAGGACAGACGCGTGGAGCTGATCCGCACCTTCGACCGGCTGGTGGTCCTGGCGAAGCAGCGGCACGAGGAGCGGTGAGGGGGGCGCGGGCCGGTGAGGGGGCCGGACGGGCGCCGGGATAGCGTGCCCGGATGACCCAAGACATCCACCGCCTCGACGCGGAGGTACGGCTCCGCCCCGTCACCCGGGCCGACGCCGCCTCCCTCGCCGTCGCACTGACCCGCAGCCGCGCGTACATGCAGCCCTGGGAGCCCGTGCGGCCCGACTTCTTCTACACCGAGCAGGGGCAGCGGGAGCGGCTGGCCGGGCTGCTCGCGGACCGCGACGCGGGGCGGGCGATGCCCTGGGTGCTGGCCGACGAGGAGGACCGCGCGATCGGCGGGTTCAACCTGAACGCCATCGTGCTCGGGCCGTTCCGCAGCGCCACGCTCGGCTACTGGGTCGACGTCGAGTACGCGGGCCGCGGCCTGGCCACGGCCGCCGTGCGGCGGATCTGCGAGGTGGCCAGGGACGGGCTGGGTCTGCACCGGGTCGAGGCGGGGACGATGACGGACAACCTCGCCTCGCAGCGAGTGCTCGCCAAGTGCGGCTTCGAGCAGTACGGGACGGCCCCGCGCTACCTCCACATCAACGGCGAGTGGCGCGACCACCGAATCTTCCAGCGGATCCTGCACGACAACCCGCCCACGGGCTGAGCGACCGGCCGGCCGGGGAGGGACGGCTACGGGCGGAGAGTGCGGGCACGCGGCACGTCCCCGGCGCGCGGCCGCACGTGCCGGTGCCCGTCCAGCGGCCACGGCGGCCGCGCCGGAAGCACCTCCACGAAGCCGTATCCGCTCTTCTCCGCGACCCGGCAGGACGCCTCGTTGTCCATCCGGTGCAGCAGGTCCAGCCGTGTCAGCCCGTCCCCGGCGAACGCCTCGAACGCCCAGTCGCCGAGCGCCCCGAGCGCCTGGACCGCGACTCCGCGGCCGCGGGCGTGCGCCGCGGTCCAGTAGCCGACCTCCGCGCTCCCGGAGCCCGGTGCGGAGTGCTTGAGCGCCACGTTGCCGACCAGTTCGCCCCCGCGATCGCGGTCCACCACCGCGAAGCTGACGTAACTGCCGGACTCCCGGCCCTCCTGCCGCACCCGCAGCCACTGCTCCGCCTCCGCCTCGTCCGTGACCTGCGACCGCAGCATGGCGCGCATCCCGGGATCGCGGTACGCCTCGATCAGCGCAGGGCCGGAGCAGCAGCGGTCCGGCCGAGAGGGTGGTGGTGGCGAGAGCGTCGTTCATCCGGACACCGTACGGCTCCGCCGTGCGCGACGACCCGTGGGGCAGCAGGGGTTCCGGGCCGGGCCCGTGAGGGGCACCCTGGGGGAGACCCCACCGGTGACCCCGAGGCGGTGACATGCACATGGCGGCCGACAGGAGCTCGTGCGACTGGCGGTTCGACTCCGGTCGGCCCTGCCTCGATTTGGTGGCGACGGGGATCGGGACCACCGGCGCATGCGAACTGCTCGACGGTGCCGAGCGGCTCGCCGACTGGCTGCTCGCCACCGGACTCGTACCGGGCGGCACCCGGCTCGACGCCGTGGACGAGACCTGGGTGGCGCGCTTCCGGCAGCTGCGGAGCGGTGTCGACCGGCTGCTGACGGCCGAGCTCGGCGGCGGCGGGGCCGGGAACGCCCTGGACCGGGTCAACGAGCTCGCCGCCGGGGCGCCACCGGGGCTGCGGGCCGTGCGGGGCAGGGGCGGCAAGCTGGTGCGGGCGCTGAGCGCCGACCCCGAGTGCGGGGCGCTGCTCGCCGCCGTCGCCCGCGATGCCGTGGAGCTGCTCACCGACCCCGTGGCACGCGCCGGACTCCGCCGCTGCGAGGCCGACAACTGCCGCCGCTTCTACCTGGACACCTCACGCGGACACCGGCGGCGCTGGTGCTCCAGCGAGGTGTGCGGGAACCGCGAGCGGGTGGCCAGGCACCGGCGCCGGGTGGCGGCCGTGTCGGTCGCGGGCGCCGTCGCGGTCCCGGACGCGAGCCTGTCGTAAAGAATCCGGGGCCGGTTTGAACGGATCGCGGTCCGCCCGCGTATTCGATGACCGAGGAGCTCCACAGGGCCGACCGGGAGGTGCGGGTGCGCAAGGATGCGGCCGTGGCCGACGACCGTCCGCACAGGGCTCGGCATCGCGGCGGGCCGCCCCCGTCGGCGCCGGCGCCCGCGCCCCCGGCACCCCCGCCGGAGCCTTCCGGCGCCCCGGACGAGGAGCTGATGCGGGCGCTCTACCGCGAACACGCCGGGCCGTTGTTCGCGTACGTGCTCCGCCTGGTCGCCGGCGACCGTCAGCGCGCCGAGGACGTGGTGCAGGAGACGCTCATCCGCGCCTGGAAGAACGCCGGGCGGCTGGGCGGCGCCACCGGGTCGGTCCGCCCCTGGCTGGTGACGGTCGCCCGGCGCATCGTCATCGACGGCCACCGCAGCCGGCGGGCCCGGCCGCCCGAGGTCGATCCGTCGCCGCTGGAGGCCATGCCCGCCGAGGACGAGATGGACCGGGCGCTCTGGCTGATGACGCTCTCCGACGCGCTCGACGAACTGACCCCCGCGCACCGGGAAGCCCTGGTCGAGACGTACTTCAAGGGCCGTACGGTCGGTGAGGCGGCCGATGTGCTGGGCATACCGAGCGGGACGGTGCGGTCCCGGGTCTTCTACGCACTGCGTTCGATGAAACTCGCATTGGAGGAGAGGGGGATCACGGCATGAACGACGACCACGAGTGGGAGCCCTTCGGCCTCCGGCCGACCGGCCGCTCCGGCCCCGCAGACCCGGCCGACCCCTTCGGCTCCTCCGGCCCAGGCGACCCCGATCGCCCCCGCAGCCCCGGCGAGCCCCGTCGTCCCCGCGGCCCCCACCGCCGCCACCGCGTCGACGACCCCTCCGGGCACGACGCCGCGGGTGCCTACCTCCTCGGGGTCCTCGACGAGGACGAGGCCTCCGGCTTCGAGGCGCACCTGGCCGAGTGCGAGCCGTGCGCCGGCCGGCTCGACGAGCTGGCCGGCCTGGAACCCCTGCTCGCGGCGCTCGCCGAGCCCCCGGCCGCCGTGCCCGCCGCCCGCCTCGTCCCGCACGTACCGGACCAGCCCGGCCCCCGCGTGCTGGAGCGGCTGGTCGGCGAGGTGGCGGCCGCGCGGGCCCGGCGCAGGCGCCGGGCCGGGTATCTGGTGGCGGCGGCGGTGGCGGTGATCATCGGCGGCCCGGTGTTCGCGGTCCTGGCGAGCGGCGACGACGGCCCGTCGACGCGGGCGGCCGGCCCGTACCCCACCGGATCCGCCGAGGACGCCCTCCCCGACCGCATGCCCGAAGAGGTGCGGGCCACTGACCCCCTCACCGGGGTCGACGCCACGATCGGCATGGCGGGAAAACCCTGGGGCACCAGCACCGTGCTGGAGCTCAGGAACGTCACGGGCCCGCGGAAATGCAGCCTGATCGCGGTGTCGAAGACCGGCGAGGAGGAAGTCGTCACCTCCTGGTCCGTGCCGCAGGGGGGATACGGCGTCGAGGACTCCCGGTACCCGGGCGCGCGTCACCCCCTCCACGTCCAGGGCGGCACGGCCATGGACCGGGGCGACATCGACCACTTCGAGGTGCGTACGTCCGACGGGAGGCGGCTGGTCGAGGTGGATGCCTGACCGGGATCGGCGGCTGACCATTTCGATACGCGCGCCGGGTGCGCGGCGGGTCCCCCTTCGCATAAGGTTGACGGCTGCCCAATGCACGTCAGAAGGGGGCCTCGGTGGCCGCGCAGGATGCCGCTGTCGATTCGTTGCGGGACCGGGAAATCGGTGTCGAGCAGGAACATCTCGACCGTGTGTACCACCGCCTTGAGGAGAAGATCCACGAGGCGGAATTTCTCATGAATGACGCCGTCAAGCGCGGCCAGGTCGGGACCCCGGGAGCGCTCGCCGAGCGCGACGCCCAGGTCTTCCGGGCCGGAATCCACCTCAACCGGCTGAACAGCGAGTTCGAGGACTTCCTCTTCGGACGGATCGACCTGCTGCTCGGCAAGGACGGCGAACGCGGCCCGGACGGCGCCTACACCTCCGTCGAACCGGCCGACGACGCCGTGCGCGAGGACCTGACGGCCGATATCGCGGAGACGCTGCACATCGGCCGGATCGGGGTCCTCGACTCGGACTACGCGCCGCTGGTCATCGACTGGCGCGCCCCGGCCGCCGCGCCGTTCTACCGGTCGACGCCGAAGGAGCCCGGCAGGGTCGTACGACGCCGGGTCATCCGCTCCAAGGGCCGCCGGGTCCTCGGCGTCGAGGACGACCTGATGCGCCCCGAGCTGACCGCGTACCTGGGCGGCGACAAGCTGCCCGTCATCGGCGACGGCGCCCTGATGGCGGCGCTCGGCCAGGCCCGCAGTCACACCATGCGGGACATCGTCTCCTCCATCCAGGCCGAACAGGACCTGGTGATCCGGGCCCCCGCCGCCTCCGTCACCGAGGTCTCCGGCGGCCCCGGCACCGGCAAGACGGCCGTCGCCCTGCACCGCGCCGCGTACCTCCTCTACCAGGACCGCCGGCGCTACGCGGGCGGCATCCTCGTCGTCTCGCCGACCCCGCTCCTGGTCGCGTACACCGAGGGCGTGCTGCCCTCGCTGGGCGAGGAGGGGCAGGTCGCGATCCGCGCCGTCGGCTCGCTCTCCGACGAGGCGGCCGGTGTGGAGGGCGCCACCACCTACGACGAGCCCGCCGTCGCCCGGATCAAGGGCTCCTCGCGGATGCTCCAGGTACTGCGCAAGGCCTCCCGCGGCGCGCTGGAACAGCCCGGTACCCCTCGCAGGACGGCGGACCGGGACGGCCAGCTGTCCTTCGGCGACGAAGCGGACGAAGCCGGAGCCCCGGCCACCCCGACCCGCCTGCGGGTCGTCGCGTTCGGCGCCCGCGTCGAGCTGAACGCCGACGAACTGCACCGCATCCGGCAGTCCGTCCTCGGCGGCACCGCCCCGGTCAACCTGCTGCGCCCGCGCGCCCGCCGGATGCTCCTGGACGCCCTGTGGAACAAGTCCTCGGGCCGGGGCCGCTACACCGACCCCGAACTCGCCGCCGAACTGCGCTCCTCCTTCGACGAGGACGTCTCCACCGAGACGGTCTTCCTCGACTTCCTGAACGCCTGGTGGCCCGAGCTCACCCCGCGCGGGGTGCTCGCCGCGATGGCCGACGAGAAGCGGCTCGGCCGCTGGGGCCGCCGGGTCCTCAACCAGGGCGAGGTGCGCCGCCTCGCCCGTTCCCTGAAGCGGCTCGACCGCGAGGGGAACGGGCCGCTGTCCGTGCACGACGTGGCCGTTCTCGACGAGCTCCAGACGCTGCTCGGCACACCGCACCGGCCGAAGAAGAAGCGCGAGCTCGACCCGCTGGACCAGCTCACCGGTCTGGAGGAACTGATGCCGCAGCGCGAGGAGACCCAGCGCGAGCGCGCCGAACGGCTGGCGGCGGAGCGTACGGAGTACGCCCATGTCATCGTCGACGAGGCGCAGGACCTCACGCCCATGCAGTGGCGGATGGTCGGCCGCCGGGGCAGGCACGCCACCTGGACGATCGTCGGGGACCCGGCGCAGTCCTCCTGGTCCGATCCGGACGAGGCCGCCCGCGCGCGCGACGAGGCGCTCGGCAACCGCCCGCGCCGCCGCTTCACCCTCACCGTCAACTACCGCAACCCGGCGGAGATCGCTGAGCTGGCCTCGAAGGTCCTGGCGCTGGCGATGCCCGGAATGGAGTCACCGTCCGCGGTCCGCTCCACGGGTGTGAAGCCGCGCTTCGAGACCGTACGGGACGGCGATCTGGCCGCCTCGGTGCGCGAGGAGGCGCGGCGGCTGCTCGCCGAGGTCGACGGCACCGTGGGCGTGGTCGTCGCGATGAACCGCCGGGCGCAGGCCCGCGAATGGCTCGCGGAGCTCGGCGAGCGGGTGGTGGCGCTGGGCAGCCTGGAGGCGAAGGGCCTGGAGTACGACGCCACGGTGGTCGTCTCGCCCGCGGAGATCGCCGACGAGTCCCCGGCCGGGCTGCGGGTGCTGTACGTGGCGTTGACGCGTGCGACGCAGCAGCTCACGGTGGTCTCGGGGGAGCGGGACCTGCCCGACGAGGACGGTGTTCCGGACCTGCTGAGGGACTGAGCCGGAACCGGGCGGAAGCGGTGGTGACCGCGGGGCGGACCGATTTCCGGGTCAACCTGTGCTGCGGGGAATCACTTCTTCGGGGTCTTTGTTAGCCTGGTGTCGGCACCGGCTCGATCCAAGCCCCCGGGCCCAACCTTCGTCGCTACGAGCGACCACTTGCCGCGAGGCGAGCATGGCGGGTCGGTGCCGCTCGACCCAGAAGACAGACCCGCGTCACCTCCAGGTGGCGCGGGTCTGTTCTTGTTTGCGGAGTCCGTTCCCGCGCGGGAGGTGCTCCATCTCACGGACCTGGCCGGTACCGGATGTGTCCGGGACCGCTCGGGGGTTCCGCTGAAGCGGTCATATCTCGTATGGTGGAAACTACTTTCCGAAGAGTGGCAGTCATTACCGGCTACCGGCCAGTAGGTGCGACGATCGGGAAGCGTGTCCGAGGCGAGCGCCCCGGTCGCGCGGCAATGAAGCTAAGGAAAGCGAAGGACTCGGCCATGGCAACGGCGCCCAGCGTCTCGTACTCGATGACGGTCAGGCTGGAGGTGCCCGCGAGCGGCACAGCGGTCTCCCAGCTCACCACGGCCGTGGAGTCCTCCGGCGGATCGGTCACCGGCCTCGATGTGACCGCCTCCGGTCACGAGAAGCTGCGGATCGACGTCACCATCGCGGCCACCTCCACCTCGCACGCCGACGAGATCGTCGAGGGTCTGCGCGACATCGAGGGCGTCGTCCTGGGCAAGGTCTCCGACCGTACGTTCCTGATGCACCTCGGCGGCAAGATCGAGATGGCGTCCAAGCACCCCATCCGCAACCGTGACGACCTCTCGATGATCTACACCCCGGGCGTGGCCCGGGTCTGCATGGCCATCGCCGAGAACCCCGAGGACGCCCGCCGCCTCACCATCAAGCGCAACACCGTTGCGGTCGTGACGGACGGCTCCGCCGTGCTCGGCCTCGGCAACATCGGCCCGATGGCCGCCATGCCGGTCATGGAGGGCAAGGCGGCCCTCTTCAAGCGCTTCGCCGACATCGACGCCTGGCCGATCTGCCTGGACACCCAGGACACCGACGCCATCGTCGAGATCGTCAAGGCGATCGCCCCCGGCTTCGCGGGCATCAACCTGGAGGACATCTCCGCGCCGCGCTGCTTCGAGATCGAGGCCCGGCTGCGCGAGGCCCTGGACATCCCGGTCTTCCACGACGACCAGCACGGCACCGCGATCGTCGTGCTGGCGGCGCTGACCAACGCGCTCCGCGTGGTGGGCAAGGGAATCGGGGACGTACGGGTCGTCATGTCCGGCGCCGGAGCGGCCGGTACGGCCATCCTGAAGCTCCTCATCGCCGCGGGCGTCAAGCACGCCGTCGTCGCCGACATCCACGGCGTGGTGCACGCCGGCCGCGAGGACCTGGTCTCCGCCGACGCCGACTCGCCGCTGCGCTGGATCGCCGACAACACCAACCCGGAGTCCGTCACCGGCACCCTCAAGCAGGCCGTCGCGGGCGCCGACGTCTTCATCGGCGTCTCCGCCCCGAACGTGCTGGACGGCGCCGATGTCGCCGCCATGGCCGAGGGCGCGATCGTGTTCGCGCTCGCGAACCCGGACCCCGAGGTGGACCCGGCAATCGCACGTCAGACGGCTGCAGTTGTCGCCACCGGGCGCTCCGACTTCCCGAACCAGATCAACAACGTGCTGGTCTTCCCGGGCGTCTTCCGCGGTCTGCTGGACGCCCAGTCCCGCACCGTCAACACGGAGATGATGCTCGCCGCGGCGGGCGCGCTTGCCGACGTGGTGGCCGAGGACGAGCTGAACGCGAACTACATCATCCCCTCGGTCTTCAACGACCGGGTCGCGGGCGCGGTCGCCGGCGCCGTCCGGGACGCCGCGAAGGCGGCCGCCGGCGGCGTGAAGGGCTGAGGCCTCCTGTCCGGACCGGGCCGGGCCCCGCGGGGTCCGGCCCGGTCCGGACGTAAAGACACCAGGGCCGGTCCGGACTACGGCGCGTCGCGGTTCGCCGTGCCCCAAACGCCCCTTTAGGGTGGGCGGGCGGCGCGTCCCGCCAAGGCCCGCATCCGCTGCGGAACGTTTTCGGGGAGTCGACGGAACGTCACCACGAAGAGGCAGTGGCGCTTTTCGTGTGACTCCGGAGGGTGCCGGATTGGCGTTACCGCCGCAGGTGGGGGCAGGATGCGTAATCGGGCGCGAGGGTCTGACGACAGACCCGGGTCCGGGGACTGTCCGAGGGCCCTGGCAGCATCGGCTTCGATCTCACGCCTCACAGGCAAGAAGAACACGGGAGTAACAACATGAACCGCAGTGAGCTGGTGGCCGCCCTGGCCGACCGCGCCGAGGTGACTCGCAAGGACGCCGACGCCGTGCTGGCCGCGCTCGCCGAGACCGTCGGTGAGATCGTCGCCAAGGGCGACGAGAAGGTCACCATCCCCGGCTTCCTGACCTTCGAGCGCACCCACCGTGCCGCTCGCACCGCTCGTAACCCGCAGACCGGCGACCCGATCAACATCCCGGCCGGCTACAGCGTGAAGGTCTCCGCGGGCTCCAAGCTCAAGGAAGCCGCCAAGGGCAAGTAAGCCCCACAGGCGCGACGAAGGGCGGTCACCCCACCAGGGTGACCGCCCTTCGGTGTACCGGCCCGAGAGGCCCCGTTCTGGGCCTTTACGGCCCGGTAGGGGAGAACCTGGCCCCGGCCGGCGGGGGAGCGGGAGCCCGAATACGCGGAACGGGGGCCCGGGGCAGTGCCCCGAACCCCCGTCAGCAGCCGTCCGGCGCCCCGGTCTCAGACCAGCGCCCCGCCCGGCAGCTCGACCTTCGCGCCCAGCTTCTCCAGCTTCTCCATGAAGTTCTCGTAGCCGCGGTTGATCAGGTCGATGCCGTGCACCCGCGACGTGCCCTGCGCCGCCAGTGCGGCGATCAGATACGAGAAACCGCCGCGCAGGTCCGGGATGACCAGATCCGCGCCCTGGAGCCGCGTCGGGCCGGACACGACCGCCGAGTGGAGGAAGTTGCGCTGGCCGAAGCGGCAGTCGGAGCCGCCCAGGCACTCGCGGTAGAGCTGGATGTGCGCGCCCATCTGGTTCAGCGCGGAGGTGAAGCCGAGCCGCGACTCGTACACCGTCTCGTGGACGATGGACAGGCCCGAGGCCTGCGTCAGGGCCACCACCAGCGGCTGCTGCCAGTCGGTCTGGAAGCCGGGGTGCACGTCCGTCTCCAGGGCGATGGCGTTCAGCGCGCCGCCCGGGTGCCAGAAGCGGATGCCCTCGTCGTCGATCTCGAAGGCGCCGCCGACCCGGCGGAAGGTGTTGAGGAACGTCATCATCGAGCGCTGCTGTGCGCCGCGTACGTAGATGTTGCCCTCGGTGGCCAGCGCCGCGGACGCCCAGGAGGCCGCCTCCAGGCGGTCCGGGATCGCCCGGTGCGTGTAGCCGTCCAGCCGGTCGACACCGGTGATCCGGATCGTCCGGTCGGTGTCCATCGAGATGATCGCGCCCATCTTCTGCAGTACGCAGATGAGGTCCTCGATCTCCGGCTCCACGGCCGCGTTGGACAGCTCGGTGACGCCCTCGGCGAGCACCGCCGTCAGCAGCACCTGCTCGGTGGAGCCCACCGACGGGTACGGCAGCCGGATCTTGGTGCCCCGCAGCCGCTGCGGGGCCTCCAGGTACTGCCCGTCCGCCCGCTTCTCGATGGTCGCGCCGAACTGCCGCAGCACGTCGAAGTGGAAGTCGATCGGCCGGCCGCCGATGTCGCAGCCGCCGAGCCCCGGGATGAAGGCGTGGCCGAGCCGGTGCAGCAACGGGCCGCAGAAGAGGATCGGGATGCGCGACGAGCCCGCGTGGGCATCGATGTCGGCGACGTTCGCGCTCTCCACATGGGTCGGGTCCAGAATCAGCTCGCCCGGTTCGTCACCGGGCCGGACCGTCACGCCGTGCAGCTGGAGCAGCCCCCGGACCACCCGCACGTCGCGGATGTCGGGCACATTGCGCAGCCGGCTGGGCCCGCTGCCGAGCAGCGCGGCGACCATCGCCTTCGGCACCAGGTTCTTGGCGCCTCTGACGCGGATCTCGCCCTCCAGCGGGGTTCCGCCGTGGACAAGCAGGACATCGTCTGTGCCGGTCATGAATCTCGCGTTCCGGAGTGGTCGGGCAGGGGCCAAACGAAAGAGTAATGGCCCACTGCCCCCATTCCGTAAGAGAAGAGGGGGTGTACGAACGTCATGAATCCGCCACAACACGCTCTGCTTCCCCGGTCTTGCGGAGGGTTACCGTCCGCATGGTCCTCCGCAAGGCGCGCTCCCCGTGCACCCGTGCGCCCTGAGCTGCGCCGCGGCCCGTCCGGCGACCGGGCGGCCCACTTGGTCCCCGCGAGGAGCGAAGATGCGGGATCATTTCTGCCATGACCGAGGTGTCCTCGCTCACAGGGCGACTGCTCGTGGCCACACCCGCGCTCGCGGACCCGAATTTCGACCGCGCGGTGGTGCTGCTCCTCGACCACGACGAGGAGGGCTCACTCGGCGTGGTCCTGAACCGCCCGACCCCGGTCGGCGTCCGCGACATCCTCATGCCCTGGGCGGGCCTGGCCGGCGAACCGGACGTCGTCTTCCAGGGCGGCCCGGTCTCGCTCGACTCGGCGCTCGGCGTGGCCGTCATCCCCGGCGACGAGGGGCCGCTCGGCTGGCGCCGGGTGTACGGGGCGATCGGCCTGGTGGACCTGGAGGCGCCGCCGGAGCTGCTGGCCGCGGCGCTCGGCTCGCTGCGGATCTTCGCCGGGTACGCGGGCTGGGGCCCCGGCCAGCTGGAGGCCGAACTGACCGAGGGCGCCTGGTACGTGGTCGAGTCCGAACCCGGGGACGTCTCCTCCCCGCGCCCGGAACACCTCTGGCGCGCGGTCCTGCGCCGCCAGCGCAGCGAACTGGCGATGATCGCCACGTATCCGGACGACCCTTCGCTGAACTGAAGCTCCGGGCTGTCGGTACCCTTGGCGGTTATGAGCACTCTCGAGCCCGAGCGCGGGGCAGGTACCGGAACCCTCGTGGAGCCGACGCCGCAGGTGTCGAACGGCGACGGCGACCACGAGCGCTACGCCCACTACGTCCAGAAGGACAAGATCATGGCGAGTGCCCTGGAGGGCACTCCCGTGGTCGCACTGTGCGGAAAGGTCTGGGTACCGGGGCGCGACCCCAAGAAGTACCCGGTCTGTCCCATGTGCAAGGAGATCTACGAGTCCATGGGCGCCGGTGGCGACAAGGACAAGGGCAAGGGCGGCAAGGACAAGAAGTAGCGGGAAGCGGGCCGGAGCCGTCCGGCGACCATTGCTCGGGGCCCCTGGGGCGCGCGTTCGACACGCGCCCCAGGGGCCCTTCGCGTTGCACGGACTGCTCCGCCGGGTCACAGAGTGGTAGAGACCACTTGTCGGCGTCTGCGTGCGCACCTACTCTCCTGCCAGTTGTGCAGAACGAAACGCACGTTGCGTATGTTGCAACGCCTACCGGTAGGGAATCCCGGATGAAGCTGTCTGCCCGAATTGCCGCCCCGGCCGCGGCGCTTGTGCTGGCGGGTCTCACCGCCACCGGCTGTGCGCCGCAGACCTCCGACACCGGAGCCAAGGGGGACGAGAAGACCGGCACGCTGAGGGTCTGGTTGTTCCAGGAAGTCGGCAACAAGCCCAAGGAACAGGTCGTCGACGCGGCGGTCGCCGACTTCGAGAAGGCCCACAAGGACGCGGAGGTCGAGATCGAGTACATACCGGTCGACACCCGTGCCCAGCGCATCAAGGCGGCGTTCAACGACCCGAAGAGCGCCCCGGACCTCATCGAGTACGGCAACACCGACACCGCCGGATACGTCAAGGACGGCGGACTCGCCGATGTGAGCGCCGAGTTCGCCGCCTGGGACGAGGCCAAGGACACCGACCCGACCGCCAAGCAGTCCGTGACGGTCGACGGCAGGATCTACGGAGCCCCGCTCTTCGTCGGCGTACGGGCGCTGTACTACCGCACGGACGTCTTCGAGGAGCTGGGGATCGGGACCCCCAAGACCCAGGCCGAGCTGATCTCCACCGCGAAGAAGATCCACAAGAAGAAGCCGGACCTGTACGGCCTGGCGGTCGGCGGCGCGTACACCTACGGCGCGATGCCCTTCATCTGGGCGGCCGGCGGCGAACTCGCCGACGAGAACGGCGGTACGTACAAGGCGGCCATCAACAGCGACAAGGCCCGCAAGGGCATCGAGGCATACACCTCGCTCTTCGGCGACGACAACTGCCCGGCCGCCAAGTGCGCGGCCATGGGCGGCAACGCGACCGTCACCGCCTTCGCCTCGGGCAAGGCCGCCATGGCGATCGGCGGCGACTTCAGCCACGCGGCCGTCGAGGCGGGTTCGGTGAAGGGCAAGTACGCCGTGGTGCCGCTGCCCGGTGTCACCGAGGGCTCGGTCGCCCCCGCGTTCGCGGGCGGGAACAACATCGGCGTACTGAAGAGCAGTTCGCACCGCACCCTCGCCGTGGACCTGATGAAGTCGCTGACCGGCAAGCAGACACAGACGAAGATGTTCGACGCGATGGGCTTCCTGCCGACGTACACCGACGTGCGGGCCGCGACCGCGAAGAAGGAGCCGTTCGTCGAGCCGTTCGTCAGGACGCTCGGCGCGGGCGCCAGGTTCGTCCCCGCCTCGCCGGGCTGGGGCGGGATCGACTCCTCACTGATCCTGCCGACGATGTTCCAGGAGATCGTCAGCGGCCGCAAGGACGTGGCGAAGGCCTCGGACGACGCGGCGAAGAAGATGGACGCCGCGTTCGCCGACGCGGGCTGATCATGGCCGCGAACAGTACGGCGTACAAAGCGCCCGGCACATCCGGAGCGGGCGGTACGTCCACCCGCCCGCTCCGGCGGCGCCGCCCGGCCCCGTCCGCCCGCCGCTCCGGCTGGACCCCCTGGCTCTATCTCCTGCCCGCACTCGTCCTCCTCGGCGGGCTGCTCGTCTACCCGATCTACCAACTCGGCCTGATCTCCTTCCTGGAGTACACCCAGGCCCAGGTCAGCGGCGGTGAACCGACCACCTTCCAGGGCTTCGGGAACTACGCGACGCTCTTCGGTGACGGCCAGTTCTGGCAGGTGCTCCTGGCGACCGTGGTCTTCGCCGCGGCCTGCGTACTGGCCACCCTGCTGGTCGGCTGCGCGCTCGCCGTCCTGCTGACCCGTGTCCGGGCCCTGCCGAGGCTCGTGCTGATGCTGGCCGCGCTCGGCGCCTGGGCGACCCCGGCGATCACCGGGTCCACCGTCTGGGTGTTCCTCTTCGACCCGGACTTCGGACCGGTCAACCGGGTGCTCGGGCTCGGCGACTTCTCCTGGACGTACGGGCGCTACAGCGCCTTCGCGCTGGTGCTCCTGGAAGTCCTGTGGTGCTCGTTCCCGTTCGTCATGGTGACGGTGTACGCGGGCATCCGGGCGATCCCGACCGAGGTCCTGGAGGCGGCCGCGCTGGACGGTGCCTCGCAGTGGCGGATCTGGCGGTCGGTCATGGCCCCGATGCTGCGGCCGATCCTCGTCGTCGTGACCATCCAGTCGATCATCTGGGACTTCAAGGTCTTCACCCAGATCTACGTCATGACCAACGGCGGCGGCATCGCCGGCCAGAACCTGGTGCTCAACGTGTACGCGTACCAGAAGGCGTTCGCGTCCTCGCAGTACAGCCTCGGCTCGGCGATCGGCGTCGTGATGCTGGTGATCCTGCTGGCCGTCACGCTCGTCTATCTGCGCCTGGTGCGGCGCCAGGGGGAGGAACTGTGAGCGCACGGACCATGCTGCGCATCCGCCGGCCCGGCCGGCTGGCCGCCGAGGCCGCGGCCCTGCTGATCGCCGCCGCGGTCGCCTTCCCGCTCTACTGGATGGTGCTCTCCGCCCTCAAACCGGCGGGCGAGATCCAGTCCGCCGAACCCCGCCCGTGGACGCTGTCGCCGTCCCTCGACTCGTTCCGCAGGGTCTTCGAACAGAACGACTTCGGGCGGTACTTCCTCAACAGCCTGCTCGTCGCCGGAACGGTCGTCGTCCTCTCCGCGCTGATCGCCTTCCTGGCGGCGACGGCGGTCACCCGGTTCAGGTTCCGCTTCCGCACCACACTGCTGATCATGTTCCTGGTCGCGCAGATGGTGCCGGTCGAGGCACTGACCATCCCGCTGTTCTTCCTCATGCGGGACTTCGGCCAGCTGAACACGCTCGGCTCGCTGATCCTGCCGCACCTCGCCTTCTCGCTGCCCTTCGCGATCTGGATGCTGCGCGGCTTCGTGAAGGCCGTCCCGGAGGCGCTGGAGGAGGCCGCGTACATCGACGGGGCGAGCCGCACCCGATTCCTGTGGCAGATCCTCTTCCCGCTGGTCTTCCCCGGCCTCGTGGCGACCAGCGTCTTCTCGTTCATCTCGACCTGGAACGACTTCCTGTTCGCGAAGTCGTTCATCATCAGCGACACCTCCCAGTCGACGCTTCCCATGGCGCTGCTGGTCTTCTTCAAACCCGATGAGAACGACTGGGGAGGGATCATGGCAGCCTCGACGGTGATGACCATCCCCGTACTGGTCTTCTTCGTACTCGTACAGCGCCGCCTGGTCTCGGGACTCGGCGGAGCGGTAAAGGACTGACGCCATGGACACGGCCAAAGACATGGACCCGACCCCGGCCCCGGCGCCCGCACACCTCGTCCCGGCACCCGTGCGCGCGGGCGGTGAAGGGCGGCCCGGCTTCCTGTTCGACCCGTCCACCACCATCACGGCGGCCCCCGGCACGGAGAACACCGAACGCTGGCTGCGCACCACGCTCGGCGCCGCCTTCGGCCTGCCGCTCGCCCCGCGGCCGGCCGCCGAGGGCGGCGAACACGCCACGAACACCGTCCGGCTCGGCATCGACCCGGCACTGGAGCCGGAGGGCTACCGGCTGAGCACCGGGACCGGCACAAGCGTCGAGATCACCGGCGGCAGCCCCGCCGGGGTCTTCTGGGGCGCGCAGACCCTCCGTCAGCTCCTGGGCCCCGAGGCCTTCCGCCGCGCACCCGTCACTCGCGGCGCGCGGCGCGCGATCCCCTCCACGGACATCGAGGACGGCCCCCGCTTCGCCTGGCGCGGCATGATGCTCGACGTGGCGCGGCACTTCACGGCCAAGGACGACGTCCTGCGCTATCTCGACCTCCTCGCCGCGCACAAGCTGAACGTCTTCCACTTCCACCTCACCGACGACCAGGGCTGGCGCATCGAGATCAAGCGCTACCCGCGGCTCACCGAGATCGGCTCCTGGCGGTCCCGTACGAAGCACGGCCACCGGGCCTCCGAGCTGTGGGACGAGACCCCGCACGGCGGCTACTACACACAGGACGACATCCGCGAGATCGTCGCGTACGCCGCCGAGCGGCACATCCGCGTCGTCCCCGAGATCGACATCCCGGGCCACTCGCAGGCCGCCATCGCCGCGTACCCCGAACTGGGCAACACCGACGTCGTCGACACCACCGCCCTCTCCGTCTGGGACACCTGGGGCATCAACGCGAACGTACTCGCCCCCACCGACAACACCCTGCGCTTCTTCGAGGACGTCCTCGAAGAGGTCCTCGACCTCTTCCCCGCCGCCACCTCGCCGTTCATCCACATCGGCGGCGACGAATGCCGCAAGGAGCAGTGGAAGGAGTCGCCGGTCGCCCAGGCCCGGATCGAGGAATTCGGCCTGGCCAACGAGGACGCACTGCAGTCCTGGATCATCCGGCACTTCGACGCCTGGCTCACCGCACGCGGACGCCGGCTGATCGGCTGGGACGAGATCCTGGAGGGCGGCCTCCCGGCGGGCGCCGCCGTGTCCTCCTGGCGGGGTTACGGCGGAGGCATCGCCGCCGCCGAGGCCGGCCACGACGTCGTCATGTGCCCCGAACAGCATGTGTACCTGGACCACCGTCAGGACGGCGGCCCCGACGAGCCGATGCCCATCGGCTTCGTCCGCACCCTGGAGGACGTCTACCGCTTCGAACCCGTACCGGCGGGCCTCTCCGAGGAGGCGGCCCGTCACATCCTGGGCACCCAGGCCAATGTCTGGACCGAGGTGATGCAGAACCGGGCCCGCATCGACTACCAGGTCTTCCCGCGCCTGGCGGCGTTCGCGGAGGTCGCCTGGTCACCGCTGCCGGCCTCCGCCGAGCGGGACTTCGCCGACTTCGAGCGCCGGATGACCACGCACTACGCCCGACTTGACGCCCTCGGCGTCGACTACCGGCCGCCGGGCGGCCCGTTGCCCCGGCAGCAGCGCCCCGGTGTGCTGGGCCGGCCCATCGACGGAGTGCCCCCGAACGTGTGATCCCGACCGCACCGGACACCGGCCGGCACGTCCCGAAACGGGCGTGCCGGCCGGCGGTTTTTTGTCCGGAACTCGCCCTGCCGCAACGGCCGCCGCACCAGGCCGTGTCGTCCGGCCGCGTCCGCCGCGCGGCAGAGCAGCACGGAGGAGCAGGAGGAACAAGAGGAACAATCGACGGCAAGGCATGGTGAAGAGTCGCAATTCACACTCGATGCCGAAGCAGGTCGAAGCATTCCGAAACAGGAACATTCCCCTGATCAGGGATGGATACGTCCTTCGTGGACCCTCGCGTCGGTCCGATCCGAAGATGTGCCAGAGTTGCCACGTCCAGGCTTTGAGCACGTACCGTACGGCGAAACAGCCGGACAGCCGGGACACCGGGAAGGGGCAGCTGGGTTGACCACGCACGCACCGCAGGCGACGCAGTCCGTGACGTTGCCGGCCTCGCTCGACGAGGCCGTGGCGGCGCTCGGCGCCATGCCCGCCGCCGTTCCCGTGGCAGGCGGCACGGACCTCATGTCAGCCGTCAACAAGGGGCTGCTGCGCCCCTCGGGCCTGGTCGGCCTGGGCCGGATCAGCGAGCTGCGCGGCTGGCACTACCAGGACGGCCACGCCCTGCTCGGCGCCGGACTCACCCACGCACGCATGGGACGGCCCGACTTCGCCGCCCTCATCCCCGCCCTGGCCGCGTCGGCACGCGCCGCGGGCCCGCCCCAGATCCGCAACGCCGGAACGCTCGGCGGCAACATCGCCACCGCGGCCCCGACCGGCGACGCCCTGCCGGTGCTCGCCGCGCTGGAGGCCGAACTGGTCATCGCGGGCCCGGACGGCGCCCGCCGCGAGATCCCGGTCTCGCACCTGCTGGCCGGCCGCGACATGCTCGAACCCGCCGAGCTGATCGGCTTCGTCCGGGTACCGCTGCTGCACGCCCCCCAGGTCTTCCTGAAGGCCACCGGCCGCACCGGCCCCGGCCGCGCCACCGCGTCCGTCGCGATCGTCCTCGACCCGGCCCGGCGCGGGGTGCGCTGCGCGGTCGGGGCCATCGCGCCGATGCCGCTGCGGCCGCTGGAGGCCGAGCGCTGGATCGCCTCACTGATCGACTGGGACGGCGAACGCGGCCTGGCCCCCGACGCGCTGGCCGCCTTCGGCGAGTACGTCGCCGCGGCTTGCATCCCGGACCAGGCACCGCCCGCCGACGGGGGAGAGGCACCACCGCTGCCCCCCGCCGTACTGCATCTGCGGCGGACCGTCGCCGCGCTGGCCCGACGCGCGCTGGGGAGGGCACTGTCGTGAGCAACGAGGACCGCAACGATCAGCACGGGCAGCAGGAGCACCTGCAGCACGGGAGCTGGCAGCCGACGCCGCAGGGCGGCGAGTACGACGCCGACGCGACCGCCTTCGTCCACCTGCCGCCGGAGGACCTGGCGAACATCCCGCTGGCCGCGCCCGGCCAGGGCTACGTACCGCCGATGATCCTTCCGCTGACGCCCGCGGCCGGGCTCGACCCGTCGGCCACGGGCAGCTGGGTCGTGCAGACGCAGGGCGGGCAGGAGCACGGCACGGGCGCGGAGCGGCCGGCACCCGGGGCGGTGCACTGGCCGGACCCGAACCAGCAGCAGGGCCCGTACGACTACGAGTACGAGTACCCGCAGACCCCTCACGCCTCCCAGGTCCCGCAGGCCTCTCACGACGCGTACCCGCAGCAGCAGTACGGGGAGACGCAGGGGGTGGCCACGGGGCAGTGGAACTTCACCGAGTCCACGGAGTACGGCGTCCACACCGGCCAGGTCGACCACACGGGTCAGACCGGGCACGCGGGTCAGGTCGACCACGCGGGTCGGACCGGGCACGCGGGTCAGGTCGACCACGTCGACCACGCCGCTCACATCGACCACGCCAGTCACACCACCCAGGGGGGCCACACCGGTCAGTGGACGATTCCCGTCGCCGACGGTGATCTCCCTGAGGAGTCCGGCGAATTCGCCGCCTCGGCCCTGGCCGCCCAGTGGTACGGGGACCGGACCCCTCCGGCCACGCTGCCGGGTGGTGCGCCCGCCCCGTGGGCGACGCAGCAGCCGACTCCGGAGCCCGAGCCCGCTCCGGAGCCCGAACCCGAGGCCGTTCCCGAGCCGGTCGCCGAGGTCGTTTCCGAGGCCGAGGAGGCATCGGCCCCCGTGGAGGCGCCGGCTCCCGAGGAAGCACCGGCGACACCCTCCGACAACGCCTCGGCTTCGGACGAAGCACCTTCCGAGCATCAGACGGAGCCCGAGCCCGAGCCCGCGGCCGATCCCGAACCGCACGCCGCGGACCGGACGCCCGAGCCCGACGTCCCGCAGCCCGTGGTCGCCGACGAGGCCGCAGCGGCCCCCCCGGCCGACACCGCACCGCCGGAGGCGCAGGCTTCCGACACCGGGTCTTCCGACGCCGAGCCGCCGGACGCCCCACCGGCCGCCGACCTCCAACCGGCGGACGACGCCCGGCCGGACGCCGCCGTTCAGCCCACCGATCCCCAGCCGGACGCCGATCCCCAGCCGCTCGCCCTCCCGGACGAGCACCCCGCCGCCTCCTACGTCCTGCATGTGAACGGCACCGACCGCCCCGTCACCGACGCCTGGATCGGCGAGTCGCTCCTCTACGTGCTCCGCGAGCGCCTCGGCCTGGCCGGCGCCAAGGACGGCTGCTCGCAGGGCGAGTGCGGCGCTTGCAACGTCCAGGTGGACGGCCGGCTGGTCGCCTCCTGCCTGGTTCCCGCGGCGACCGCGGCCGGCAGCGAGGTCCGGACGGTCGAGGGCCTCGCCGTGGACGGCGAACCGTCCGACGTCCAGCGTGCCCTCGCCAAGTGCGGCGCCGTCCAGTGCGGCTTCTGCATCCCCGGCATGGCCATGACCGTCCACGACCTGCTGGAGGGCAACCACGCCCCCAGTGAGCTGGAGACGCGTCAGGCGCTCTGCGGGAACCTCTGCCGCTGTTCCGGCTACCGCGGTGTCCTCGACGCCGTCAACGAGGTCATCGCGGGCCGCGAGGCCACCATCGACCCAGCCTCGTCGGACTCCACGTCCCCGGAGCCCGACGAGGCCCGCATCCCGCACCAGGCGGCCCCCGGCGCCGGTAGCGTCCAGTCGCACCCGCAGGACGGAGGCATGGCGTGAGCAACGACGCAGCCACCGCTGCCAACGCGACCAGCACACGGATCACCACCCCGGTGACGGAGGGCCCCGACACCGAGCCGCCCGCACTCGGCCTCGGCGTCTCGCTGCCGCCCGCCGACGCGCGCGCCAAGACCGAGGGCACCTTCCCGTACGCGGCCGATCTCTGGGCCGAGGGCCTGCTCTGGGCAGCGGTCCTCCGCTCCCCGCACCCGCACGCCAGGATCCTGTCCATCGACACCTCGGCCGCCGCCGGGATGGCGGGGGTACGGGCCGTCATCACGCACGAGGACATCCCCGGGGAGCGCGCGTACGGCCGCAGGATCGTCGACCGCCCGGTCTTCGCGTCCGACCTGGTCCGCCACCACGGCGAGCCGATCGCCGCGGTCGCCGCCGACCACCCCGACACGGCCAGGCTCGCTGCCGCGGCCATCGCCGTCGAGTACGAGGTCCTGGAACCGGTCACCGACCCGGAGAAGGCCTTCGCCGCCGAACCGCTGCACCCCGACGGCAATCTGATCCGCCACATCCCGCTGCGCTACGGGGACCCGGACGTCACCGGCGAGGTCGTCGTCGAGGGTCTGTACCGCATCGGCCGTCAGGACCCGGCACCGATCGGCGCCGAGGCCGGCCTCGCCGTGCCCCGCCCCGACGGCGGAGTGGAGATCTACACCGCCTCCACCGACCCGCACACCGACCGCGATCTCGCCGCCGCCTGCTTCGGCCTCGAACCGGAGCGGGTGAAGGTCGTCGTCACGGGTGTCCCCGGCGCGACCGGCGACCGCGAGGACCCCGGCTTCCAGCTTCCGCTCGGCCTGCTCGCCCTGCGCACCGGCTGCCCGGTCAAGCTGACCGCCACCCGCGAGGAGTCCTTCCTCGGCCACTCCCACCGCCACCCGACGCTGCTGCGCTACCGCCACCACGCCGACGCCGAAGGGCGGCTGGTGAAGGTCGAGGCGCAGATCCTGCTCGACGCGGGCGCCTACGCCGAATCCTCGTCCGAGTCGCTGGCCGCGGCTGTCGCGTTCGCCTGCGGCCCGTACGTCGTCCCGCACGCGTTCATCGAGGGCTGGGCCGTCCGTACGAACAACCCGCCGTCGGGCCATGTGCGCGGCGAGGGTGCGATGCAGGTCTGCGCGGCGTACGAGGGCCAGATGGACAAGCTGGCCGCCAAGCTCGGCATCGACCCGGTCGAACTGCGGCTGCGCAACGCCCTGTCCACCGGCGACATCCTGCCCACCGGCCAGACGGTGACCTGCCCCGCACCCGTCTCCGAACTCCTCACCTCCGTGCGGGACTTCCCCCTCCCCGCTCTCCCCAAGGACGCCCCGGAGGACGACTGGCTGCTCCCCGGCGGCCCCGAGGGAGCGGGCGAACCGGGTGCGGTGCGCCGGGGGGTCGGCTACGGGCTCGGCATGGTCCACATGCTCGGCGCGGAGGGCGCCGACGAGGTCTCCACGGCCACGGTCAGGGTCCACGACGGCATCGCCACGGTCATCTGCGCCGCGGTCGAGACGGGCCAGGGCTTCTCGACCCTCGCCCGCCAGGTCGTCCAGGAGACCCTGGGCATCGAAGAGGTCCACGTGGCGGCCGTCGACACCGACCAGCCCCCGGCCGGTCCGGCGACACACGGCCGCCACACCTGGGTGTCGGCCGGAGCGGTGGAACGCGCCGCCAAAATGGTCCGCACCCAGCTCCTGCAGCCCCTGGCCCACAAGTTCGGCATGTCCACCGAACTGCTGCAGATCGCCGGCGGCAAGATCACCTCGTACGACGGTGTGCTGTCCACGACGGTCACGGAAGCGATGGACGGCAAGGAACTCTGGGCCACCGCCCAGTGCCGCCCCCACCCGACCGAACCCCTCGACGAATCCGGCCAGGGCGACGCCTTCGTCGGCCTCGCCTTCTGCGCGGTCCGCGCGGTGGTGGACGTCGACATCGAACTCGGCTCGGTCCGGGTCGTGGAGATGGCGGTCGCCCAGGACGTCGGCCGGGTGCTCAACCCGTCCCAGCTGGCGACCCGTATCGAGGCCGGCATCACCCAGGGCATCGGCGCCGCCCTCACCGAGAACCTCCGCACCGCCCGCGGCCTGATCCGCCACCCCGACCTCACGGGCTACGCGCTCCCGACCGCCCTGGACGCACCCGAAATTCGCATCGTCAAACTCATCGAAGAGCGTGACGTGGTCGCCCCCTTCGGCGCCAAGCCCGCCTCGGCGGTCCCCGTGGTGACGTCCCCGGCAGCAGTGGCCGCAGCCGTACGCGCCGCCACCGGCCGCCCGATAAACCGCCTCCCCATCAGACCCCAGGCGGCGGTGGCGGCACCCAACTCCTGAGCCCGGTACGGATGGCGTGATCCGGGTTGCAGATGCAACCCGGAGGTGCACAGTGTCACCACTGCTGACTAAGGTGAACCTCGAAGCGGCAGAAGGCTGTTGCCGAACGGGGGAGGGGCACTGTGGGACAGAACGATCCCGGGGCGGAATCGCCGGCGTACCCATGGGGTGTCATCGGTGCGATAGGAGCAGCCGGGGCGATCTCCCCGGGCGTTGCGGGTGAACTGGTCACTGAACTTTCGTCGTTCACGAAGTTCCGCGACCGTATCGACGTCCTCCTCCACGACCTCAAGACCTCACCGGCAGACGCGAAGAAACTGGGCGAGGTCGCCATCGGTGAGACTCAGTTCGGCGATCCTGCGTGGGCAGAGGCGTCCGGTTTGTATAGCACGTACCAGAACGTCATTACGGAGCTGGAAACCCTTTCGAAGCTGCTGTCGGATTCCATAGAAGGTTTGGGTATCGCGGTTCTGGCGGCGCACAAAGGCTACGAGAACCTGGACGATGACATCCGTGACCGCATGCTCGCCATCAAGCGGGGTGCGGAGGAGCACTACGACGGTGAGTACAACCCGGTTCCGAACGAGGGCAAGCAGGGCGGTGGGCAGCCTACGACGACTCCTCAGCCGTCGCCGACGAAGGAGACCGGATCTGCATGACGGCGATGAGGATCACTTGGCGATCGCTGGTATGAACGGGGGAGCGGGATGAGCACGACATCGTTCGAGGGCATGTCCCACGTGCAGTTGGTTGCGTGGCTGGATCAGGCCAACAGCGAGGCCGTCAAGGCTGTGGCTGATCGCTTGGAGAGCGCCGCGAAGGAGATCGACAAGATCGGTGAGGAACTGAAGATCCGTCCACAGATGGTGGAATGGAAGGGACAGGGTGCAGAGTCGTTCCGTACCTGGAGCGCCGACCTGGCCAATGCGACGCTGCGTCTCGGTCTCTACAGTAGGGGGGCATCGACGCATCTGAGCGACGCTGCTGACGCGATCGCCCTGGCCAAGGCAGCGATGCCTCGCCCCGAGGGGGATCCGGAGGCGAGCATGAAGGCTGCCCTCCAAGCCTCTGGCGATCCGGATGCCACGGCTCTGGTGCGGAAGCTGACCGAGGAGCGGGAGGCGGCAGCTGCGGAGATGAGAAAGCTTTCCCAGACGTACTCTCAGTCGGTCGAGGGCTTTGGCAAGCTGGAGAAGCCCGAGTTTCCGCCGCCGCCGCAGGTGATCGCGCCGGAGGACACACGGGCCAAGCGGAGCGACACCAGCGAACGCATCTCCGGCGAAGGGGTGGCGGGAGTTGCCGGTGCCTATGTCGGGAGCTCCTCGACGTCTGTGGACGGTCACGGAGCGGTGAGCAGCGTGACAACGCCGTCGTCCACGTATGCGAGCGTGACGGCTCCGGCCGCCGACGTGGTGCGGTCGCCGGTGGACATGGAGATCGACAGTGTTGAGACGCTGCCAACGATGGCTCCGTCAAATCCTGCGCTGGGTCCGTCCATAACTCCCGGGCCGGGTAAACCCGATGCATTCTTCACCACGCCTGCCGTTCTGCCGCCCGTCATTGGTGGAGGGCCTCAGTCGACGAACACCGGCGGGAGGACGACTGGGATCCCCCGTCCACCGATGCTTCCGGGCAACGGGAATACGGGGGTGGGCCCGATCGATCGCCCGTCCCGAAACGGTGAGATCGTCGGCGGCCGCCCGGCCGCGCAGACGTCCGGGCGGCCTGGGGGAGGGCTTCCTCGTGGCACCGTGATCGGTGGCGAAGGCACACAGACCGGCCGTGGAGCGATGGGGCACGGCGCGGGAATGGGCGGAGTCGGGAGCGGTGGCCAGAGCGGAATCGTGGGTGGTCGCCGACTTGCCGGGGAGACCGGGGGCACGGTGGGAGGTCGTCCACAGCAGCCAGGGCGGACATCGGCACACCCGTTCACTCCTGGAGGCACCGGCTTGGTGCGGGGCGCGGGCGGTCAGGCGGGGCGGGGGGTAGCCGCGACCCCTCAGCGTGCCGGGGGGCCGCGCCGTGACGACCGTGAACGGCTGGACTATCTCGTCGAGGACGAAGAGACGTGGCAGCAGGGCAGCCGACGGGTTGTCCCACCAGTGATCGACTGAGCAGCAGGAAAACAGACAGAGGGAATTGGATGCGTACCAGCAGTGCAGCGGTCATCCGTCGTGGAACCGTCGTATCCGTGGTAGCGGCGTCGCTGCTGGTGGGCGCCAACCCTGTGTCCGCGGATTCTGTTCGTGCGAGGCAGTGGCACCTGGACGTGATGAAGGCCGACCAGATGTGGGCGTCGAGTACGGGAGAAAACGTTACCGTCGCCGTTATTGATACAGGTGTCGATGCGTCAACCCCAGATCTCCGAGGGCGTGTACTCGAAGGGGAAGACCTGGCAGCAGACTCTCCAGGCAATGAGCACACCGATTATGATAATCACGGGACCGGGATGGCCGGCCTCATCGCGGGGACGGGCGACTCCGGTGGCGGGGGAGGTTCCTTTGGGCTAGCGCCGTCAAGCAAGATTCTCCCCATTCGTGTGAGGGACAACTTCGGAAAAGTCAATGGGGCGACAGCGGACAAGAATTTCAACGACGACTTGTCCACAGGGATTCGTTTTGCGGCTGACAACGGCGCCAAGGTAATTAATGTCTCTCTCGGTAACAATGTGGGATCGCAACGTCTCACGGACGCCGTGAAGTATGCCCTGAGCAAAGGGTCGCTCGTTTTCGCCGCCGCAGGCAACAGCGCTGATGAGGGAAACGCGATCGAGTACCCGGCCGGAACTCCTGGTGTCGTCGGTGTTGGTGCGGTAGGGAGGGACCTCAAGAGGGCCAAGTCCTCTCAGTACGGTCCGCAGGTCGACCTGGCCGCCCCCGGTGTGGACATGGTCCACACCTGCAGTGGGGGTACTCAGCTGTGCAAGACCAGTGGTACCAGTGATGCCACCGCCATCGTTTCTGCATCCGCCGCCCTGATCTGGTCCGAGCACCCCCACTGGACGAACAACCAGGTTCTGCGTGTCATGCTCAACACGGCCGGCGGCCCGATCAGTGGCGACGAGCGCACGGACTACATCGGCTACGGGATCATCCGCCCCCGCATCGCCCTGAAAACTCCCGGCGACCCCGGCCCGCCCGATGTGTACCCGCTCCCCGACCTCGCGGCAGCCGAGATCCCTAGCCCCAGCCCTTCCTCCAAGCCTTCCAAGGCGGCCGGAGGTTCTGCGGACGCTGGCAAGCCGGCCGCAGCAGCCCCCGCCTCCAATGACAGCAGTGGGAACACGGGGCTCTGGGTCGGACTAGGCGCTGGCGTGGTTGTGCTCATCGGCGCAGTGACGGCAGCCCAGGCTGTCCGATCCCGTCGCCGCGAGTCCGGTACCGCAACTGTCCCGCCCGCGTATCCGCATCAGCCCCCGTACCCCGACCCGTACCAGCAACCACTTCCTCAGCCTCAGAGCCAACCCGCGCCTCCGTCTTTCGGCCCCCCTCCCGTTGCTCCTCCCGGTTCCAATCCGCCCTACGAAGGACCTACTCGGTAGGCGTGTCCATTCCTTGAGTTGGCGTAGCGATACGGGGAAGGGGCGGAGGAATTGCGACCGCAGGAGCGTTGTGATTTCTGGTTCTCCGGCGGGCCGTTTCGGCAGTAGAGCGGGGAGCGTGGTGTGCCGTGTCCCAGGAGAGAAGAGTGGAAGGTGACGTGATGGTGGATGCGTTCGGAGAAGGGGAAGGAGGGCAGGCCTCGGGTTGCGGAGTGCCCGGGGCTGCCGTTGTTCTCATCACCGGGGTGATGGCCTCCGGGAAGTCCACCGTTGCCCAGGCCCTCGCCGAGCGGTTGCCGAGGGCCGTTCATGTGCGGGGGGACGTCTTCCGGCGGATGGTGGTGTCCGGGCGGGCCGAGATGGTGCCGGGGGCGTACGAGGAGGCCGCGGCTCAACTGCGGCTCCGGTACCGGCTGTCCGCGATGACGGCCGACACCTACGCGGATGAGGGCTGGACCGCTGTCGTTCAGGACGTGGTGCTGGGGGAGGAACTGGCCGGGTACGTCGAGCTCGTACGGACGCGGCCGTTGTACGTCGTCGTGCTCGCTCCCGGGCCGCGTGCCGTTGCCGAGCGGGAGGCCGGGCGGGGCAAGAGCGGGTACGGGGCCGGATGGACCGTGGAGTCGCTGGACCGGGTGCTGCGGGAGGAGACGCCGCGGATCGGGCTCTGGCTGGACACGACCGGGCAGACCGTGGAGCAGTCGGTGGACGCGGTTCTCGCGGGGCTCGATCGGGCGCGAGTGGTGGTGGACGGTGCGGCCTCGGGCTGACGGACGGGTATCGGGGCGGCAGACGGCGGGGTGAAGCATTCGTCGAAATGCCCTATTTCGCATTGATTTCTATAGTTGGGGCGGTAGCGCCCCAACTAGGAGGAGTCAGCCGTATGAGCAATCTGTTCGTCATCGCCTACGACGATCTCGCCACCGCCGACCAGGTCCGGGACAAGCTCCTGTCCATGAACCGTGAGCACCTCGTCGAGCTGGAGGACATCGTCGTCGTCGAGCGGCGTGAGAAGGACGGCAAGATCAAGCTGCATCAGGCCGTCAACCACGTCGGGAACGGTGCCGTGGGCGGCGCGCTGTGGGGGAGCGTCATCGGGCTGCTCTTCCTCGTGCCGTTCCTCGGTGCCGCGGTGGGTGCCGCGGCCGGTGCCGTCGGCGGGGCCGCCGTCGACACGGGTGTCGACGACAACTTCATGAAGGAGCTCAGCGCCAACCTCCGGCCCGGTGCCGCCGCCGTCTTCGTGCTCGTGAAGACGGCCGCCCGGGACCGGGTCGTCCCCGAGATCGCCAAGTTCGGCGGGCAGCTCGTGCAGACCTCGCTCAGCAAGGAGGACGAGGCGCAGGTGCGGGAGATGGTGAAGGAAGCGCTGAGCGAGGAAGCCGTGGCCGGCTGACTCTGATTCGTCGGGCCTTTGCATGACGTACGGAAGCGGTCGCCCCGGTTCACCGAGGTGAGGGCGCGCTCGCTTCCGTACGTCGCACGGAGGCCGTGACCGGATTCGAACCGGTGTAACTCGAGTTGCAGTCGAGCCCCTGAACCACTCGGGCACACGGCCGTGTGTTCCTCGTCGTGGTCCGACCGTAGGGCCGGGTGTCCCGGACGCTCAAGAGTGCGGGGCGGGGTGCAATGCGACTGCCATACCGCGTTCACGATCGGTGGCGTGGTCCTACGACCAACGGAGGACCGGAGGACCGTCTCGCGACAGGGCTCAGATGAGATCTTGCCCCTTACTCTTGGGCTCATGAGTGCCCTGGAACCACGAGACGCCGGTGTCGAGACCGGCACCGCCGTCGACGCGGAGGTGCCCGACGGGGCCGAGTCGTCCGTCGAATCCGGAGGGGTGCTAGGGCGGACCTACCGGGCGCTCAGTGTCGGCATCGTCTCCGTCGTGTTCCTGATCGCCTTCGAGGCGACCGCCGTGGGGACCGCGATGCCGGTCGCCGCGCGTGAGCTGCACGGCATCCCGCTGTACGCGTTCGCGTTCTCCGCGTACTTCACGACCAGCCTCTTCGCCATGGTGCTCTCCGGGCAGTGGGCGGACCGGCGCGGTCCGCTGGCGCCGCTCGCCACCGGGATCAGCGCGTTCGCCGCGGGGCTGCTGCTCTGCGGGACCGCCGGGAGCATGTGGGTCTTCGTCGCGGGGAGGGCCGTGCAGGGGCTCGGCGGCGGGCTGGTGATCGTGGCGTTGTACGTGGTGATCAGCCGGGCCTATCCGAAGCGGCTGCAGCCGTCGATCCTGGCCGCCTTCGCCGCGAGCTGGGTGATCCCGTCGGTCGTCGGGCCGCTCGCCTCCGGGAGCGTGACCGAGCACCTGGGGTGGCGGTGGGTCTTCACCGGCATCCCCGTCCTCGTGGTGTTCCCGCTGGCGCTCGCGCTGCCCGCGATCCGGCGGCGGGCGTCCGGGCCGGCCGATCCCTCGGCGCCCGTCGAGCCGTACGACCGGCGGCGCATCATGCTCGCGCTCGGGATCTCGCTGGGTGCGGCGCTGCTCCAGTACGCCGGGCAGGAGCTGGACTGGTTCGCGCTGCTGCCGGCCGCCGTGGGTGTCGCACTGCTCGTGCCCGCCGTGCGGGGGCTGCTGCCCCCGGGGACCGGCCGGGCGGCGCGCGGACTGCCCTCGGTGGTGCTGCTGCGCGGGGTGGCGGCCGGGTCGTTCATCGCCGCCGAGTCCTTCGTACCGCTGATGCTGGTCACCCAGCGCGGGCTCAGCCCCACGATGGCCGGGTTCTCGCTCGCGGCCGGGGGCGGTACCTGGGCGCTCGGTTCGTACGTACAGTCCCGGCCGCGCCTGGAGCCGTACCGGGAGCGCATGATGGTGGGCGGCATGGTGCTGGTCGCCGCGGCGATCGCGGCCGCGCCGTCCGTGCTGATCGACTCGGTTCCGGTCTGGACCGTGGCCGTGGCCTGGGCCTTCGGGTGCTTCGGCATGGGCGTGGTGATCGCGTCGACGAGCGTGCTGCTGCTGAAGCTGTCGGCGCCGGAGGAGGCGGGGGCGAACTCGGCCGCCCTCCAGATCTCCGACGGGCTCTCGAACGTACTGCTGCTCGCCGCGGGCGGAGCGGCCTTCGCCGCGCTCGGCGGCGGTGCGGTGGGGGCCGTGCACGACGCGGCGGGGGCGGGGGCCGCGGGGTCCCATCCGGGTGCGTTCGCGGTGGTCTTCCTGCCGATGGCGGGGGTGGCGCTGACGGGGGCGTGGGTGGCTGCGCGGGTGCGGACCCGGTAGCTGGTACCAGTCTGGCCCCATCCGGTGGTACCGTTTTGGTATGGCCATGAACCTGCGTCTTCGTGACGACCAGACCGAAGCCCTCAAGCAGCGTGCAGAGCAGGAGGGGACCAGCATGCACGCGATACTGCTCCAAGCCGTGGACGACTACCTGGCCAGGACCGCTCAGCAGGCCATCGTCCGCAAGACGGCCAAGGAGCAGGCGGCCAAGTGGGGCGAGCTCATGGAGCGGCTCAAGTGACCTGCGTCTACCTGAGCTCCGAGGACGTCCTCGTCATCGCCGAACACGCCTGCTCGGACATGCAAATCGTCGTGCGCGACGCCGGGCTCCTCGAATCGGCGGCGCACCGTCCGTCCGCGGCCATGTTCGGCGAGGAGGCGTACCCGGACGTGATCGACAAGGCGGCCGCGCTCCTTCAGTCCTTGGCGATCAATCACCCGTTCTTCGACGGCAACAAGCGCACGGCCTGGCTGTCGTGCGTGACCTTTCTGGCCATGAACGGGGTGGATCTGCGTCCGGACATCGATGCTGCGGAACGCCTGGTCATCGCGGTGGCCACCGGCGAAACGGACGAGGTGAAGGCCATCTCCCAGGGGTTGCGCGAGCTGGTCGTCGAGGGCGTGTGACAGCCATCGCAATTCCGTGCGGGGCGGCGTAGTCCGAGGCGGTGCACGCGCCGCCCCCCGGTAGGGTGGCCCGGTTGTCGTATCGCGTGCGGGTCCGTCCCGGCCGTGCGGACAGCGCCCCACGTACCCGAGAGACCCGAACCGGAGACCGTGACTACTACCGCCTCCCACCACCTCTCACCCGCCTTCCCCGGCCGCGCCCCCTGGGGCACGGCCGGCAAGCTGCGAGCCTGGCAGCAGGGCGCCATGGAGAAGTACATCCAGGAGCAGCCGCGCGACTTCCTCGCGGTCGCCACCCCCGGCGCGGGGAAGACCACCTTCGCGCTGACCCTCGCGTCATGGCTGCTGCACCACCATGTCGTGCAGCAGGTCACCGTCGTCGCGCCGACCGAGCACCTGAAGAAGCAGTGGGCCGAGGCAGCGGCCCGGATAGGGATCAAGCTCGACCCCGACTACAGCGCGGGCCCGCTCAGCAAGGAGTACGACGGCGTCGCGGTCACCTACGCGGGCGTCGGCGTGCGGCCGATGCTGCACCGCAACCGCTGCGAGCAGCGCAAGACCCTCGTCATCCTCGACGAGATCCACCACGCCGGTGACTCGAAGTCCTGGGGCGAGGCGTGCCAGGAGGCGTTCGACCCGGCCACCCGGCGGCTCGCGCTCACCGGTACGCCGTTCCGGTCCGACACCAACCCGATCCCCTTCGTCGTGTACGAGGAGGGCAACGACGGCATCCGGCGCTCCTCGGCCGACTACACCTACGGCTACGGCAACGCGCTCGCCGACGGCGTCGTCCGGCCCGTGATCTTCCTCAGCTACAGCGGCAACATGCGCTGGCGCACCAAGGCCGGTGACGAGATCGCCGCCCGGCTCGGCGAGCCGATGACCAAGGACGCCATCGGGCAGGCCTGGCGCACCGCCCTGTCGCCCACCGGCGAGTGGATCCCCAATGTGCTGAGCGCCGCCGACAAGCGGCTGACCGAGGTCCGCAAGGGCATTCCGGACGCGGGCGGGCTGGTCATCGCCACCGACCAGGAATCGGCGCGCGAGTACGCCAAGATCCTCAAGCGGGTCACCGGCGAGAAGGCCACCGTGGTCCTCTCCGACGAGAAGGCCGCATCGAAGAGGATCGACCAGTTCAGCGCGGACGACTCGCGCTGGATGGTCGCGGTGCGCATGGTGTCGGAGGGCGTCGACGTGCCGCGCCTGGCCGTCGGCGTGTACGCCACCACCATCTCCACGCCGCTGTTCTTCGCGCAGGCCGTCGGGCGTTTCGTGCGCTCGCGCAGGCGTGGCGAGACCGCCTCGGTCTTCGTACCGACCATTCCGATGCTGCTCGACTTCGCCAACGAGATGGAGGTCGAGCGGGACCACGTCCTCGACAAGCCCAAGAAGGGCAGCGACGAGGAGAACCCGTTCGCGGAGGAGGACAAGCTCCTCGCCGACGCCGAGAAGCTGGAGGACGAGGAGACCGAGGAGCAGCTGCCCTTCGAGGCCCTCGAATCCGACGCGGTCTTCGACCGGGTGCTGTACGACGGTGCCGAGTTCGGCATGCAGGCGCATCCCGGCAGCGAGGAGGAGCAGGACTACCTGGGGATTCCCGGGCTGCTGGAGCCCGACCAGGTGCAGCTGCTGCTCCAGAAGCGGCAGTCCCGGCAGATCGCGCACAGCCGCCAGAAGCCGGCCGGAGAGGCCGACCTGCTGGAGAAGCCGGCCGAGGCGCGGCCGGTGGTCACGCACAAGCAGCTGCTCGGGCTGCGCAAGCAGCTCAACACGATGGTTTCGGCCTACACGCACCAGAGCGGCAAGCCGCACGGGGTGATCCACACCGAGCTGCGGCGGGTGTGCGGCGGGCCGCCGAGCGCGGAGGCCACGGCCGGGCAGATCCAGCAGCGGATCAAGAAGGTCCAGGAGTGGGCCACCCGTATGACGTGAGCCGACGGGGGCATGCGGGTGCCGGCCCGGGGCGGGGACTGCGGTCCTTGCCCCGGGCCGGTGTCGTACGTGCGGATGAGGGTGGCGCGACTGTCGGAGGAACGACGCGGCCGCCGGACGAACGGTGCGGACTGCTGGAGGATCCGTGCGGCTACCGGACGATCCGCGCGGCTACCAGACGAACGGCGCGGACTGGTTCGTCGTGGCCACACACGGAACCGTGGCCGAGGTCGGGGACGAGGCCACGATCTGCAGTGACCAGTTGGTGGCGCTCGGGGGAGCGGGCAGCACCACGGAGTTCGTGCTGTCACCCGCCGCCAGGGTGCCGGAGGTGAGCTTCAGCGGGCCCAGGGTGATCGGGCTGCCGCCGCTCATGCCGGGGTTGGTCTTCCCGGAGAACTGCACCTGACTGGTGACGCCGCCCGAGGTCTTGGTGAGCTTGAGCGTCGTCGTGATGCTGTTCGGGTCGGCGCTGGTACCGGCCGGCATGGTGATCGCGGTGGACGTGATCTTGATGGTCTTGGACGTGCCCGAGTCGGCGGCGGTCAGGGTGGCGAGACCGCTGCCCCAGGCGCCGCAGTTGTACGTGGCCGTCGCGGTGAGCGGAGTCACGGCCTGGGCCGTCGGAGCCAGGGCGAGTGCGCCGGCCACGGAACAGGCCGCGACCAGCACCAGGGGGATGTGTCTTCGATTCGACGACATGACGGGGGGAACTCCTTCCGGTTCTGAATTCCGCAGATTCACCGAAGAACTGGAGAAGTGGATCTGCGTGCCGGGCCCGGCATGTCGGCAGCAGTGAAACGGTGATCTTCAGAGAAGTCAAGAGATGTCCGCAGAGGCACTTGAAATTCCCATGGAAATGCTTTTCGGGCATTTCAGATAAGGATCAATCGGTTCTCTCTTGACTTCTTGGCACCCGGCCTCCTCAATGTGCGCAATCAATGGGCCATGGAGGGGTGTCTGGTGATACGACGACGAAGACCCGGTGTGACCGGGTTGCTCGCTGCCTGCTTCGTGATGTCGCTGAGCTGCGCCGGGGCGAGCGCCCAGGCCGCACCGTCGGCCGGCGGGCGGGTCGCCGGTACGGTCACCCCGACCGTCCACTGCATCCTGCCCGCGGGCCAGGGCGAGGCGACCGGGCCGCAGGAGATGACCGTCGAGCTGTCGCCCGCGGTCGTCGCCCCGGGCGGCAAGGTCCACGCCGAGGTCACCCTGGGCCCGTCCCCCGCCACCAGCGGCCTCGCCCTGGAGGACGTGCCGACCATCCCCAGCATCGACTTCGCCATGTCCGGCGGCGCGACCGGAACCGTCACCGTGCGCGGCGCCGAGTTCACCATGGACATCCCGTCCGGCACCCCCATCGAACTCCCGCCGTACGAGGGCGACTTCCTGGTCCCCGCGAACGCCTCCGGAGACATCTCCTTCACCCCGGTCCGTACGCTGACGCAGACCAAGGTGCTCGGCTCGGTCTTCGAGACGCCCTGCGACGTCGTCGACGGCGGCGCCGGTATCGGCACCGTCACGGTGGAGGGCACCGGCTCCGAGCCCGCCACCCTGAGCGCGCCCGCCGACCCCGTGCGCCCCAACACCGCTGTGACGCTGGGGGGTTCGGGCTGGACTCCGGGCGGTACGCCGGTGCCCTCGCTCTGCGCGGCGGGCGGAGGGGGCTGCGATCCGCTGAAGTTCAGCAGCAACACGCTCACCATCGGCGGTGACGGGACGCTGAACGGCACGGCCACCCTCGCGGAGGCCGGCGCGGTGCCGGACGGCACGTACGAGGTGAAGGTCAACGACGGCACGAAGGAGGCCACGGCCCCGCTCAGCGTCAGGGCCGTCGCGGCCGGCGACCGCGAGATCTCGCTGTCGCAGAGCAGCGGGCCGGTCGGCAGTGTGATCACGGTCAGCGGCAAGAACTACAACCCGGACCGCTGGATCAATGTCATCGGTCTCGATGCCTCGGGCACCGGGCTCGACGACAGCGCGGTCTACGTCAAGAGCGGTTCGGACGGCACCTTCTCCGTCGAGTTCACCGTGGTCTCCGAGGCCGTCGTCGCCGTCCAGGCCGACGAGGGCAACGACCCGGCGACCGTACGGACCGCCCCGTTCACCGTCTCCACCGGCGGGGGAGGAGGCGGCAGCGCCGACCAGACACTGAACACCTCGGTCAGGGCCGGGACACTGTCCATGGTCCAGGACGGCGACACCGTCGACTTCGGCACGACGGTCCTGGGCACCGGCAGCGGTGTGCAGCGCTCCCGGCTCAACCGGGTCGAGGTGGAGGACGCCCGCGGCGTCGACAGCGGCTGGTCCCTGACCGCCACCCTCACCGGCTTCACCAGCGCCGACGGCGGCACCATCCCGGCCGACGCCGTCCGCTGGACGCCGAAGTGCACCGCGCAGAACGGCAGCGTGGGGGTGCCGGTGGCCGGATCGCCCGCGGCGCTCGGGAGCGGAGCGGCGAGCCTCTGCCGGATGGATCCGGACGGCTCCCGTCCGTTCACCGGCGGCCGGTTCGACGCCGATGCCGATCTCACCCTCACCGTTCCCGGATCCACCCGGCCCGGAGATTACAGCGCGACTCTCACCCTGACCCTTCTCTGAGCACGGAAACGAATAATTCCGGAGGCGCCCGCCCGCTCCATTTCGCATCGGAGCGGGCGGGCGTCGCCATTCCGAATTCGGAGAATTCCCGCAGCCGTGTCCCGGCCGCGGACGACACCCATGGAGGAGCGACATGCCCGCTCGGCAATCGAGAAGAACCGGAAGACCGGGTGCGGTGTTACGCCGTGCCGTGGCCCTCACCGCCGGGGCCGTGCTCGTCTGGACCGGCGGCACCTTCGTACTCGCACCCGCCGCCCAGGCCGGCACCGTCACCCCGACCGTCCACTGCACCCTGCCCGCCGGTCAGGGCGAGGCGACCGGGCCGCAGCAGATGAGCGTCGACCTGTCGCCGTCGATCGTCGACCCGGGCGGCAAGGTCCACGCCAAGGTCACCCTCGGCCCGTCCCCCGCCACCAGCGGCCTCAGCCTGAGCGACGTACCCACCACTCCCAGCATCGACCTCGCCATGTCCGGCGGTGCCACCGGCACGGTCACCGTCACCGGACCCCAGGTCAACCTCGACATCCCGTCCGGCAAGCCCATCGAAATCCCGCCGTACGAGGGCGACTTCATCATCCCGGCCTCCGCGAGCGGCCCGATCTCCTTCACCCCGGTGCGCAATCTGACGCGTACGAAGGTGCTCGGCTCCACCTACGAGACCCCGTGCGACGTGGTGAGCGGCGGCGGCTCCATCGGCACGGTGACCGCCGAGGGCACCGCGGGCCACCCGGCCACCCTGACCGCGCCCGCCGGCGCCGTCCGGCCGTCCACCGCCGTCACCCTCTCCGGCAGCCTGTGGACCGCGGGCGCCACCCCCGTACCGTCGCTGTGCGCGGCGGACGGCGGCGGCTGCGATCCCGCGAAGTTCGTCTCCAGCACCCTCTCCATCAGCGGCTCCGGGGAATTGAGCGGCAACGCGGTGCTCGCCGCCGCCGGCGCCGTGCCCGACGGCTCGTACCTGGTGAAGGTCGGTGACGGTACGAAGGAGGCGACCGCGCCCCTGACGGTCAAGGCCTTCGTCCCCACCGGGCCGCGGGCCATCGCGCTCTCCCGCTCCGGTGCGCCGGTCGGCAGCGTCATCTCCGTCACCGGCAGCAACTACTTCCAGGACCGGTGGATCAACACCGTCGGCCTGGACGCGAGCGGGGCGACGCTCGACGACACCGCCGTCTATGTGAAGAGCACCTCCGACGGCACGTTCAGCGCCGAGTTCACCGTCTCCGACCCGGCCATCGCCGCCATCCAGGTCGACGAGGGCAACGATCCGGCCACTGTGCTCACCACGCCGTTCACCGTGACCGACGCCTCCGCGACGCTCTCCGCGGGTGCGGCGAAGGTCAAGCCGGGCGGGACGATCGCCCTCTCCGGCGGTGACTGGCCGTCCGGCACCACGCCCACCGCCGCGCTCTGCTCCGCCGACGGCGGCTCCTGCGACAGTGCCCGGATCAGCGGCTCCACCCTCCGGATCGGCGCCGACGGGATGCTCGCCGGCACGGTCACCGTGGCCGGATCCACCCCGCGTGCCGTGTACGCGCTCCGGGTCACCGCCGGGGGAGCGCAGGCCCTCACGCCGCTGACCGTCGCCCCGTCCTTCATCGTGCTCACCCCCTCGGCCGGACCGAAGGGCACGGCGGTCACCGTCGTCGGGCAGGGCTTCGCGAAGGTCGCGACCGTGTCCATCGTCGGGCTGCGGGCCGACGGCTCGCAGACGTCCGACCCGGCGAAGACCAAGGTGGTGGGGCTGGACGGGGCGTTCTCGCAGACCTTCACGGTCAACGCCGCCGACACCGTCGCCATCCGGGTCCGGGAGGTACTCGTCAACCCGCGCACCGAGACAGCGGCGTTCACCGTCCAGGACGGCACCGCACCCGCCGGACCGTCCTTCGCGCTCTCACCGCCCGAGGGGCCCGTCGGCACGGCGGTCCAGGTGACCGGACGGGGATTCGCCCCCGTCGCCACGGTCTCGGTGACGGGCCGCACCGCCGACGGGAAGCAGACCGCCGACCCGTACGTCACCCGGGTCGTCGGACTCGACGGCACTTTCGCCCTCGACTTCACCGTCCGTGACCCGGCGACGAAGTCGATCCGGGCCTGCGAGGTGCTCGTGAACGGAAAAATTGTGCAGCAGACATTCACCGTGAGTTAACGGCAGTTCACTTCCGGTGCGTGAAGTGCCGTGAAGGCGTCGGCCGACCTGGACGCGCGTAGACCTCCGGGATCCGGCCGACGCCGCGCTGACCGGCACTTATGCTGCTTCAAGCCAACTCCCGTTCCGGCGACGCCCGGATTCTGGACGAGGCCTTCCGCTGAGCGGACTCGCTCGCTACTGTCCCAAAAAATGAACGCCCCGTGGCAGAGCCGCTCCGGGGCGCAGCCGGTGCCTGGTTAGGCCGGCGGCCTCTCCGTGCGTCGCCGCTGGGACCGGCGGCGCACATTCCGTGGGAACCAGCCGCTGCCGCTCATCAAAGAGGAGAGGGCGTCGTGACCGCGGAAACCTCCCAGACGCTCGACCGGGGCCTGAGGGTCCTCAAACTGCTTGCCGACACCGACCACGGTCTGACCGTCACCGAGTTGTCCAACAAACTCGGGGTCAACCGGACCGTGGTCTACCGCCTGCTCGCCACCCTGGAGCAACACGCCCTGGTGCGCCGTGACTTGGGTGGCCGGGCCAGGGTGGGCCTGGGCGTGCTGCGCCTGGGCCGCCAGGTGCATCCGCTCGTGCGCGAGGCCGCGCTGCCCGCGCTGCGGTCGCTCGCCGAGGACATCGGGGCCACTGCCCACCTCACGCTGGTCGACGGCAGCGACGCGCTGGCCGTCGCGGTCGTCGAGCCGACCTGGACCGATTACCACGTGGCCTACCGGGCCGGTTTCCGCCACCCGCTGGACCGGGGCGCCGCGGGCCGGGCGATCCTCGCCGCCCGCCAGAAACCGGTCGGCGAGACCGCCTTCACCCTCACCCACGGCGAGCTGGAGGCCGGGGCGAGCGGGGCCGCGGCGGCGCTGGTGGGGGTGACCGGGGTCGAGGGCAGCGTGGGCGTGGTGATGCTCGCGGACTCCGTACCCGAGCGCGTCGGGCCCCGCGTGGTGGACGCGGCCCGCGAAGTGGCGGACGCGCTCCGCTAGGGCCTCTCGTTTGGATCAGGCCGGAGGACCGATCGGGCCCGCAGCGCCGATGGCCCAACGGGCCCGCGGGCCGGTCGTGGGCCGGTACCCGGGGCGGATTCTGGCCGGTTCATGTCTTCGCGGGCGCCCGGTGGGACCGTATGTTTTCGGGGCTCACGCCTTGACCGAAGCGCGTGACTTCCCGGGGGGTTCCGATGGATGGTTCTGTTCTCCTGCTTCTCGTCATCGTGGGCATCGTCGTGTACTTCCTGCCCTTCATGATCGCCGCGGGGCGCGGGGTGAACACCGGCTCGGTGTTCGTGATCAATCTGTTCCTGGGCTGGACGTTCATCGGCTGGGTGGTCGCCCTGGCCATGTCGATGGGAAACCGGCGGACGCCGTAGGGACGCCCTCGGGGCCTGTCCGGCGGATCACGGCCGGGGTCGCGGCGTACGGGGCGCCCGGCCCGTGCGTCCGGGCCGGGCGGTTAGATTGGGCGGGTGCTCACTCGTCTCTCGCGCCCCCGTGCCCTCGTTCTGTGCGCCCTGCCCGTCCTCGCCCTGTTCGGTGTGGCCGCGTTCGCGCCGCTGCCGTTCACCCTGGCGCAGCCCGGCTCGACGGCGAATGTGCTCGGGAGCGATCACGGCACGCCCGTGATCAGCATCAAGGGCACACCGACCCGGACCACCGAGGGCGAGCTGCGGATGACGACGATCGTCGCGACCGGGCCGACCGCGGACGTCGGTATCGGTGATGTGATCGACAGCTGGTTCCGTACGGACCGGGCGGTCCTGCCCCGTGAGTCCGTCTACCCGAGCGGCGGCTCCGAGAAGGAGATCGAGAAGCACAACCTCGACGACATGCGGAAGTCGCAGGACTCCGCGGTCGACGCCGCCCTGAACTACCTGGGGAAGAAGCCCGGCTCGGTCGATGTGACCCTGCACCTCGCCGATGTGGGCGGCCCCAGCGCCGGCCTGTTCTTCGCGCTCGGCATCGTCGACAAGCTCGACGGCGACGGCTCCGGCGGCGATCTCACCGGCGGCCGCACCGTCGCGGGCACGGGCACGATCCAGGCGGACGGCGAGGTCGGTGCGGTCGGCGGGGTGTCGCTGAAGACCCAGGCCGCACGCCGCGACGGGGCGACCGTCTTCCTGGTGCCGAAGGCGGAGTGCAGGGAGGCGCGTGCCGAGCTCCCCAAGGGGCTGCGGCTGATCCCGGTCACGACGCTGAAGAGCGCGGTGTCCTCGCTGAAGGCGCTGGAGCAGGGCCACAAGGTCCCGAGCTGCTGATCTCCTCGGGCGCCTGCGACGGCCCGGACGCACGGTCGGCAGCTGCCCCCGCCCCGTCCATCGTGCGCCACGCCGGGAAGACCAGCGGGCTCAGCGTCGCCAGCAGGTACACCCCGCCCATCGACAGCAGCGCCCCCCGCACGCCCGCGCTCTCCACCAGCAGGCCTGCCGCGAGACCGCCCACCGGCATGGCCAGTTCGCCGCCCGCCGTGAGGACTCCGGAGACCCGGCTGCGCAGCTCGTCGGGGACCGTTCCGTAGATCACCGTCGTCAGGATCGGGTTCAGCACCCCGCCCGCGAGCCCGCTCAACGCCATGGTCACGGCGAGCGGCAGGGTCGTCCCGGTCAGCGCCGCGACCACGTACCGGGGCGCGCCGCACAGCACCACGCACACCGTGAACACGGCCCGTCGCGAGAAGCGGTGCCCGACCGCCCCGTACAGCAGCGCCCCGGTCAGCCCGCCCGCGCCGAACAGGGCGGTGAGCAGGCCGATGTCCCCGGCCCCGCCCAGTTCGGCGGCGGCGTGCACCGGCAGCAGGACGGCGTTCCAGCCCTGGTCGGTGCCGTTCATGAACAGAACCATCACCACGACCGCCAGCAGCAGCCGGTTGCCGAGCAAGTAGGTGAAGCCCTCGCGCATTTCGGTGCGGTAGGCGCGCAGCGAGACCGGCGCCGCGGCCTTGCGGGGCTCGGCCGCGCGCACCCCCCGGATGCCCGCCGCGATCAGCAGCGCGGAGGTCAGGAACGTCGCCGCGTCCAGCAGCAGTACGGTCTGCGCGCCGACGAGCGCGATCAGCACGCCGGCCAGTGCCGCCCCGACCATCCGGGCGCCGCGCGAGACGGCGTCGAAGAGGCTGGCGGCGCGGGCCAGGGTGGTGCCGGCGTGCCCGGCGAGATCCGGCACCAGGACGTAGCGCGCGGTGTTGCCCGGGGTGTGGAAGAGTCCGCCGACCGCCATCAGCGCGCACAGCATCCAGAAGGCGAGGGCGTCCGCGTGGTGCAGCAGCGGAATGGCGGCGACGGCGAGGCCGCACACCAGGTCGGAGGCGACGGAGACCCGGCGCCGCCCGATCCGGTCGATGACGGGACCGCCGATCAGGGCGGAGACGACGATCGGCAGGGTCGCGCAGAAGGCGACGACACCGGCCCGGCCGGCGCTTCCCGTGGTCTCCAGGACGAACCACGGGACGCCGATGAGGGTGAGTGAAGTACCGGCCGTGGATATGGAGTTGGCGGACAGTACGGCGATCAGCGGGATACGGCTGCGGTCCCCCCGGACGTTCACGCCGTACCGACGGCGGAGGTGCGGACGGGGTGGCGGGGCAGGACGCGCAGCCCCAGGTCGACGAGGGCCCAGCCCAGCCGGGTGCGCAGCCCGGTGTGCGAGGGGGTGGGGACGAGGCCGAATTCCTGTGCCTGCTCTTGCAGTTCGGTGGAGCGCAGGTGGTGCAGCCGCAGATGGTTGTCGGGGTGCATGGCGGTGTCCTTCGGGTCAGGAGGGGCTCGTTGCCCGCCGGGGCGTCGTGCTGCGGGCTCGCTGCCCCGCGGGCCGGTTACTCCGTGGGGCGCGGGAAGAAGTGCACATGGCTGCGGACGTTGGCCGATCCCTCGGTGCCTTCCGGGACCCGGCCCCGGTAGCTCTCGATGAGGTCGTGGACCTTGAGGATCAGCTCCTCGGTGAGATCCGGGGTGAGGCGCACCGCGAAATCGCTGATGTCCCAGCCGTCGCGCCATTCCTCGGGCCATTCGCGCATGGTGCCGACCCAGGTGTTCAGCTCCTGGGCGTGCGAGTTGGCGATCTCGTGGAGTACGACGTCGACCGCGCCGCGGACCTCGGGGTCCGGGTGGGTCAGGAATCTGCCGCTGTCGAAGATGGTGCCCCGGTGCGCGGCCCGCCACCAGCGCTCGCGGCCCTTGCCGCGCCCCGGGTCGTCCTCGACGAAGCCGTACGCCGCCAGCTGCCTGAGGTGGTAGCTGGTGGCGCCGCTGGACTCGCCGAGCCGGCCGGCGAGACCGGAGGCGGTGGCGGGGCCGTACTCCCGCAGGGCGGTCAGCAGGCGCAGTCGCAGGGGGTGGGCCAGCCCGCGCAGGGTGCGGGCATCGACCTTGTGGATGTTCTCGGTTTCGGCGGGGTGCTTGGGGCCGTCCTCTGGTGCGGGCATGGGGTAACCGTAGGCTTGCAAAACCTTCTTTGCAACAGGTTTTTTGCATGGGATTCTTTGCAACGGAATCTTTGCGACTGAGGGGGTGGCCGGGGGAGGGCGGCGACGGGGCTCCCGGCTCAGCCCTGCTTGATGAACCCCTCCTGGATCAGCCAGTCCTTCGCCACCTCGTGCGGGTCCTGCCCATCCACGTCCACCTTGGCGTTGAGCACCTGGGCGACCTCGGTGGTCAGCTTCTTGCTGACCGGGTCGAGCAACGCGGCGATCTGCGGATACTTCTCGAAGGTCTTGGTGTGGATCACCGGCGCCGCGTTGTAGTTGGGGAAGAAGTGCTTGTTGTCGATGAGGACTTCGAGGTCCATCGCCTTGATCCGGCCGTCCGTGGTGAACACCTCGCCCAGCAGGCAGGAGTCGGACTTCGAGACCTGGGTGTAGATGATCCCGGCGTCCATCTTCTTGATGTTGGCGGCGGGGAGCGACATCCCGTAGGCCTTCTCCATGCCCGGCAGTCCGTCGTCGCGCGAGGCGAACTCGTTCTCCACGCAGATCGTCACCGCCGACGGGTCCTTCTTCGCCAGCGCCGCGACGTCGGAGAGCGTCCTGAGGTGGTACTTCGCGTTGTTCTTCCGGCTGATGGCGAGCGCGTAGGTGTTGTTGAGCGTGGACGGCGTCAGCCAGGTCACCCCCTTCCTGCGGTCCTCGTCGCGGACTGCCTCCCACTGCTTCACCGGGTCGGGGATCGGCTTCGCGTGGCCCAGGTAGGTGATCCAGCCGGTGCCCGTGTACTCGTACATCGCGTCCGCGTCGCCCTTGACGATCGCCTCGCGCGCGCTGATCGAGCCGGGCAGGTTCGTCCGGTCCAGGACCTCCGCGCCCGCGGCCTTGAAGACCAGGCCGATCATCTGGCCCAGGATGATGTTCTCGCTGAAGTTCTTCGAGGTGACGGTCAGCGAGGCACCGTCCAGCGGCTTGCCCCGGCCGACCGAGCCCGGCTGGACGTCGTCCGCCATCGGCGAGCCGCTCTTCAGCCCGCATCCGGAGAGCACCAGCGCCAGCACCACCGCCCCCACCAGGCCGGCCCGTACCTTCCGCGGAGCCATCACCCCACCTCCAGTCCGCGCGGCGTCAGCGCCACCTCGACCAGCGAGGCCAGCCAGTCCACCAGCAGTGCCAGCACCACCGTCAGCACGGAACCGAGCACCAGCACCGGCATCCGCTGGGTCTGGATGCCCGAGGTGATCAGGTCGCCGAGACCGCCGCCGCCGACGAAGGTGGCCAGCGTCGCCGTCCCCACATTGAGCACCAGCGCCGTACGCACCCCGGCCAGGATCAGCGGGACGGCGAGCGGCAGTTCGACCTTGGTGAGTGTCCCCGTCGCCGACATGCCGATGCCGCGCGAGGCCTCGATCAGGTTCGGCTCGATCGCCTTGAGACCGGCCACCGTATTGGAGAAGACCGGCAGCACCGCGTAGATCACCATGCCGATGATCGCCGTCGAAGGACCGATGCCCAGCCAGATCACCAGCAGCGCCAGCAGACCGATCGCCGGTGTCGCCTGCCCGATGTTGGCGATCGCCGTGACCACCGGGGCGCCCCTGCGCAGCCTGCGCCGGGTCAGCGCGATCCCCAGCGGAATGGCGATGATCAGCACCCAGAACGTCGAGATCGCGGTCAGCCGCACATGCTGCCACCAGCGCAGCTGCACATTGCCGCCGGTCAGCGAGTTCCGCGCGATCGAGTCGAGGTGGACATGGGTGATCCACAGATACGTGATGACCAGCACGATCACCAGCGCGAGCGGCATCACCACCAGCTTGCGCCAGGTGATCCGGCGCGGCGGACCGGCCGGTGGCGGGGCGGGCTCCTCCTCCTCGTCCCGGAACGCATGGCCCTTGACGTCGTGCTCGCCGGGCGGGCGGTCCTTGTCGGAGGAGGGGACGGGGCGCTCCGGGCGCGCCCGGCGGGAGGACTCGTGGTTCAGCGGCGAGTTGGGGGTCATGCGCCCGCACCGCCCTCCAGCTCCGCCTCGGTCTGGTGGCTGCGCATCTCCTCCAGGTCGTGCTGGTGCTCGATGGCGGCGAGCCGGTCGGCCTCCAGCAGCTCATGGACGGAGTTCATCAGGGTCTGCATGTCGACGACCCCGATGAACTCGCCGCGCCGCCCGGTCACCGCGACCCGGCCGCCGCTGTCGGTCAGCACCGCCTCCAGCGCGTCGTGCAGCGTCGCGTCACGCGTCACCGTGTCATGGACCAGCTGTCCGGCCCGCGCCAGCGAACCCCGGGCCCGCATCAGGTCGCCGCGCCGCAGCCACTTGTACGGGCGGTTCCTGCGGTCCAGCATCAACAGCTCGTTGTGCGGGCCGCTGCGCAGCTTGTTGAAGATCGACTGGAGCGGGTCGTCGACCGTCACGGTCGGGAACGCGGCCATCTCCACATCCCGTACGCGGGTGAGGTTGAGCCGCTTCAGCGCCGCCCCGGCCCCGACGAAGCCGGAGACGAAGTCGTCCGTCGGATTGGT
Source organism: Streptomyces sp. NPDC002403 (assembly GCF_053593015.1). Taxonomy (NCBI): domain Bacteria; kingdom Bacillati; phylum Actinomycetota; class Actinomycetes; order Kitasatosporales; family Streptomycetaceae; genus Streptomyces; species Streptomyces sp. NPDC002403. The sequence continues at coordinate 198,239 of NZ_JBSFBQ010000006.1, read as the reverse complement.
GAGGATCGCCTCCGGGGTGTCGAACTGCGCGATGTGCGAACGCTCCCGCAGCACGGCGATCCGGTCACCCAGCTTGATCGCCTCGTCGAAGTCGTGGGTGACGAAGACGATCGTCTTGTGCAGTTCGTGCTGGAGCCGGATCAGCTCGTCCTGGAGGTGGTCGCGGGTGATCGGGTCGACCGCGCCGAACGGTTCGTCCATCAGCAGCACCGGCGGATCCGCCGCCAGCGCCCGTGCCACGCCCACCCGTTGCTGCTGGCCGCCGGAGAGCGCGCGGGGATAGCGCCCGTGGAACTCGCGGGGGTCGAGCCCCACCAGATCGAGCATCTCCTCGACGCGGTCCTTCACCTTCGACTTCGACCAGCCGGTCATCTTCGGTACGAGGGCGATGTTCTCGGCGACCGTCATGTGCGGGAAGAGCCCGGACGACTGGATCGCGTAGCCGATCTTGCGGCGCAGCTTCACCGGGTCGATGTCGGTGACGTCCTCGTCGTCGATCCTGATCCGCCCGGACGACGGCTCGATCAGCCGGTTGATCATCTTCAGGGTGGTGGACTTCCCGCAGCCGGACGGGCCGACGAAGATCACCGTCTCGCCGGCCTTGATCTCCATCGAGACGCTGTCCACCGCCGGGTTGGGACTGCCCGGATAGCGCTTGGTCAGGTCCTCCAGCTGGATGGTCGCACCGGACGTGGTCCTCTTCGGCCCGGCACTCCCGGCGTCCGTGCTCCCGGTGGCGGTCTCAGACACGAATCCCCCTTGGAATGGTGAGGCGCCCGAGCAGTACGTACGCGGCGTCGAAGAGCAGGGCGAGGATGACGATGCCGATCGTGCCCGCGAGCACCTGATTGAGCGCGTTGGCGCTGCCCAGCGAGGCGATGCCGCGGAAGATCTCGTTGCCCAGACCGGGGCCCGAGGCGTACGCGGCGATGGCGGCGATGCCCATCAGCATCTGTGTGGAGACCCGGATGCCGGTGAGGATCGGCGGCCAGGCGAGCGGGAGTTCCACCCGGCACAGCCGGGCCAGCCGCGACATCCCGATGCCCTTCGCGGCGTCGACCAGCGCCGGATCGACCCCGCGCAGCCCCACGATGGAGTTGCGGACGACGGGCAGCAGCCCGTACAGGGTCAGGGTGATCACCGTGGGCGCGACGCCGAGGCCGACGAGCGGGATGAGCAGACCGATCGCGGCGAGGGAGGGGATGGTGAGGATCGTCGCCGTCGAGGTGATGGCCAGGGACCCCGCCCAGCCGCTGCGGTAGGTGACGACCCCGATCAGGATGCCCAGCGCGGTGGCGATGACCATGCACTGGAACACGGCGCTGACGTGCTGGTACGCATCGGTGAGCAGCTGTTGGTGCCGGTTGCCCAGGTACTCCCAGAAGCTCACGCGTCACTCCTCGGCTCAGTCGTTGTCCTCTGCGGCCTGCTCGACGAGCGGGATGATCCGCAGTGGGACCGGGTTCTCCATGACGATGGCCGTGGAGGCCCGGACGATGCCATCAAAACCGACAACCCGGTCGATCACCCGTTGGAGATCGGCGTTGGAACGCGCGACGAGACGGCAGAGCATGTCGCCGTGCCCGGTGGTGGTGTGCAGCTCCAGCACTTCCGGTACGCCGGCCAAGTGGGCCCGTACGTCGGCTCCTTGACCCTGCTTGATCTCCAGCGTGGCGAACGCGGTGACGGGATAGCCGAGCGCCGCCGGATCGACCGTCGGGCCGAATCCGCGGATGACTCCATTCGACTGAAGCCGGTCGAGCCGGGCCTGCACCGTGCCCCGGGCCACGCCGAGCCTGCGCGATGCTTCGAGCACGCCGATGCGGGGCTCATGGGCCAGCAGCACGATGAGCCGCCCGTCCAGTCGATCGATCGCCATGGTCTTCTCCGAAGGGGTGGGCTTGATGGTCATCATGTACAGATAGCCCGTACATCATCCCGACCCGCTGTACAGATTGCCCAGCGGATTCACGAACTATTGCGCACCTTGCGAAGCAGAGAGAGCCTTCGGACATGACTGAGACTCTGCACACCACCCCCGAAACAGCCCGGCAGGCCGACCCCTTCCCGGTCAAGGGAATGGACGCGGTCGTCTTCGCCGTCGGCAACGCCAAGCAGGCCGCGCACTACTACTCGACGGCCTTCGGCATGAAGCTGGTCGCCTACTCCGGACCGGAGAACGGCAGCCGCGAGACGGCGAGTTACGTACTGACCAACGGATCGGCGCGTTTCGTCTTCACCTCCGTCATCAAGGCGGCCACCGACCACGGCCGTTTCCTCACCGCCCATGTGGCCGAGCACGGCGACGGCGTCGTCGACCTGGCCATCGAGGTCCCGGACGCCCGCGCGGCCTACGCGTACGCGGTCGAGCACGGCGCCCTCGGCCTCGACGAGCCGCACGAGGTCAAGGACGAGCACGGCACCGTCGTGCTCGCCGCGATCGCCACGTACGGCAAGACCCGGCACACCCTCGTCGAGCGCTCCGGTTACGACGGTCCCTACCTCCCCGGCTACACCGCGGCCGACCCGATCGTCGAGCCCCCGGCCAAGCGCACCTTCCAGGCCATCGACCACTGCGTCGGCAACGTGGAACTCGGCCGGATGAACGAGTGGGTCGGCTTCTACAACAAGGTCATGGGCTTCACCAACATGAAGGAGTTCGTGGGCGACGACATCGCCACCGAGTACTCCGCGCTCATGTCGAAGGTCGTCGCCGACGGCACCCTCAAGGTCAAGTTTCCGATCAACGAACCGGCGATCGCCAAGAAGAAGTCCCAGATCGACGAGTACCTGGAGTTCTACGGCGGCGCCGGCGTCCAGCACATCGCGCTCGCCACGAACGACATCGTCGCCTCGGTGCGCGCGATGCGGGCTGCCGGCGTCCAGTTCCTCGACACCCCGGACTCGTACTACGACACCCTCGGCGAGTGGGCGGGCGAGACCCGCGTACCCGTCGAGATCCTCCGCGAGGAGAAGATCCTGGTCGACCGCGACGAGGACGGCTACCTGCTGCAGATCTTCACCAAGCCGGTCCAGGACCGCCCGACCGTCTTCTTCGAGATGATCGAGCGCCACGGCTCGATGGGCTTCGGCAAGGGCAACTTCAAGGCCCTGTTCGAGGCGATCGAGCGCGAGCAGGAGAAGCGCGGCAACCTCTGACCCGAGGGTCGGCACACCACAGGCTCCGGGCTCCTCAACGGCCGCCCGGGGCCTGTGGCGTCGGTACGGGCCGCTGCGGCCCGGGTTCCGCCGCCGGCTGCCTCGGCTGCGATTGCTGCGGTACGGGCTGCTGCTCCGGCTGCGGTTCCGGCGCGGCGGTCCGTGCCTCCGGGGACGCCGGAGCCGGTGCCTTCGGGGACGCCGGTGCCTGCGGTGCCTGCGGTGCCTGCGATGACGCAGGCGCAGGCGCGGGCGTCTCCGGCTCCGGGGCGGGACGCACGCCGGGCCGGGGAGATACCAGAGCGTCCAGCGCCTCCTGGGCGGCCGGACCGTCCAGCGGCGAGAACCGCGGATTGGAGCGCAGGGCCTTCTCCAGATTCCGGCGCGCCGGACCGTAGTCCCGCAAGGCCTTCTGGACCACGCCCAGGTGGTACGCGTACGAGGCGTTCTGCCCGCCCGTGTCCACCGCGCGGGCCGCGTACGTCAGCGCGGCGGACGGTTTGTCCGAGCGGTACAGGGCCCAGCCCAGCGCGTCCGCGACCGCCGCGCTGCGGTGGCCGCGCGCCCACTCGGCTTCCAGCAGGCCGACCGCCGCGTCCGGATCCCCGTGATCGGCCTCGAAACGGCCGCGCAGGAGCGCGTTGTCCACGCCCTGGACATCGTCCCGGTCGAGCGCCTCGCGGAGCGCGGCGTACTGGCCGCCGGCGTCTTCGTCCAGCCCCATCGACTCGTACAACTCGCCCAGTTCCAGCATGTATTCGGGCCGGGGGAGGCGCGCCAGCGCCGCCCGGTAGTCGCGCCGCGCCTCATCCGTACGGCCGAGCGCCACCAGCGCCCTGGCCCGGCCGGCGAGCGACGGATGGTGCGCCCGGTCGGTCCGCAGCGCCGCGCCGTACTGCGCGACCGCCTCCTCCGGCTCGCCCCGCGCCCAGGCCAGCTCGCCCAGCAGGGCCAGGCACTCCGCCTTCTGCACGGGGGTGGCCGCCCGGTCCGCCGCGTCCTGCGCGTTGGCCTGCGCGTCCTCGCGCCAGCCGCGGTCCAGATACATCCTGGCCGTCTGCACGAGCGCCGGAACCCCCGCACGCAGCGCCGTGAACCGCTCCACCGCCGTCTTCACGGACTTGTAGTCCCCGAGACCGGCGTACGCCTCGATCAGCGCCGGATAGACGGCCCACTGCTTCGGCTGCCGCGCCCGTACCGACTCGCCCCACTTCTTCGCCGTGCCGAAGTCGTGCCGGGCATCGGCCAGCGCCGCGAGCCCCACCCAGGCCGCGGTGTTCCCGCTCCCACCCGGCCGCACGTCCAGCGAGCGCTTCAGCGCCTGCTCGGCCCGCCCGTAGTACGCCACGTCCGCGGAACGGCGTCCCCACTCCACATAGGCCGTACCGAGCACCGCCCAGGACCGCGCGTCGGACGGATGGGTGCCCACCCACCGCTGCCGGTCCCCGATGAGCGCCGTCAGATCGGGGAGCGAGGCGGGGGACCCGGCCGCCGTCGCCGTCAGCGCACGCGAGACCGGACCGGGTACGGGCGGCGCGGCCTTCTCCCCGTCGTCCGGAACGGACACCACCGCACCCGTCACCAGCACCGCACCCGCCACCGCCCCCAGGGCCGCCCGGCGCAGCGTCGTCCGCAGCGAGAGCGGCGGGAGCCCGTCCTCCGAAGCCGGGTCGAGGAGCGCGGACAGCGCGGTGGCGCCGGAGAAGTCGGAGGCGTCAAGGGGAGCGCGGCGGCTCGGACCGGGGGACTGCGGAGGCTGCTGCGGCATGACATCCATGCCGATCACTCTGCGTCAGTAATAAGAGCACACCGCGCCTTACGAAGGCCGCGGCAGACGGGTTCACACCAATGGGCCCGGGTGTCACGCTTGGATCATGAACGGTCTTCTCGAACAACTGCGTGCGGGCCTGCCCGCCGAGGCCCTGATCACGGATCCCGACGTCACCGCCTCGTACGCTCACGACATGGCGAGCTTCTGCGACGCGGGCACGCCCGCCGTCGTCGTGCTCCCGCGCACGGTCGAGCAGGTCCAGCACGTCATGCGCACGGCCACCGCGCTGCGCGTGCCGGTCGTCCCGCAGGGCGCACGTACCGGCCTGTCGGGCGCGGCCAACGCCTCCGACGGCTGCATCGTGCTGTCCCTGGTGAAGATGGACCGGATCCTGGAGATCAGCCCGGTCGACCGGATCGCCGTCGTCGAGCCGGGCGTCGTCAACGCGGTGCTGTCCCGGGCGGTCGACGAGCACGGCCTCTGTTACCCGCCGGACCCCTCCAGCTGGGAGATGTGCACCATCGGCGGCAACATCGGCACCGCGTCCGGCGGTCTGTGCTGCGTGAAGTACGGGGTCACCGCCGAATACGTACTCGGCCTGGAGGTCGTCCTCGCCGACGGGCGCCTGCTCAGCACCGGCCGCCGCACCGCGAAGGGCGTCGCCGGATACGACCTCACCCGGCTCTTCGTCGGGTCGGAGGGCAGTCTCGGCATCGTCGTGAAGGCCGTGCTCGCGCTGAAACCCCGGCCGCCGCAGCAACTGGTCCTGGCCGCGGAGTTCCCGAGCGCGGCGACCGCCTGCGACGCGATCTGCCGGATCATGGAGCGTGGTCACACTCCGTCACTCCTCGAACTGATGGACCGTACAACGGTCCAGGCCGTCAACAAGATGGCCAACATGGGCCTCCCCGACACCACCGAGGCGCTCCTGCTCGCCGCCTTCGACACCCCGGACCCGTCGGCCGACCTGGCCGCCGTCGCCGAGCTGTGCACCGCGGCCGGTGCCACCGACGTGGTCCCCGCGGAGGACGCCGCCGAGTCCGAAATGCTGCTCCAGGCACGGCGGATGTCGCTCACCGCGCTGGAGACCGTCAAGTCGGCCACGATGATCGACGACGTCTGCGTACCCCGCTCGAAGCTCGGCGCCATGCTGGAGGGCACCGCGGCCGTCGCCGAGAAGTACGACCTCACCATCGGCGTCTGCGCGCACGCCGGCGACGGCAACACCCACCCCGTCGTCTGCTTCGACCACACCGACGCCGACGAGTCCCGGCGGGCCCGCGAGTCCTTCGACGAGATCATGGCGCTCGGCCTGGAACTCGGCGGCACGATCACCGGTGAACACGGCGTGGGCGTACTGAAGAAGGAGTGGCTCGCACGCGAACTCGGCGAGGTGAGCGTCGAACTGCACCGGGGCATCAAGCAGGCCTTCGACCCGCTGGGGCTCCTCAATCCCGGCAAGGTGTTCTGACCGCGGGCACGACGGCCGGGGCGAGCGGTGCCCGCTCATGCCTCGCCGTCCTGCGACTCGTCCGACAGCCACGGGTCGCGCATCCACAGGTCGTCGGCCGGCAGCGGCGCGAGCAGTTCGGCGAGCCCCTCGTCGATCCCGAGCAGCTCGGCCTCCGTGCCGGGCGGGACCACCCGCAGCGTCCGCTCGACCCAGGCGGCCACCGCGGCGGACGGCACCTCCAGGAGCGCGTTCCCGTCGGGAGAGGTCAGCGCGACGAAGATGACGTTGCGCTGCTCGACCTTGGTCGGCCAGATCCGGACGTCCCCGTGACCGCACGGCCGGAACACGCCCTCGACCAGCAGATCGCGGGCGAACGTCCAGTGGACGGGGAAGTCGGAGCCGATGTGAAAGGCGACGTGCACGGCGTACGGGTCCGCCGTGCGGTACGTCAGACGGGCGGGTACGGGGATGCTGCGCTCGGGCGACAGGACCAGCTTGAGTTCCAGCTCGCGTTCCACGACGGTGTGCATGAGTGCGTCCTTCCGGTGCCTGTGGACCGGTCCCATGACCGGCCCGCACAAGGAGAGAGCGCCCTCCCCGCCATCCATTACGCGACTTCCGAAAAAAATTTCCGGGCGACGGGAAAGCGGCCCAAACCCCTGGAGTGGCCCAGGGGCAGGCGGGCGTCTGGTAGATGTGGACCCGTTGCATTCAGGCCTCGAAGAGATACGGGACCACGGTGATGAGCGCCCCAACCCCGGCACCCGGTGACGAAAGCCCCCGCGAGGGGTACTACCCCGACCCGTCCATTCCCGGATACGTCCGGTACTGGAACGGCGCTTCGTGGGTGCCAGGCACGAGCCGCCCCGCCCCTCGGCAGGGCGAGCCGATGCCGGCGGAGCCTTCCGGAGAAGAGCCCTCCGCACCGGCGGCCGAGCCGCGGCCGGAGCCGCGTCCGCCGGTGCACCCGACGCCGCAGCCCGCCGCCCCGGCGCCGGTGGACGAGACCGGTCCGGTCTTCCTGGACGAGGAGCCGAACGCGGGCAACCGCCCCGAACCGGCCACCGCCTGGCAGGCCGACGCCTCCCGGCAGACCGGATTCGGCGGGGAACGCGACCGACGGGTCTCCTGGGGCGGCGCCGGCCGGTCCGACGACCAGGGCGGCCGGAGCGGTCAGGGCGGCCGGGGTGATCAGGACCGGCCTTCGGGTACGGAGCCGGGCCCCGATCCCCGTACGCCTGCCGTTGCCCCCGCCGACCGGGCACCGGCGGACCCGCGACAGCCCGCGGCAGCTCCCCCCGAGAACACGGTGGCGATCCGGCTCGGCCGGCAGGGCCGTCCCGGCAGCGGTAGCGGCGGTGATGGAACGGGTGACGCGGCACGGCCGCCGGTCGACGGGACGGTCACGATCCGGGCCGTGGGTCAGGGCGGCGGCCCGCCCGCTCGCCGGACGCCGGAACCGGCGGCCTCGGAGGGGACGATGGCGATCCGCGCGATCGCCCCCGGCACGGGTGCCCAGAGCCCCTCCCCGGCCCCTGCGCGGAACCAGGCCCCCGCCCCGGCGCAGAACTCCGCCCCGGCCCCGGCCCCCGTACAGAACCCCGCCCCCTGGGCGCAGCTCCCGGCCCAGCAGCAACAGCCGCAACAGCAGCAGCAGCCGCAGCTCCCGGCCCAGCAGCAACAGCCCCGGCCTCAGCCTCAGCAGCACCAACTCCAGCCCCAGCGACCCCAGCTCGGTGCGCAGGGTGCTCAGCCGGATCAGCCCGTCGTGCCCTGGAAGCCGCCGGTCGACGACCCCTTCCAGCAGCTCGCGCAGGCCCAGGCGGCGGCCCGGCCCGCCGGGCTCGCCAAGCGGTTCGCCGCCCGGCTGATCGACACCGTCGTACTCATGGCGCTCGTCGGAGCCATCGGCTTCCCGCTCGTCTCGCAGGCGCTGGACCACATCGACGAGAAGATCGAGGCGGCGAAGCTGTCCGGTGAGACGGTCACCGTCTGGCTGGTCGACGCCACCACGGCCGGTCTGTTCGGCGGGGTGCTCGGCGCGTTCCTCGTGCTCGGTGTCCTGCTGGAGGCGCTGCCGACGGCGAAGTGGGGGCGCACGCTCGGCAAGAAGGTCTGCGGGCTCGAAGTGCGGGACATCGAGTCCCACGACGCCCCGTCCTTCGGCGCCGCGCTGCGCCGGTGGCTGGTCTACGGCGTGCTCGGCATCCTCGTGATCGGCGTGGTCAACGTGCTGTGGTGCCTGATCGACCGGCCGTGGCGCCAGTGCTGGCACGACAAGGTGGCACACACCTTCGTCGCGAGCTGAGCGCACCCGTCCGGCTGACGGCCCATCGGGTGAGGGGCGGTCGGCTCCGCCCGTTCCCCCGAACGCACCTGAGCCGTTGCGGGCGCCCCCGCGCCGGGGTGCACTGCCCCCATGAGCAACGATCAGCCGACGTCCGGTCAGCCGCCCGAGGACGACCCGTTCCGCAAGAAGCCGCACGAGCCGCCGCCGTCATCGGGTTCGCCGTACGACAGTGCTCCGCCCCCGCCGCCGTACGATCCGGGGCCCTACGGCGGCGGACCGTACGGTGGTGCGGATCCGCTGGCCGGCATGCCGCCGCTCGGGGAGCCGGGCAAGCGCATCCTGGCCCGGCTGATCGACTTCCTGATCATCTCGATCCCGCTCTATCTGATCTCGCTGCCGTGGGGCGGCGCGGTCGAGGTGTCGGAGAACAACGGCAACGGCAACAGCGTCGGCGATGTCTTCAGCCAGACGTACAGCGGGCACCAGTTGGTGTGGTCGCTGATCGGCCTGGTCGTCTACGTCGCGTACGACACGTACTTCACGCACAAGGACGGCCGGACCCTCGGCAAGCGGCTGCTGAAGCTGCGGGTCGCGATGCTCAACGACGGCCGGGTGCCGGACACCGGCGCGGCGTTCCTGCGGGCCGTGGTGCTGTGGCTGCCGGCACTGCTGTGCTGCCCGTGCCTGTGGTGGCTGATCAACATCGTGCTCATGTTCACGGACAAGCCGTACCGGCAGGGCCTGCAGGACAAGGCGGCGAAGACGGTGGTCGTACAGACCAACTGAGTTGGACCGACCGAGCCGGACCGACCGAGCCGGACCGAAAGACCCTAGGGCCGCAGCGAGTGCTGGCCCACGCGCTCGTCCGCGGGGGTCGCGGAGCGCTGCGCGGCCTCGCGGGGGGCGGTGAGCGGGGTCCGGTCCCCGTCGCGGGCGAGGCCCTCGGCCTCGACGGCCGCGGAGACCGCGTCCTGGTTCACCCGGACCGCGGAGCGGGCCCTTGCCCGCTTCGCGGTTTTCGTGTGTGACGGCTGGGGTACGGTCACGGCCACCAGCAGACCGAGCACGAGCGCCGCGGTTCCGATGACGGCGATTCCGACGCCCGATTCCGTACGGGAGAGCAGCAGCATCGCGAGGGTCGAGAAGACGACGGTGACCGAACCGTAGGAGAGCTGTGCGGCAGTGGGATGCGGCATGGCGGTATCCGTCCTCGGGGCATCGGATGGGCAGTCTCTCGACACGGTCGGACTGTCAATCGACTCTACGACGGTGGATGCCCGAGAGGGACCACTGGTAAGCGTGACCTAACCCACGGTACCGGTGCACAGGGGGCGCACGGAGTCATTCCGTACCCCAACCATGGCCCGTGACGCGCCGGTTGCCTGCTTGGTGAACGTCCGGATAACGGAAGCGTGCTCCTACATAGTGCACTTGGCCTGTTCAAGTCAAGATCTGTCTTTTCGCGCGTAACTCCGGTCGAATGTCGTCACTTGTGACGCGTATTCGCGCGCGGCCCCACACCACTCCTGGCCGCAGCGGCGAGTGCCGGGGAGGACTGCATCAAGTGACCACAAACAGACGGGCGCTTCGCGCCGCAGCGGTTGTCGTGGCCATGGCCGCCACTGCCGCCACGGCGTCGGCTTTTGCCACGGCCCAGGCAGATGACACGACATCGGGGGCCAAGAGCGCCGCCGTCGAACGCCGTGACCCGGGTTCGGCGAAGGGCAACGAGCACGACCTGAAGGGCCCGTTCACCGAGAAGCAGGACGCACAGCGTCAGGCCGCCCTGGAACAGGTCATATCGGGCGAGAAGAAGATCACGAAGCGTGGCGGCTCGCAGGTCGTCAAGCTCGACGACAAGAAGTACGTCGAGCTCGGCCGCGAGAAGACCGACAAGATCTTCACGGTCCTGGTGGAGTTCGGCGACCAGGTCGACAACACCACCATGTTCGACCCGGACGGCGACGGCCCGAAGCCGCCCGTCCCGAAGTACGGGGGCACGCCCGGCCCGCTGCACAACAAGATAGCCAAGCCGGACCCCAAGAAGGACAACAGCACCGCCTGGCAGGCCGATTACAACCAGGCCCACTTCCAGGACCTCTACTTCGGCAAGGGTGCTGGCAAGGACTCGCTGAAGACGTACTACGAGAAGACGTCCTCCGGGCGCTACTCGGTCGACGGCGAGGTCTCCGACTGGGTCAAGGTCCCGTACAACGAGGCCCGTTACGGCTCCAACTACTGCGGATCCACCAACTGCGCCAACGCCTGGGACATGATCAAGGACGGCGTGAACGCCTGGGCCGCCGACCAGAAGGCCAAGGGCCGTACGCCCGAGCAGATCAAGGCCGATCTCTCCCAGTACGACCAGTGGGACCGTTACGACTACGACAACGACGGCAACTTCAACGAGCCCGACGGCTACATCGACCACTTCCAGATCGTCCACGCCGGTGAGGACGAGTCCGCGGGTGGCGGCGCCGAGGGCAAGAACGCCATCTGGGCCCACCGCTGGTACGCCTACGGCACCAACGCCGGCGCGACCGGCCCGGCCGACAACAAGGCCGGCGGCACCGAGATCGGTGACACCGGCATCTGGGTCGGCGACTACACCGCGCAGCCCGAGAACGGCGGCCTGGGCGTCTTCGCCCACGAGTACGGCCACGACCTGGGCCTGCCGGACCTCTACGACACCACCAACACCGCCGAGAACTCGGTCGGTTTCTGGTCCCTGATGTCGGCCGGTTCCTGGCTCGGCACCGGCAAGAACTCGATCGGTGACCTGCCCGGCGACATGACCGCCTGGGACAAGCTCCAGCTGGGCTGGCTCGACTACGCCGAGGCCAATGCCGCGACGAAGTCCACCCACAAGCTGGGCGTCTCCGAGTACAACACCAAGAACAAGCAGGCGCTCGTCGTCACGCTGCCCGAGAAGCCCGTCACCACCGCCGTCACCAAGCCGGCGGAGGGCTCCAAGCAGTGGTGGAGCGACATGGGCGACAACCTCAGCAACACCCTGTCCCGTTCGGTGGACCTGACCGGCAAGTCCAAGGCCTCGCTGGACCTTTCGGGCTGGTGGGACATCGAGAAGGACTACGACTACCTCTACACCGAGGTGTCGGACAACGGCGGCACCAGCTGGACCGCGATCGACGGCACGGCCGACGGCAAGGCGATCCCGCGCGACGCCAGTGACAAGCCGGCCCTGACCGACGTCTCCGGCGCGTACCAGAAGCTCTCCTTCCCGCTGGACGCCTACGCGGGCAAGAAGATCGACATCCGCTTCCGCTACGCCACCGACGGCGGCGCGGGCGGCGTCGGCTTCGCCGCGGACACCATCTCGGTGACCGCCGACGGTGCCGTGCTCTTCACGGACAACGCCGAGGGCGACGACAACGGCTGGACCGCCAAGGGCTTCTCCCGCGTCGGCGAGTCCTTCACCAAGGACTACCCGCAGTACTACATCGCGGAGAACCGCCAGTACGTCAGCTACGACAAGACCCTTGAGGTCGGCCCGTACAACTTCGGCTTCTCCAAGACCCGTCCGGACTGGGTGGAGCACTACCCGTACCAGAACGGTCTGCTCGTCTGGCTCTGGGACAAGTCCCAGAAGGACAACAACGTGTCGCAGCACCCGGGCCAGGGCCTGATCCTGCCGGTCGACGCGCACGCCAAGCCCCTGAAGTGGGCCGACGGCACGATCATGCGCAACAAGATCCAGCCGTTCGACGCCCCCTTCAGCTGGTACGCGACCGACGCCTTCACGCTGCACAACGCGGACGCGCCGGTCCGGGTCAAGTCGCAGCCCGGCATCCCGGCCTTCGACGACCACAAGGGCACCTACTGGTACAAGGAGAACCCGACCGGAAGTGTTCAGGTCCCTGACACGAACACCCGGATCTCGATCGTCAAGGAGCCGCGCAGCGGCCAGACGATCACCGTCAAGGTCGGTCCTTCGCACAAGTAGTTCCGTATAACCGCAGGTCAACGCATGATCGGCCGTCGCCCTCTAGCGGGCGGCGGCCGATCGTGTTTAGGTGCGTCTTGTTCAGGAGCTTATTGACACGACGTCTCACGGGGGAGCGCGGAGCATGGCAGGCGGAGGATTCTGCAAGTTGCCGAACGGCAGTGTGGTGGTGGCGATCACTCTGCCCAGTCCGACGGACGGAGCGGGTCCCGGCACCCCGGTCCGGGTCCTGGTGCACGCGGCCAACCGGGCCCGCGCCCTGACCCGGCTGCGCAACGCGGGCCTGCGCGCCGTCTACCTCCGCGGCAACGCCGAACCGCCCACGCCCGACGAGATCACCGCCGTGCTGCACCACCCCGACGGGCTGCTGTGGCGGGCGAGACCGCAGCAGGCGCAGGAGCTCTGGCACCCGATCCGGGCCCTGCTCCGCCCCGCCGTCCCCGTACGGCGTCCGGCCTGAGGCACGCGGGGCGTCCGGCCCGCGGCACGCCCGGGGCCTTGCGCGGGCCGCGGGGGCGTGGCGCGCCTACACCACCGGCTTGCCGGACAGCTTCACGCCGGCCCTGCGGAGCTCCTCCAGGGCCCGCTCCGTGGTCGTCTCGGCGACCCCGGCGGTCAGGTCGAGCAGCACATGCGTCGTGAAGCCCGCCCGGACCGCGTCCAGCGCCGTCGCCCGCACACAGTGGTCGGTCGCGATGCCGACCACGTCGACCTCGGCGATCCGGTGGTCCCGCAGCCAGTCGGCCAGCCCCACGCCGTTCTCGTCCAGGCCCTCGAAGCCGCTGTACGCCGCGGCGTAGGCGCCCTTGTCGAACACCGCGTCGATCGCCCCCGAGGCGACCGCGGGCGCGAAGTTCGGGTGGAAGCCGACGCCCTCGGTGCCGGCCACGCAGTGCGCAGGCCAGGAGTCCTCGAAGTCCGGCTCGGCGGAGAAGTGACTGCCCGGGTCGATGTGGTGGTCACGGGTGGCCACCACGTGGTGGTACCCGGCCTGGGCCTCCCCGATCAGATCGGTGATGGCGGCGGCGACGTCGGCTCCCCCCGCCACGGCGAGGCTGCCGCCCTCGCAGAAGTCGTTCTGAACATCGACGACGATCAACGCGCGGTGCATGGCGGGTGTCCTTCGGTGGGGGACGGTCGGCGGTCGTGGGGGGTGTGTTTCGAGCCTAGGGACTCCGGCCCCGGATAGGGAGGGGACGGAACGGAGCCCTGCGGCGCCCGGAGAGCACGATGGTGAGCGAGCACGCCCGCCCGCCACCGCGCTCCACCGTCACATGTACTCCGTGGGAATCACCGGCTCTCCGCGCGACAGCTGCACCGCCGACATCGGCAGCCCCGCCCGTGCCGCGATGTGCCGCTCACGCGCCGCGTCCAGCGGCTCGCGGGCGATCACCTCACCGCCCCGGACCAGCTCGACCAGCAGCTGCCGGCCGGCCAGCTCCGGCGGAACGGCGCCAGTGCCGACCACCTCGGCCTCGGCCACCCCGTTCTCGTCCAGCCGGCGCGCGGCCCACTTGCGACCGCCCACCGACGACTTCGCGCCGAGCGACTTCTTGGCCACCGGACACAGCGGCTCCGCCGGGTCGGCCGACCCGGCACGGGCGACGAGCTTGTAGACCATCGAGCAGGTGGGCTGTCCGCTGCCGGTCACCAGCTGCGTGCCCACCCCGTACGCGTCGACCGGGGCCGCGGCCAGCGAGGCGATGGCGTACTCGTCCAGGTCCGACGTCACCACGATCTTCGTCTTCGTGGCGCCCAGCTCGTCCAGCTGCTGCCGCACCCGGTGCGCGACCAGCAGCAGGTCGCCGGAGTCGATCCGCACCGCGCCCAGCTCGGTCCCGGCGACCTCGACCGCCGTACGGACCGCCTCGGCGACGTCGTACGTGTCGACCAGCAGCGTCGTGCCCCGGCCCAGCGAGTCGACCTGGGCCCGGAAGGCGTCGCGCTCGGTGTCGTGGAGCAGCGTGAAGGCGTGGGCGCTCGTCCCGACGGTCGGGATGTTGTAGCGGAAGCCCGCCGCCAGGTCGGACGTGGTGTTGAAGCCGCCGATGTACGCGGCGCGGGCCGACGCCACCGCCGACAGTTCATGGGTGCGTCGTGCACCCATCTCGATCAGGCCACGCCCGCCGGCCGCGGCGGACATCCGCGAGGCCGCGGCGGCGATCGCCGAGTCGTGGTTGAGGATCGAGAGGATCACCGTCTCCAGCAGCACGCACTCGGCGAAGGAGCCCTCCACCCGCAGGATCGGCGAGCCCGGGAAGTACACCTCGCCCTCCGGATAGCCCCAGATGTCACCGCTGAAGCGGTAGTCGGCCAGCCAGGCGAGCGTGGGCCCGTCCACGACGTTCTGTTCGCGCAGGAAGGTGAGCATCTCGTCGTCGAAGTGGAAGTTCTCCACCGCGTCCAGTACCCGTCCGATGCCCGCGACGACGCCGTAGCGCCGCCCCTCGGGCAGCCGGCGCGTGAAGGCCTCGAAGACCGAGCGCCGGTCGGCCGTGCCGGCCTTCAGCGCGGCCTGCACCATGGTGAGCTCGTACTGGTCGGTGAAGAGGGCGGTCGACGGCACACCGACCCGTCGCCCAAGGTCCGCAGAGTTCATGTTCCGGATGCTACCCCTATTTCGTCAGAGTGACGAGATCTCGGGTCGTTTGTGCGATGGGCCCTCCCGAGTGGCAGCATGGGGTGGGTGAGCGTCGCACCCACAGAGATCGAGCGTCCCGAATCGGCCGAGGAGAGTGTCGTCGTCCCCGAGCCGGACGTCCCCTGGGTGACGCTGGTCCACAACGACCCGGTCAATCTCATGAGCTACGTGACCTATGTCTTCCAGGCCTACTTCGGCTACCCCAAGGACAAGGCGCACAAGCTGATGCTGGACGTCCACCAGAAGGGGCGCGCCGTCGTCTCCAGCGGCAGCCGCGAGGAGATGGAGCGCGACGTCCAGGCCATGCACGGCTACGGACTGTGGGCCACCCTCACACAGGACCGCAACTAGACCTCCCCGCCCGTTCGCCCGACCCACCATCGGAGAAAACCCATGGCCGGCCACTTCGAGGCCACCCCCGGCGGCGGCGCGGCCGTCGCGCTCGACGAGGTGGAGATCGCGATCCTGCGCTCCCTCGCCGTCCAGCTGCTGGAACTGATCGGTCCCGGCGACGAACCCGCCGAGGGCGCGGACCCGCTCGCCGCCCTCTTCGCGGAAGGGCCCAGCGAACCGCCCACCGACCCCGCCCTGGCCCGCCTCTTCCCCGAGGCGTACGGCGACGAGGACAGCGAACTGCGGGCAGCCTCCGCCGAATTCCGCCGCTTCACCGAGAAGGATCTGCGCACCCGCAAGCGCGACGACGCCCTCGCCGTCGTACGCACCCTGGACGCCCTCACGGTCGCCGGGGACGGCTCCGCCGTGCTCGAACTGACCGGCGACGAATGCCGCAACTGGCTCGGCGCCCTCAATGACCTCAGGCTCACCATCGGTACCCGGCTGGAGGTCTCCGACCAGGACGAGGGCGAGTCCGGCTCCTCGCTCTACCGGCTCCCCGACAGCGACCCGCGCAAGCCGATGGTCATGGCCTATCTCTGGCTCGGCGCGCTCCAGGAAACGCTCGTGGAAACGCTGATGCCGTAAGGGCCGTCCCGTGGCCGGTGACGGGGCGGCGCGCTCCTCGCGGGCGTCGGGCGTTCGCTCAACGGACGCTCAAATCCGAATAACGATCCCGTCACCCGAATGGCCTTTTTGCTGCGGCAGGAAACTCTTGTCCGCTTTTTACTGTGGTGTGCACCACATAACGTCCGGTGGCTCGCCCGGGTGTCCGTGATAAATCTTCACGACCACTCGGGGGACGCCACACCTGTTCCCGAGGACGCCACGAGCCGGCCACCACCGGCGGCACTCCATCCATATCCGGGGGGATCAGGACCCGATGCGCGGCCCCGACGGCGCGGATCGGCGTGGAGAAAGGCGCAGCACATGACATCGGCACAGGTCGACAATGGGCAGGGCGGCCGGCGGGCCGTGGAAGTCGCGGATGCCGGCCCGGCGGGCGAGGGGTACCAGCGGGCCCTCGGCGCCCGTCAGATCCAGATGATCGCCATCGGCGGAGCCATCGGTACCGGGCTCTTCCTCGGTGCGGGAAAGGCGATATCCAAGGCCGGACCCAGTCTGATCCTGGCCTACGCCGTCGCGGGCCTGGTGATCTTCTTCATCATGCGGGCACTGGGCGAACTCCTCATGTACCGCCCGGTCTCGGGCTCCTTCTCCGAGTACGCCCGCGAATTCATCGGCCCCTTCGCGGGATTCGTCACCGGCTGGACCTACTGGCTGTTCTGGGTCGTCACCGGAATCACCGAAGTCACCGCGGCCGCCCAGTACATGACGTTCTGGTTCAGCATTCCCCCATGGGTTTCGGCGCTGATCTTCACCATCATTCTGTACGGCGTGAACCTGATCTCCGTGAAACTCTTCGGAGAACTCGAATTCTGGTTCTCCATGGTCAAGGTGACCGCCATCGTCGGCATGATCCTCATCTGCGCCGGGATTCTCACCCTCGGCTTCTCCGACGCCGGGGACACCGCGTCCGTCACCCATCTCTGGTCGGACGGCGGATTCTTCCCGCACGGCATCAAGGGCACCCTGATGACCCTGCAGATCGTGATGTTCGCCTTCCTCGCCGTGGAGCTCGTCGGCGTCACCGCGGGCGAGTCCAAGGACCCGAAGACCGTCCTGCCCAAGGCCATCAACACCGTGCCCTGGCGCATCGCCGTCTTCTACGTCGGCGCCCTCGTCATGATCCTCTCCGTGGTCCCGTGGACCGAGTTCTCTCCGGGCGTCTCCCCGTTCGTCGAAGCCTTCCACAGGATGGGCCTCGGCCTCGGCGCCGGAATCGTCAACTTCGTCGTGCTGACCGCGGCACTCTCCTCCTGCAACTCCGGCATGTACTCCACCGGCCGCATGCTGCGCGACCTCGCTCTCAACGGACAGGGGCCGACGTTCTTCACCCGGCTCACCAGGAGCGGCACCCCGCTGGTCGGCACCACCTTCTCCGCCGCGCTGATGCTCGTCGGCGTCTGGGTCAACTACCGGTGGCCCGGTGACGCCTTCACCTACGTCGTCTCGTTCGCCACCATCTCCGGCATGTGGGCCTGGATCATGATCCTGATCTGCCAGATCCGCTACCGGCGCCTCGCCGACCGCGGAATGCTCCCGCAGTCCTCCTTCCGGGCCCCCGGCGCCCCGTACACCAGCGTCTTCGCGCTGGTCTTCATCGCCGTGGTCGTCGTGATGATGGGCATCGACAAGGACACCAGGATCTCGCTGTACTGCGCCCCGCTCTGGGCCGCCCTCCTGGGCATCTCGTACGTGGTCCTCAAGGCCCGCAACCCCGAGAACAAGGCCTTCGCCAAGAACTGAGCCGCCGACCTGCGGCTTCAGCGGCCGCGTCCACGATGCGGGCCCCTGCGTACCACACTTCGGTACGCAGGGGCCCGCATGCCTATCCTGGCGAAATGCTGACCATCACCCAGACGCTCCACGACCAGATCGTCGCCCACTCCCGCGCCGACCACCCCGACGAGGCGTGCGGCGTGGTCGCGGGCCCGGCCGGGACCGGGCGGGCCGAGCGGTTCATCCCGATGCTCAACGCCGCCCGCTCACCCACGTTCTACGAGTTCGACTCCGCCGACCTCCTCAAGCTCTACCGCGAGATGGACGACCGCGACGAGGAGCCGGTGATCATCTACCACTCCCACACCGCCACCGAGGCCTACCCCTCCCGCACCGACGTCACCTACGCCAACGAGCCCGGCGCCCACTACGTCCTCGTCTCCACGGCGGACACCGACGACGCGGGCCCCTTCCAGTTCCGCTCGTACCGCATCGTGGACGGCGAGATCACGGAGGAGGACGTCGAGGTCGTCGAGGCGTACGAACCCGCCTGACCACGCCGTACCACCGCACCCCGGCAGACCGCCCGCCGGCCGGACGGGACCGGACCCACCACGGTCCCGTCCACCTGCCGAACACCAGGCATCCATCAGGTGAGATCACACTCGGGATTACGGACCGGGAATCGATACGATGAGCGCATGGTTCCCCATGACGTGAGCGACAAGACGCCGGGCATGCTGCTCGTCGCGCGGCTGCACGTCGACCTGTGCAGGCTCTCCAGCGCGATCTGTACCTGCCGCCTGCCCGCCGGCCGCAAGGCCTGAGCCGGGCCCGCGGCCCACACACAGCACCGTACGCACCACCCCCGCGCGGGGGCAGAGCCGCGCGCCCCACGCCACCTCTCCGCTTCCGACAGGAGCCCACGCCATGGCCATCGAGGTCCGCATCCCGACCATCCTCCGCACCTACACCGACGGCGCCAAGGCCGTCGAGGGCAACGGAGCGACCCTCGCCGACCTCTTCACGGACCTGGAGAGCCGTCACAACGGCATCCGCGAGCGCATCGTCGACGGCGACGAGCTCCGCCGCTTCGTGAACGTCTACCTCAACGACGAGGACGTCCGCTTCCTCGACGGCATCTCGACCAAGCTCAGCGACGGCGACAACGTCACCATCCTCCCGGCCGTCGCCGGCGGCATGAACTGATGCGGTACGACAGCCCGCTCGCCGCGGTGGGCAACACCCCGCTCGTCCGCCTGCCGCGGCTGTCACCCTCGGACGAGGTCCGCATCTGGGCCAAGCTGGAGGACCGCAACCCCACCGGCTCGATCAAGGACCGCCCCGCGCTCCACATGGTCGAACAGGCGGAGAAGGACGGCCGGTTGACCCCCGGCTGCACCATCCTGGAGCCCACCAGCGGCAACACCGGCATCTCGCTCGCCATGGCGGCCAAACTCAAGGGCTACCGCATCGTGTGCGTCATGCCCGAGAACACCTCCCAGGAACGCCGGGACCTGCTCACCATGTGGGGCGCCGAGATCATCTCCTCCCCGGCGGCCGGCGGCTCCAACACGGCGGTCCGCGTCGCCAAGGAACTGGCCGCCGAACACCCCGACTGGGTCATGCTCTACCAGTACGGAAACCCGGACAACGCGGGCGCCCACTACGCCACCACCGGCCCCGAGATCCTCACCGACCTCCCCTCCGTCACCCACTTCGTGGCCGGCCTCGGCACCACCGGCACACTCATGGGCGTCGGCCGCTACCTGCGCGAACACAAGCCGGACGTCAAGATCGTCGCCGCCGAGCCGCGCTACGACGACCTGGTCTACGGGCTCCGCAACCTCGACGAGGGCTTCGTCCCCGAGCTCTACGACGCATCCGTCCTCACCACCCGCTTCTCCGTCGGCTCGGCGGACGCGGTCACCCGCACCCGCGAACTCCTCCAGCAGGAGGGCATCTTCGCGGGCGTCTCCACCGGCGCCGCACTCCACGCGGCGATCGGAGTGGGGAAGAAGGCCGTCAAGGCGGGGGAGAGCGCCGACATCGTCTTCGTCGTCGCGGACGGCGGCTGGAAGTACCTGTCGACGGGCGTCTACACGGCCCCGACCACGGAAGCGGCCATCGAGACGCTGCACGGCCAGCTCTGGGCGTAGGGCCCGCCCGGCGGACCGTCGCCGCAGGCCCGGCAGGGGTGCGCCCGGCACAGGGCGCACCCCACCGCCACTCACCCCAGCCCCCGCACCCGCTCCCACACCTGCGCGTCCACGACCCCCACCCGCCGCCGGAACCCCCGCACGGCCACCTCCCGCAGCTCGTCCGTCTCCAGGAAGCTCGCCCGGCCCTGCGCGTCCCCCACCGTCCCGGCGGGCAGCGCGATCACTCCGGGCCGGCCCTCGTGACGCTTGCTGGTGATCTTCGCGACGAGCGCCGAGCCACCCCGTACCGACAGCACCAGACACGGCCGGTCCTTCGCCCCCGGCCCGTCCTCGTACGGCACCTCGGCCCACCAGATCTCCCCCGGCCGCGGCCCGCGCTCCGGCCCCGCACCGCGCCCGGGCCCCGCCGGCGGACGGGTCCGCCCGCCCGGACGCCCACCGGAGCGCGACCCCGCCGGCCCGCGGGAACGTCCACGCGGCCCGCGCCCGCCCCGCCCCCGCCCGTCGGCGACCGCCGCGACGAGCGCGAGCAGCACGACAAGAGCGAGCGCGATCCACCACCAGGACATGTCCATGCTCCGACCGTACCGGCGTCCCCACCGCTTCCATCGAACCGGTGACAGAGCAGGTGAGTTCCCCCACAACGGACGGCCACGGAGGAGCGACCGGCTGTTTCGCGCCTTACGCTCGACAAACCGCTCAACAGACCGCACGAACCCTCCCCGTTCCCACGTCTCGGAGGTTCACGCTCCATGAAGCTCACCGTCGTCGGCTGCTCCGGCTCGTTCCCGTCCGCGGGATCAGCGTGTTCGAGCTACCTCGTAGAGGCCGACGGCTTCAGGCTGCTCCTCGACATGGGCAACGGCGCCCTCGGCGAGCTGCAGCGCCATGTCGGTCTCTACGACCTCGACGCCATTTTTCTCAGTCACCTCCATGCCGATCACTGCATCGACATGTGCGCGTACTTCGTCGTCCGCTACTACCGGCACGACGGGGGGCGCCCCGCCGCCATCCCGGTCTACGGACCCGAGGGCACCGAGCAGCGGCTGACCACCGCCCACGCCGACACCCCGTCCGAGCACGCGATGAGCGAGGTCTTCGACTTCCACACGCTGAAGCCGGGATCGTTCGAGATCGGCCCCTTCTCGGTCCGTACGGAGAAGCTCTGCCACCCCGTCGACACCTTCGGGATCCGGATCGAGCACGGCGGCCGCTCGCTGGCGTACTCCGGTGACACGGGAATCTGCGATGCCCTGGACGAACTCGCAGAGGGCGTCGACCTGTTCCTCTGCGAAGCGTCGTTCGTCCACGGCAAGGAGGACATCCCGGACCTCCACCTCAACGGGCGCGAGGCCGGCGAGGTCGCGGCCCGCGCCGGTGTGGGCCGCCTCGTCCTCACCCACATCCCGCCGTGGACCGACGCCGACCGCAACCTGGCCGACGCCCGCGTGGTCTTCGACGGACCGGCGGAGGTCGCGGCGCCGGGGGCGGTGTACGAGGTCTAGGGTCTTTCGTTTGGATCATGCCGGGCTCGCGGGGCCTGGCACGCACACTCGCCGCGTTGTCGTCACTCGCCAGGGCTCCGCCCTGGCTCCCTCCTCCGCCTTGCGATCGCACGCACCAGGTCCCGCTCCCCGATCCGGCCTGATCCAAACGAAAGACCCTAGGCGCCCTCGCGCGTGTGGCGTCGCGGACACGACGAAGCCCTCACCTCCCGCCGTGGGAGATGAGGGCTTCGTCGTGCGACGGGCGAGGTCTACTTCGCCTCGGCCTTGAGGAGCTCGGCGAGCTCCTCGTCGGACTCGCGGCCCGGAGTGGGCAGGTTGAACCTGGTGATCGCGAAGCGGAAGACCGCGTAGTAGACCACCGCGAAGCAGAGGCCGACCAGCACCAGCATCCACGGCTTGCTCGCGATGCCGAGGTTCAGGAAGAAGTCCACGGCGCCCGCGGAGAAGCCGAAGCCGTCCTTCATGCCGAGTCCCCAGGTGAGGGCCATGGAGACACCGGTGAGCACCGCGTGGATCGCGTACAGCACCGGGGCGATGAACATGAACGTGAACTCGATGGGCTCGGTGACACCGGTCACGAAGGCGGTCAGCGCGAGCGAGAACATCATGCCGCCGACGACCTTGCGGCGCTCCGGACGGGCGCAGTGCACGATCGCGAGGCACGCGGCCGGGAGGGCGAACATCATGATCGGGAAGAAGCCGGTCATGAACTGTCCGGCCGTCGGGTCACCGGCCAGGAAGCGGTTGATGTCGCCGCTCTTGCCGTGGTACTCACCGGCCTGGAACCACGGGAACGAGTTCAGCAGGTGGTGCATGCCGACGGGGATCAGCGCACGGTTGGCGACACCGAAGATGCCCGCGCCGACCGCGCCGGAGCCGACCAGCCACTCACCGAAGTTGTGCAGCCCGGTGCCGAGCACGGGCCAGATGTAACCGAAGACGATGCCGATGACCAGACCCGCGAAGGCCGAGAGGATCGGGACCAGACGGCGGCCGCCGAAGAAGCCCGCCCAGGCGGGCAGCTTCGTCCGGTAGAACTTCTGGTAGAGCAGTGCGACGACGATGCCCATCACCACACCGCCGAGGACCTTGGCGTCCACGGGGGCGTCCGTCATGACGATCTTGCCGTCGACCACCTTGGCGACCTGGGGAAGGTTGCTGTCGGTGAAGGTGGCGAGCACCTTCTGGAAGACCAGGTAGCCGGTGACGGCCGCGAGCGCGGTCGAACCGTCCGACTTCTTGGCGAAGCCGATCGCGATGCCGACGGCGAAGAGCAGCGCCATGTTGTCGAGGATCGCGTTGCCGCCCGCGGCCATGAAGCTCGCGATCTTGGTGACGAAGTCCGGGAACGAGTCCCTGCCGAGCATGTCGTCGTTGCCGAGACGCACCAGGAGGGCGGCCGCAGGCAACACCGCGACCGGCAGCATGAGGCTGCGGCCGATGCGCTGCATGACCGACATCACGCCTGCACCCTTCTTCTTGGTGACCGCGGGTGCGGTGTCTGCCGTGGACATCAACTTCCTCCATTGGACAAGGCGCCGCCCAGGTCGATGACGGGGGGAGGCGGCGACTCGAGAAACGCGGCAGAGCGCCACGTGGTCTGGACCACTCAGTGGTGTAGACCAGTTGTAGCACGGTGAGTGCGGGATAAGGAACCTGCAAATCCCGATTACTTCGCATGAGTTATCACCCACGCTCGGTGACATGTCGAAGACCCCCGGACCGCAAGGGTCCAAGGGCCTTCGAAGCTGTACTCCCGGCGGGACCAAAGGCCCGCCCGACCTGCTATTTCGTGAGGTTCCTCTCGATCTCCTCCTCCAGCTCGTCGGGCTCGCGCCCCGGCGTCTGGAGGTTGAATCTGGTGATCGCGAACCGGAAGATCGCGTAGTACACGGCAGCGAAGACCAGCCCGATCGGGATGATCAGCCAGGGTTTGGTCGCCAGGCTCCAGTTGATGACGTAGTCGATCAGACCCGCAGAGAAACTGAAGCCGTCCTTGACCCCGAGCGCCCACGTCACCGCCATCGAGACACCGGTGAGCACCGCGTGGATCCCGTACAGCAGCGGTGCGACGAAGAGGAACGAGTACTCGATCGGCTCGGTGATGCCCGTCACGAACGACGTCAGGGCGACCGAGAGCATCATGCCGCCGACCGCCTTGCGGCGATGCGGCTTGGCGCAGTGGTAGATCGCCAGGGCCGCCGCGGGGAGGGCGAACATCATGATCGGGAAGAAGCCCGAGGTGAACTGGCCGGCCGTCGGGTCGCCCGCCAGGAACCGGTTGATGTCACCGTGCACGACCGTGCCGTCCGGCTTGGTGAAGTCGCCGAACTGGAACCAGACGAACGTGTTCAGGAACTGATGGAGGCCGATGACCAGCAGCGCGCGGTTGGCGAGACCGAAGATGCCGGAGCCCACCCAGTCCAGGTCCACCAGCCACTTGGAGAAGCTGGTCAGACCGTCACCGATCGGCTGCCACAGCCAGGCGCACAGCCCGGCGAAGAGCAGACCGACGAACGCCATGATGATCGGGACGAGCCGGCGGCCGTTGAAGAAGCCCAGCCAGTCCACCAGCTTGACCCGGTGGTACCGCTGCCAGAACCAGGCGGACAGCAGACCCATTACGATGCCGCCGAACACGCCGGGGTTCTGGTAGGCGGCCGCCGTGACCTTGGCGTCCTTGGTCACGCAGGTGCCGAACCAGGTACCGCCGGAGGTGAACGTCGAACCCGGGGCGCAGTCCACCGGGAAGGCGTGCAGCACCGCGTAGTAGACGAGGAAGCCGGCCACCGCGGCGAGCGCGGTCGAGCCGTCCGACTTCTTCGCCATGCCGATCGCGACACCGACGCAGAACAGCAGCGGAAGGCCGAGCCCCGAGTCGAGCAGCGCGCCGCCCGCGGCCGCGAACACCTTGGCGATGTTGGTCCAGCCCAGTCCCTCGTCGCCGAATACGTCCGGCTGGCCCAACCGGTTGAGAATGCCGGCCGCCGGAAGTACGGCGATCGGGAGCTGGAGGCTGCGGCCCATCTTCTGGAGGCCCTGGAAGAAGCCGTTCCACCGTGTCTTCCGTGGCACTGCGGCGCTGCTTGAGCTCATCGGCATCCTCCCGGAGCAAGGCGCGTTCGGCGGTCGTTGCAGAATGGTGTAGACCAGTTGAGGTACGGTGCGTAACCCGCCTGGAAGACAGGGGTACCGGTGATCGTCATCATTGGGGACCGCCCGGCCACCCGCTCGCGAAGCTGGGCCAAACGTGCGTTACGGTGACGAAACGGACCCAGGGTGGGCCGTCGCACGCATGTGAAGAACCAGGGAGAAGGCCATGGCCAGCAAGGCTGAGAAGATCGTCGCCGGGCTCGGCGGTATCGAGAACATCGACGAGATCGAAGGCTGCATCACTCGCCTCCGCACCGAGGTCCACGACCCGAGCAAGGTCGACGAAGCCGCGCTCAAGGCCGCCGGTGCCCACGGCGTCGTGAAGATGGGCACCGCGATCCAGGTCGTCATCGGCACCGACGCCGACCCCATCGCCGCCGACATCGAAGACATGATGTGACCGGCCACCGAACCCCCCGCTGAGCCGACCGCTCGGCACCGCACAGGCCCCGCCCAGCCGGACGGGGCCTGCGCCGCACCCGAACGGACGCCACCCCGGCACCCGATAGGGTCGACGCCATGTCTCGTATCGACGGCCGCACTCCCGAACAGCTCCGCCCCGTCACCATCGAACGCGGATGGAGCAAGCACGCCGAAGGCTCCGTACTCATCTCCTTCGGCGACACCAAGGTCTTCTGCACCGCCTCCGTCACCGAAGGCGTCCCGCGCTGGCGCAAGGGCAGCGGCGAAGGCTGGGTCACCGCCGAATACTCCATGCTCCCCCGCTCCACCAACACCCGCGGCGACCGCGAATCCGTACGCGGCAAGATCGGCGGCCGCACCCACGAGATCAGCCGCCTCATCGGCCGCTCCCTGCGCGCGGTCATCGACTACAAGGCCCTCGGCGAGAACACCATCGTCCTCGACTGCGACGTCCTCCAGGCCGACGGCGGCACCCGCACCGCCGCCATCACCGGCGCCTACGTCGCCCTCGCCGACGCCGTCACCTGGGCCCAGCACAAGAAGATCGTCAAGCACGGCCGCAAGCCGCTGACCGACACCGTCTCCGCGATCAGCGTCGGCATCGTCGACGGCACCCCCCTCCTCGACCTCTGCTACGAGGAGGACGTCCGCGCCGAGACCGACATGAACGTCGTCTGCACCGGCGACGGCCGCTTCGTCGAGGTCCAGGGCACCGCCGAGGCCACCCCCTTCGACCGCAAGGAACTCGGCGCCCTCCTCGACCTCGCCACGGCCGGCTGCGCGGACCTCACCGTCATCCAGCACGAGGCCCTCGCCCGCACCCTGGGCGAGTAAAGAAGCAACCAAGTACGCACCACAGCGCGTCGTTACGAACACGGGCGCACGGGTCGAACCGTGCGCCCGTCCGCGTATCCGCACCCGGGGAGGAACCGCACCATGGCCAAGGCCGCCCGCCACCGCCGCATCACCGTCGCGCTGACCCTGACCGCCCTCGCCCTCACCGCCGCGTCCGGCTGCGGCGCCGTCGACAAGGCACTGGACTGCGTCCGCACCGCCGACGCCATCGCCACCAGCGTCGACAACCTCCAACAGGCCGTCTCCAACGCCACCAGCGACCCCACCCAGGCATCCGAAGCCCTCGACGACATCCAGAAGTCACTCGGCGAACTCGGCGACAAGACCGACAACGCCGACCTCGGCAAGGCCGTCGATGACCTCCAGGCCGGCGTCGGCAACGTCCGCGACTCCATCGACAAGGGCGACGCCACCCCCGACATCACCCCGGTCACCGACGCGGCCGCGGAGATCGGCAAGGTCTGCACCCCCTGACCACCCCCGATACTGGGTGACATGACCCGCCTCATCCTCGCCACCCGCAACGCCGGGAAGATCACCGAACTCCACGCGATCCTCGCCGACGCCGGCCTCACCCATGAGCTCGTCGGCGCGGACGCGTACCCGCACATCCCCGACGTCAAGGAAACCGGCGTCACCTTCGCCGAGAACGCCCTGCTCAAGGCCCACGCCCTGGCCGAGGCCACCGGCCTCCCCGCCGTCGCCGACGACTCCGGCCTCTGCGTCGACGTCCTCTGCGGCGCCCCCGGCATCTTCTCCGCCCGCTGGGCCGGCACCCACGGCGACGACAAGGCCAACCTGGACCTCCTCCTGGCCCAGCTCTCCGACATCGACGCACCCCACCGCGGCGCCCACTTCGCCTGCGCCGCCGCCCTCGCCCTCCCCGACGGCACGGAACGCGTGGTCGAGGGCCGTCTGACGGGCACCCTGCGCCACACCCCGTCCGGCACCAACGGCTTCGGCTACGACCCGATCCTCCAGCCCGAGGGCGAGACCCGCACCTGCGCGGAGCTGACCCCGGCGGAGAAGAACGCGATCAGCCACCGGGGCAAGGCGTTCCGGGCGTTGGTGCCGGTGGTGCGGGAGTTGGTGGGGTGACGGCAGCTCCGTGAATGCAACAGGTCCGGCCCGCTGCGGAAGCGGGCCGGACCTGTCGCCGGGGTGCGCGAGGAGGGACTCGAACCCTCACGCCGCTAGGGCACTGGTACCTAAAACCAGCCTGTCTCACCAATTCCAGCACTCGCGCGTCTCCGGCAGTCTACAAGGAGAGGCTGCGCGGACTCGAAGACTTATATGGCGGCCGATTTGGTTCGGCTCCGGTTCCGGCACCACGTCCCAGTGAGCGTATGGCAGTTGGGACAGAGGAGCCGGATGTTCCCCGGACGGTTGTCCCACCAGTCGCCGTTGATGTGGTCCTTCGAGCCGGAGTGGTTGGCCCAGCCACTCTCCGCCGTTGCCGCAGGCGGCACAGGAGTCCTCGACCCCATTGCGGATCAGTTCGCGATGTAGCCGTTCGCCCGGAATCCTGCCGTCCGACGGGGAACCGAGAACCAGTGGGTTTCCCATGGCTCCTTTGGGTCTGTGTGGAGGCGTGCGCAGGGAATGTGACGTATCGATGCGGAGCTTGGCTACGCGGCGGCCGATGTACGCCTGATTGCCCCCGACAGGACTTACGCCCAACTTGCGCACCACCTCGGCCATGCTCTTGGAGCAGGCGACGAGTTCAGGCAGGGTCTCTTCGGTGTGGCGCACCCTTGTGTCTGCGAAATGCGCAGATGGCTCCGGCTCCCCGGTGTCGGCGTTCCCCCGCACCAGCGGACCGCATCGCTTGCGTTCATGGTTTCCCGCGCTGCCTCTTCGAGTAACTCGCGGGTGTACCGAGCCGCCATGTTCCCCTCCGCATCCGGCCGCGTGTTCGCGGCCTCGTACGGATCAATGAGTCGATTATCGGAGGGTCACGTCCGATATCCGAAAAGATGCGGAATGCCCCGCACCGCTTCGGTCAGGGCTGAAGCGGTGCGGGGCATTCCAGAGGCGGGCGGTGCCCCGGCTCAGATGCCGAGGTCCTTGATGATCTTGGCGACGTGGCCGGTGGCCTTGACGTTGTAGAGGGCGCGCTCGACCTTGCCCTCCTCGTCCACGACGATCGTGGAGCGGATGACGCCCGTCACCGTTTTGCCGTAGAGCTTCTTCTCGCCGAATGCGCCGTATGCCTCAAGGGTCTCCTTGGACGGGTCGCCGACCAGGGTGACCTCGAGGTTCTCCTTCTCGCGGAACTTGGCGAGCTTCTCGGGCTTGTCGGGGGAGACGCCGATCACGTCGTAGCCGGCCCCGGCGAGCAGCTCCAGGTTGTCCGTGAAGTCGCAGGCCTGCTTGGTGCAGCCGGGGGTGAGGGCGGCCGGGTAGAAGTAGACGATGACCTTGCGGCCCTTGTGGTCGGCGAGCGAGATCTCGTTGCCGTCGGCGTCGGGCAGGGTGAAGGCGGGGGCGGTGTCGCCGGGCTGGAGTCGCTCGCTCATGGTTCTCCTCGGGTGGCACGTGGGGTGTACGGGACCGAGCGTAATAGGGGTGCCGCCGGGTGCGCGGGCGGTCGAGCTGACAGACTGTCGATGAAGGTTTACCGGACGAGGACCACGGAGGCGGCGCAGTGTCGGATGCCAGGACCCCTGCGCAGATCGAGGCGGACATCATCAGCAGGCGTGAGCAGCTTGCGGTGGTGCTCGATGAGATCGGGGTGCGGGTGCACCCGGATACGATCATGGGTGATGTGAAGGCCAAGGCCGTCGAGGCCATGGACCGGACGGCCGGGCGGGCTTTCGTCGCGGTGAACCGGACCGTGTCGGACGTGAAGGCACAGTTCGTGTCCGAGGACGGGGCCCCGCGGCTGGAGCGGGTGATTCCGGCGGCGCTGCTCGCGGTGGGTGTCGTGGGTCTGGTCGTGGCGTCGAAGCGGCGCCGGAAGGGCTGATGTCGCGGCCTGCGCACCCCGGAGGGGCGTGCGGGCGCGGCGGGCAGGTAGGTTGCGGGGCGTGAGCGAGAACACCGACGACAAGCTGCCCATCCGCATGCTGCACGACCGCGTGCTGGTCCGGTCCGATACGCCCGAGGGCGAGCGGCGTTCCGGGGGCGGCATTCTGATTCCGGCGACGGCCGCGGTCGGCCGGCGGCTGGCCTGGGCCGTGGTGGTGGCGGTCGGCCAGAACGTGCGGACGGTGGAGCCGGGCGACCGGGTGCTGTACGACCCCGAGGACCGTGCGGAGGTCGAGGTGCGCGGTGTGGCGTATGTGCTGATGCGCGAGCGGGATCTGCACGCGGTGGCGGCGGACCGGTTCGAGGGCTCGGTGGATTCGACCGGGCTGTATCTGTAGTCCGGATCCGTAGCGCTGATCCGTGGTCCTGATCGGTGGCCCTGATCTGTAGTGCTGACCTGTAGTTCTTCCCGATCCGCTGTCCCTGCCCCAGCTGTGGGTGCTTGGCCTGGTGACCGGTGTCACCAGGCCTTTTGCATGTTCTTTGCTACGGTGGGGGCACCCGACGAGACGCGCCGTACCGGGCTTCGACAAGACGACGCACCGTGTTGTCCGCGTGTTCTGTCTCGTCGGAGGTGCCGTCATGGCGTGGGTTCTGCTTGTTGTCGCCGGTCTGCTGGAAGTGGCCTGGTCGATCGGGATGAAGTACACCGAGGGGTTCACCCGGCTGTGGCCGAGCGTGTTCACGGGCCTCGGGATCGTGGCGAGCATGGTGTTGCTGTCCCATGCGGCCAGGACGCTGCCGATCGGTACGGCGTACGGCGTGTGGGTCGGGATCGGTGCGGCCGGTGCGGCGGTGCTGGGCATGGTGGTGCTGAACGAGCCGGTGACGGCCGCCCGGATCTTCTTCGTCTGTCTGCTGCTGGTCGCCGTCGTCGGGCTGAAGGCCACCTCGGGTCACTGACGCGGGGCGGGGGTGCCCCGGGGTCCGGGGAGGAATCCGTTGCCTTCTCCGCCGGCGTTGTCACCGCCGCGGGGGCCGCCGTTGTCGCCGCCGGTGTTCTCCCCGCCGCCGTTCTGGGCGCCGCCGTTGCCGGTGGGGCCTTCGGTCGGAGTGCCGGTGCCGGTGCCGCCGGCGGCGGGTTCGCTGGGGCCGGGGGGTGAGGGCTTGCTGGGCGCGGTGGTTCCGGGGCTGTTCGGTGGGGTGCCGGGGGCGGTTCCTGAGGGCGTTCCGGTGTTCTGCGGGCCGGTTTCCTCGGCGGTGGGCGGGGCGGGTTCCTCGGCGCCGCGTTCGAGTTCGAGGTCGAAGTCGGTGGCCGTGGTGCCGCGCAGGGCGGCCTCGGTGTACTGGGCCCAGGTCTGGGCGGGTGCGCCGCCGCCGTTGACGCGGGCCAGTCCGAGTGCTCCGTACAGCGGTTTCTGTACGCCGGTCTCGGGGTCCTGGCCCATGACGGCGATGACGGTGGTGAGGTCGGGGGTGTAGCCGGCGAACCAGGCGGCCTTGTCCTCCTCGGCGGTGCCGGTCTTGCCCGCGGCGGGGCGTCCCGCGCCCTGGGCGGCGGTGCCGGTGCCGCCCTCGACGACGCTCTGGAGGATCGAGGTCGTGGTGTCGGCGGCCTGGCGGTCGACTGCCTGTTCGGTGCGTCCGGTGTCGGGGAGTGCGAGGTCCTCGCCGTTCTTGCTGATCCGTTCGACGAGGGTGTACGCGCCGTGCCGGCCGTGGTCGGCGAGGGTGGCGTACGCCTCGGTCATGTCCAGGACGCTGGCGGTGGAGACGCCGAGTGCGATGGACGGGGTGGCGGTGAGGTCGGGGGTGCTCTTCGGGAGGCCGAGACCGATGGCGGTCTGTCTGACCTTGTCCGGGCCGACGTCCTCGGCCATCTGGGCGTAGACGGCGTTGACGGACTTGTCGGTGGCGGTGGAGACGGTGATGGGTCCGTAGTCGATGTCGTCCTCGTTGGCGGGGGCGTATCCGGTGGGTCCGTGGGGGCCCTGGACCATGCGTTTGTTGGTGCCGTCGTAGAGGGTGTTGGGGGTGATGCGCCGGCCGTCCTGGGTGGTGGAGCCGTTGGCGACGGCGGAGGTGAAGACGAAGGGCTTGAAGGTGGAACCGACCTGGTAGTCGCGCCGGGTCGCGTTGTTCACGTACTGCTTGGTGTAGTCGATGCCGCCGTACATGGCGACGACGCGGCCGGTGCCGGGGTCGATGGAGGCGCCGCCGACGCGGACGTTGCGGTCGGCCGGGCGGTCGGGGCTGGTCTGGGACATGACGTTGTCGTCGACGGCCTTGACGAGTGCGTCCTGCTTCTTCTTCTCCAGGGTGGTGGTGATCCGGTAGCCGCCGGTGGCGAGGGTGTTCTCGTCGATGACGTCGTTGCCGGTGAGGTAGTCCTCGACGGCCTGGACGATGTAGCCGCGCTGTCCGGAGAGGCCGTTGGGCGGCTTGACCTTGCCGGGTACGGGGAACTTCATCGCGGCGCGTTCGCCCGCGCCGAGCCACTTCTCCTTGACCATGCCGTCGAGTACGTAGTTCCAGCGTCCGAGGACCGCGGCCTTGTTCTCGGGGTGGACGACGACGTCGTACGCGCTGGGGGCGTTGAGCAGGGAGGCGAGGTAGGCGCCCTCGGCGGTGGTGATGTCGCCGATGTCCTTGGAGTAGTAGGCCTGGGCGGCGGCCTGGATGCCGTAGGCGTTGCGGCCGAAGTAGCTGGTGTTGAGATAGCCCTCGAAGATCTGGTTCTTGGATTCCTCGCGGTTGAGCTTGATCGCGATGAAGAATTCCTTGATCTTGCGGACGACGGTCTGTTCCTGGCCGAGGTAGTAGTTCTTGACGTACTGCTGGGTGATCGTCGAGCCGCCCTGTCTGCCCTTGCCGGTGAGGGTGTTGAAGGCGGCGCGGGTCATGGCCTTGACGTCGATGGCCCGTTCGGAGTAAAAGTCGCGGTCCTCCGCGGCGAGGACGGCGTGCTGGACGGTGAGCGGCACCTGGGCCAGTCCGACGTTCTCCCGGTTGATCTCGCCGGAGCGCGCGAGGACGCTGCCGTCCTTGTAGAGGTAGACGTTGGACTGTGCGGTGGCGCTGGTGTTGGCGGCCGGGATGTGGACGAGTTGGTACCCGGCGATGAAGCCGCCGATCAGGAGTACGGCGACGAGGAGGACGGCGCCGAGGACCATCCGCCAGGTGGGGACGGCGCGGCGCCATCCGGTGCGTTTGGGGCGCTTGGGCTTCTTCGCCTCGCCGCCTCCGCTTCCGTCGCCGGGATCGCCCGGACCACCGGGATCACCGGGATTGCCGGACGCACCGGCGCTGCCGTGGGCGGCCGGATCCCTGGGGGCCCAGCCCCGGGGTTCGTGTTCCCCGCTCGACTGCTGTGGCTCGTCGCTCATTTCCGTGCAGACTCCTCGGCCGCGGTCAGTTCCCCCATAGTGCCCCTTTCTGTGTAATAAGCGCCGGATCGACCCCGGAATCGGCCCCGAAAAGCGGTCGCGGCGGCCGTTCCCGGTGGACTAGGGTCGTGCGCTTTGGTGTCCAAAGCCGTTGGGCACCCGGTGATGGGGGGTGTATGCGGTGCGTCTTTACGCGGTGGTGGCGGCGGGACAGTTCCGGCGCTACGCCACCTACCGGACCGCCACGGCGGCGGGGGTCTTCACCAACACGGTCTTCGGGTTCATCCTCGCGTACACCTATGTGGCGTTGTGGGACGAGCGGCCGCAGCTCGGTGGATACGACATGTCCCAGGCGCTCAGTTATGTCTGGCTGGGGCAGGCGCTGCTGATGACCTGTTCCATGATGGGCGGCGGCTTCGAGGACGAGCTGATCGAGCGGATCCGTACCGGTGACATCGCGGTCGATCTCTACCGGCCGGCCGATCTCCAACTGTGGTGGCTCGCGGGTGATCTGGGCCGTGCCGCCTTCCATCTGCTGGGGCGTGGCATCGTGCCGATGCTGGTGGGCTCGCTGGCCTTCGATCTGGCGGTGCCTTCCTCGCCGGGGGTCTGGGTGGCCTTCCTCCTGTCGGTGGCGCTCGGTGTCGTGGTCAGTTTCGCGATCCGGTATCTGGTGGCGCTCTCGGCGTTCTGGTTGCTGGACGGGGCGGGGATGGCGCAGATGGCCTGGCTGGCCGGGATGTTCTTCTCCGGGATGCTGCTTCCGCTGACGCTGTTTCCCGGGGTGCTGGGGGATGTCGCGCGGGCGCTGCCGTGGTCGTCGCTGCTCCAGGTGCCGGTCGATGTGTTCCTCGGCAAGTACCCGGGGTGGGAGCTGGCACGGGCGTACGCCTTCCAGGGCGGCTGGGCGCTGGCGCTGCTGCTGGTGGGGCGGATGGTGCAGTCGGTGGCGACGCGAAGGGTGGTGGTCCAGGGTGGCTGACACGACCGGTGCGGTGGAGGTGGCCGGGGCGGCGGACGTATCCGGCGGCCGGCCCGCCGACTGGCCCGAGGAGGTGTTCGCGCGGCGGCCGGGGCTCGTCGAGGGGGTCAGGGCGTACGGGCTGATCGCGATGATGTGGCTGCGTTCGACGATGGCGTACCGTGCCTCGTTCGCCCTGACGGCGTTCGGGAACTTCGCGGCGACCGCGTTCGACTTCGTCGCGATCCTGCTGATGTTCTCGCACGTGGACCGGCTGGGCGGCTACACACTGCCCGAGATCGCGCTGTTGTACGGGGTGTCGGGCACGGCGTTCGGTTTCGCCGATCTGTTGCTGGGTTCGATGGACCGGCTGGGTGCGCGGGTGCGCGACGGCACGCTGGACACGCTGCTGGTGCGGCCGGTCCCGGTGCTCGCCCAGGTGGCGGCGGACCGGTTCGCGCTGCGCAGGCTGGGGCGGGTGCTCCAGGGGGCGCTGGTGCTGGGGTACGCGCTGGTGGCGCTGGACATCGCGTGGACGCCGCTGAAGGTGGTGATGGTGCCGTTGATGCTGCTGAGCGGGGCGGCGATCTTCGGGGCGCTGTTCGTGGCCGGGGCGGCGTTCCAGTTCGTCGCGCAGGACGCCGCCCAGGTGCAGAACGCTTTCACGTACGGCGGGAACACTCTGCTCCAGTATCCGCCGTCGGTCTTCGCGAAGGACCTGGTGCGCGGGGTGACGTTCGTGGTGCCGCTTGCCTTCGTGAACTGGCTGCCCGCGCTGTATGTGCTGGGCCGGGAGTATCCGTTGGGTCTGCCGGACTGGGTGGCGTTCCTGCCTCCGGTGGTGGCGGGCCTGTTCTGGCTGCCGGCCGGTCTGGCCTGGCGCGCGGGCCTGCGTGCGTACCGCAGTACGGGAAGTTGATCCACGACAACGAACGAGGCAGGGCAACGGACATGGACGCGGGAAGTACCACCGGATTCATCGAGCTGGACGATGTGGAGAAGGTCTTCGACGTGCGTCGCAAGACCGGTTTCATGCGGGGTGAGCGCCACCGGGTGCGGGCGGTGGACTCGATCAGTTTCCGTGTCGCGCGTGGCGAGATGGTGGGTTACATCGGCCCGAACGGCGCGGGGAAGTCGACGACGATCAAGATGCTGACCGGCATCCTCACCCCGAGCGGCGGCCGGCTGCGGGTGGCGGGCATCGACCCTTCGCGGGAGCGTACGAGGCTGGCGCACCGGATCGGTGTGGTGTTCGGTCAGCGGACCACGCTCTGGTGGGATCTGCCACTGCGCGACTCGTACCGTCTGATGCACCGGATGTACCGGATTCCCGACGCGCGTTACCGGGAGAATCTGGACCGCTGTGTCGAACTCCTCGATCTGGGCGAGCTGTTGGAGGTGCCCGTGCGGCAGCTGTCGTTGGGTCAGCGGATGCGTGGTGACATCGCCGCGGCGCTGCTGCACGATCCCGAGGTGCTGTATCTGGACGAGCCGACGATCGGGCTGGATGTCGTCTCCAAGTCGAGGGTGCGTGGCTTCCTGCGCGACCTGAATGCCGAACGCGGTACGACGGTGCTGCTCACGACCCATGATCTGACGGACATCGAGCAGCTGTGCAAGCGGGTGATGGTGATCGACCGCGGCCGGTTGATGTACGACGGTGCCCTGGCCGGTCTGCATGAGGTGGGTGAGAGCGAGCGGACGCTGGTGGTCGATCTGGAGCGTCAACTGCCGCCGATCCGGCTTGAGTCGGCGCCCTCGGTCCGTACGGTGAAGGTGGAGGGGCCGCGGCAGTGGCTGGCCTTCCCGGCTTCGCAATCGGCTGCTCCGCTGGTTGCGCGGATCGCCGCGGACTACCCGTTGGTCGATCTGTCGGTGCGGGAGCCGGACATCGAGGCCGTGATCGCGAAGATGTATGAGTCCGCCACCGGTAGGTAGGACTGTGACGTCTGGGCGGACGTTCAATAGGCTGCGCGGTATGACAAGTGACCTTCCGGAGATGCGTGCCTCCGATACAGAGCGCGAGCGTGTCGCCGAGATCCTGCGCGAGGCGGTTGCCGAGGGCCGGCTGGAGATGGAGGAGTTCGAGCAGCGGCTCGAAGCGGCCTACAAGGCCCGTACGCACGGGGAGTTGCAGCCGTTGGTGCGGGATCTTCCGGCGCCGGGTGCGGAGGTTGCCCCGGTGGGGGCGGCTCCGGCGCGGACCGGTTCGCAGAAGCGGTGGGCGGACCGGATCGGCAAGCCCGCCACGTCGAGCGGCGCGTTCGCGGTCTGGGGTGGTTTCGGCCGCCGGGGGAACTGGACGGTGGGCCGGAAGTTCACGGCGTTCGCGATGTGGGGCGGCGGTGAGATCGATCTGCGCGAGGCGAACTTCGAGGACCGCGAGGTGGTCATCCGCTGTTTCGCGATCATGGGCGGTATGCAGGTGACGGTTCCGCCGGAGCTGAATGTCGAGGTCCGGGGCATCGGCATCATGGGCGGTTTCGGGGAGCGTACGAAGGACGACGGGGTTCCGTCGCCGGACTCCCCGCGGGTGCGGATCACCGGTCTCGCGCTGCTGGGCGGCATCGGTGTGGAGCGCAAGCGGAGCAAGACGGAGAAGCAGCGGCTGCGGGACGCGGAGCGGGAGCGCGGGCGCGGCCGGCTGGAGAAGGGCCCGTCGGACTGAGCGTGGCGGTGCCCCGGGAGCATCCCGGGGCACCGCTTGTCGAAGTGGCCCGTCAGAGCTGGTCGGACCTGGGCTGTTCGGGCGTCAGTGCCGTCAGGTCCAGCAGTGAGCCCAGGAGCCGGTAGCCCGCGTCGTTCAGATGGAGATGGTCGCCGCTGTCGTACGCCGGCCGGAGCCGGGTCGGGCGGTGGGGGTCGCGGGCCGCCGCGTCGAAGTCGACGACGTGGTCGAAGATCCCGCCCGCCCGGATCAGTTCGTTGACCCGTTCCCGTACGCCGTCGCGCGCGGGTGTCCAGGTGCGGTACCCCTCGTACGGCATCAGCGTCGCCCCGACCACGTGCAGTCCGCGTGCGTGGGCGCGCCGCGTCAGGGACCGCAGGGCGTCAGCGATGCGCTGCGGGTCGGTCTCCTGGGGGGAGCGCTGTACGTCGTTGATGCCGAGCGCGACGACGACGGTCTTCACCCCGGCGATGTCCAGTACGTCGCGCTCGAAGCGGGCGCTCGCCCGTACGCCGCTTCCGTCGCGCAGGATCCGGTTGCCGGCGATGCCCGCGTTGGCCACCCCGTACCGGCCGCCCAGCCGGTCGGCGAGCACATCGGGCCAGCGGCTGTTCGTGTCGAGGGTGGAGCCGGTGCCCGCGGTGAGCGAGTCGCCGATCACGGCGACGGTTCCGGCGGCGGCCAGGGTGTGCACGTCGACGGCGGTGAGATAGCGCCAGTCCTCGGTCCGCCGGGAGCCCCACGCGGTGTCCACGTACGAGGTCTGGTGGCTGCGCCCGTGGACGGTGACGGGCCCCTCGGCGGTGGGGGTGCGCAGGGTGACCACCAGATCGGAGTCTGCGGCTACGCGGACGGCCACGGGGTCGCTGACGACCTGCCCGCCGGCCGCGACGGTCACGCCGCCGGCGCCCCGGAAGGTCACGGGCCGGCTGCTCACGGTGGCGCGGTCCACGGTCAGTGGACGGGTGCCGAAGACATTGGAGAGGGTGATGCGGGCCGCGTCGCCGCCGATGCTGGTGTGCACGACGTTTCGGATGGTGCGCCGGTGCAGGGTGCTGCCGTTGGAGGAGTCGGCGACGCCGGAGACGGGTGCGGCCGCCCAGGTGGCGGCCCAGAGGCCGGTGGAGTGGGCGGGGGCGGCGGGTGTACGGGCCACGGAGCGCGGGTCGGGTGTGCTGATCCGCTCCGACGGGGTGCCGGGGCCGGAGAACAGCAGGGAGCCGGCGAAGGCCACGGCGGCGGCGAGTGCGGCGGTGCCCGCCACGGGGGCGATGAGCAGGGCGTACCCCTGGCGCCTGGGCATGGGCGGTGTCTCTCCTCATGATCAATTGGACTGGTCCCATGATGGGGCAGGTCATCGGGAACTCGACGCGTGGCCCGGGAGTAGGTCAGGCAGGGACAATGCGTACGGGACATGGGGGGCGAGTCGTACGCGGACGGGTGGAGCGGATGGAACGGATCGATCGGACCGGCCCCGGGGAGCCGGGGGCGCGGCAGCCGGAGCGTGCCGGGGAGCAGGCGGCGGGTGCGGCCCGTCCGGCACCCGGTGGCCGGGCTGCTCCGCTCGCGTCGTTCGCGTACACGGCGGCGGACGAGGAGAAGCGGCGCGGGGTGCGCCGGATGAAGACCACGGCCACGGGCCTCCTTCTGCTGGTCGCGCTGGTGTACGTGCTCGCCACCTGGGCGAAGAACGCGGGTGTGGGCGGCTGGCCGGGCTTCGTCGCCGCGGCCGCCGAGGCGGGGATGGTGGGTGCGCTGGCCGACTGGTTCGCCGTCACGGCGCTGTTCAAGCGTCCGCTCGGCCTGCCGATCCCGCACACCGCCATCATCCCCACCAAGAAGGACCAGCTCGGGGCCTCCCTGGGTTCCTTCGTCGGTGAGAATTTTCTCTCCGGCGACGTGGTGCGGGGCCGGATCCACGCGCTCGGTGTCGGTGGCCGTCTCGGCGCCTGGCTGGCCGAGCCGGAACACGCGGACCGGGTCACCGCCGAGCTGTCGACGGCGTTGCGCGGTGCGCTGAGGGTGCTGCGGGATTCCGATGTGCAGGCCGTGGTGGGTGAGGCGATCACCCGGCGGGCCAACGCGGCGGAGATCGGGCCCGGTCTCGGCAAGATGCTGGAGAAGATCGTCGCCGACGGCGGCCACCGCAAGGTGGTGGACCTGATCTGTGTACGCGCCCACGACTGGCTGGTGCTGCACGGCGATTCGGTGATGGACGCGGTGCAGGGCGGGGCTCCGGGCTGGACGCCCAGGTTCGTCGACAAGCGGGTGGGGGAGCGGGTCTACAAGGAGCTGCTGCGCTTCGTCACGGAGATGCGGGACATGCCGGGGCACCCGGCGCGGGCCTCGATCGACACCTTCCTGACGGACTTCGCAGCCGATCTCCAGACGGACTCGGACACCCGGGCCAGGGTGGAGCGGCTGAAGTCGGAGATCCTGGGGCGCGGTGAGGTCCAGGACGTCATCGCCTCGGCCTGGTCGTCCGTACGCACGATGATCATCGCGGCTGCGGAGGACGAGCAGAGCGAGCTGCGGCTGCGGGCACGGGCCTCACTGATGGCGCTGGGGGCGCGGCTGGCGAGCGACAGCCGGCTCCAGGCGAAGCTGGACGGCTGGCTGGAGGACGCGGCGGTCTATGTCGTCACGACGTACCGCGCGGAGATCACCTCGCTGATCAGCGACACGGTCGCCGGCTGGGACGCGGAACAGACGTCGCGGAAGATCGAGGCGCACATCGGACGCGACCTGCAGTTCATCCGGATCAACGGCACGGTGGTGGGTGCGCTGGCGGGGCTGCTGATCTACACGGTGTCGTGGGCGCTGGGGGCCTAGGGTCTTTCGTTTGGATCATGCCGGGCTGATCCAAACGAAAGACCCTGGCGCGGCGCGGAAAGGGGCGGGGGCTTTTCGGAGCCCCCGCCCCTTTCCGTGTTCCCGTACTTCCGTACGTGCGGCTCAGGCGGCCCGGCGGGTGACCGCCCAGGACGCGGCGGCCATGCTGCCCGCCACGGTGAAGACGGCGGGCCAGGCGCCGACCTTCTTGGCCAGCGGGTGCGAGCCGGCGAACGCGGCGAGGTACGCCGCGGTCAGCCCGGCGGCGGCACGCGGCCCGGCCTGCCGGTTCCACTCGTACGCGGCGACGCTGCCCGCGGCGGCGAGGGCGACCCCGCCCAGCGGCCGCTTCCTGGTCCACCGCGCCACGGCGTACCCGCCGACCAGCCCGCTCGCCGCCACCGCCGCTGCCGGAACCTTCGCCATCGCAGCCACCTTCGCCTTCTCGTCCGTGTCGTCCGGGCCGTGAGAGCCCGGGTCTCCGAGGCTAACGCGGCGCCCGGGATTCCGGTCGCCGAGGGGGTGCACAAGCGTTTACCCTGGGGTGAACGCGCGTGCACCCCTGCGTCGCTTCGCCCCTGTACCCCGCACCACCCCTGCCGCCGAGCACCGTACGGAGAGCCATGCCCGCGGACATACCCGCCCCGGCCGCCACCACCACCGAGGCCCCGCACCCCCGTTTCGCCGTCGGTGTGCTGGCGTTCTGCGGTGTCGTGGTCGCGGTGATGCAGACGATCGTCGTCCCGTTGCTCCCGCACATCCCCGCCCTGACCGGCGCGACCCCGGCCGCCGCGAGCTGGCTGGTCACCGTCACCCTGCTCACCGGCGCCGTCTTCACGCCCGTCCTGGGCCGGGTCGGCGACATGTACGGCAAGCGGCGGGTGCTCGTCGCCTCGCTCATGGTGCTGGTGCTGGGTTCGGTCCTGTGCGCGGTCAGCTCCCACATCGGGGTGCTGATCGCCGGCCGCGCCCTGCAAGGTGCCGCCCTCGCCGTCCTGCCGCTGGGCATCAGCATCCTGCGCGACGAACTCCCGCCCGAGCGGGTGCTGTCCGCCGTCGCGCTGATGAGCTCGACGCTCGGCATCGGCGCGGCGATCGGGCTGCCGGTCGCGGCCCTCGTCGTCGAGAACTTCGACTGGCACACGATGTTCTGGGTCTCGGGCGCGATCGGCGTCATCGACATCGTGCTGGTGCTCCGGTGCGTGCCGGAATCACCGGTGCGCACCCGTGGCCGCTTCGACGCCCTCGGCGCGCTCGGACTCTCCGGCGCCCTGGTCTGTCTGCTGCTCGCGGTCACC
This sequence comes from Streptomyces sp. NPDC002403, assembly GCF_053593015.1. NCBI lineage: Bacteria > Bacillati > Actinomycetota > Actinomycetes > Kitasatosporales > Streptomycetaceae > Streptomyces > Streptomyces sp. NPDC002403. The sequence goes on along the minus strand of NZ_JBSFBQ010000006.1, from coordinate 158,009 downwards.
CAGGGCGCCGACTGGGGCTGGACCTCGGCCCGGACGGTCGGCCTGCTGGTGGCGGCCGTCGTCGTGGCGCTGTTCTGGGGCGCGTACGAGCTCCGGGTGGCGTCGCCCATGGTCGACCTGCGGGTCTCGGCCCGCCCGACGGTCCTGCTCACCCATGTCGCCGCCCTGCTGATCGGCTTCGCCTTCTACGCGAACTCCCTGGTCACCGCGCAGATGGTGCAGGAGCCGAAGGAGACGGGGTACGGGCTCGGCGCCTCGCTCGTCGTCAGCGGCCTCTGCCTGCTGCCGGGCGGCGTGATGATGGTGGCGCTCTCGCCGGTCTCGGCGCGGATCTCCGCGAAGTACGGCCCGAAGGTCAGCCTGGCGCTGGCGGCCGGAGTGATCGGCACCGGTTACGTGGTGCGGTACTTCACCAGCCACAACCTCTGGCTGATCATCGCCGGCGCGACGGTCGTCGCCTCGGGCACGGCCATCGCCTACTCGGCACTCCCGGCGCTGGTCATGCGCGGTGTCCCGGTGAGCGAGACGGCCGCGGCCAACGGCCTCAACACCCTGATGCGCTCGATCGGCCAGGCCTTCTGCAGCGCGACGGTGGCCGCCGTCCTCGCCAACATCACCTTCCGGGTGGGCGGCAGAACGGCCCCGACGCTCCACGCGTACCAGCTGGTCTTCCTGATCGCGGCGGGCGCGGCGCTCGCGGCGCTGCTGGTCACCCTGTTCCTGCCGGGCAGCCGGGCATCCGCGACGGGTACGGTCGAAGAGCACCATGACGTTCCCGCCGACCGGAAGGACGGTGTGGGGACGATGCCGATCCAGGAGGGCGCATGACCAGTGGCCAGGCCACCGCACCGGCTCCGGCCCGGCCCGCCGCCGACCCGGGCACCGGCCGGGACGCGATCCTGCGCGCGGCCCGCCGGGCGTTCACCCAGCGCCCGTACGCCGAGGTCACCATCAGGGGGATCGCGGCCGACGCCGGAGTGAGCCCGTCCCTGGTGGTCAAGCACTTCGGCCGCAAGGAAGAACTCTTCAACACCGTCGCCGACTTCGGGCCCGCCGCCGCAGAACTCTTCGACGCCCCGCTCGGCTCGCTGGGCCGCCACATGGTGGTGACGCTGGTGACCCGCCGCCGCGAACTGCAGTCCGATCCGCTGCTGCGCGTCGTCTTCTCGCTCGGCAACCGCGACGAGCGTTCCCTGCTGCGCGACCGCTTCCAGCAACAGGTCACCGACGCACTGACCGCCCGCCTCCCCGGCCGCGAACGCGCCCTGCGCGCCGAACTGATCGCCGCCCACCTCCTCGGCCTCGGCGCCACCCTCAGCCTCCACCGCGAGGGCGCCGGCGCGGACGCCACCCCCGAACACATCGCGGACCTCTACGCGCCCGCGCTGCAGTCCCTGATCGACCGCCCCTGAATCGGCCGGGCGCAGAGGTAAGGTCTGGGCCAACCGGACGAGGGGGGCCTCATGTCTATCCGTACCGAAGTACGCGGCACCGCGACCGCCGTGGCGGCGGCGGTGGTTCTCGGGGCGTTCCTGGTGGGCTGCTCCGACGGGACCTCGCAGGGGCCGGGCGGTGACGTTCCCCATGTGGCGCCGTCCGCGAACGCCGCCGCCGCGTCCAAGGCCGCCGACCGGGCCGACACGGCCCGGAACGCCGCGGACGAGGCCAGTGCGCAGGCGGAGGCGTCCGAGGGCGCCGAGGCGGAGCTCAACAGGCCGGAGGCCGTACGCGACGCCTTCGCGGGCCTCCAGGCGACGTTCAACGACGACTGCGCCCCGGGCTCGTCGAACTGCGCCTACTTCCTGGGCCGGGTCCACGACGAACTGGTCCGCCTGGACAGGGCCATGAAGGCGGACACCCAGGGCCCCGGCCACTTCGAGGAGCCGATCGCCCGGATCGCCGCCCTGCGCGGGACGCTGAAGGACGACACCTCCACGGAGAACCTGGAGAAGCACCGCTCCGAACTGCTCGGCACCCGCGACCGCGTCAACACCTGGATGCAGGGCCACTCGGAGGACTACCGCTGACCGCGGCCCACCGCTGTCCCGCGGGCGCCGTCACGGGCGGTAGAGCGCCCGGCACCGGACGGCGTCGACCGGTTCGCCCTCCCGCACCGGCAGGAAGTACTCCACCTGCCACTCCTGCGTACGGCCGGCCTGGCGGCCGGCCGTCGTCACCCACGGCGGATAGACACGGAAGGCACGCTTCCCGCCGACACCGTCGCGCGACACGATGTCCCGCTCGCAGAGCACGTCGCGCGGGAACACGAACTGCCCGAAGCCGTCGGCGTCGCGGGTGCTGATGACGAAGAGGTCGACCGGGTCCCCGGAGTCGTAGGGCCGGATCGGCCCCTGCGCGGACCGCTTCCACACGGTCACGAACTGGCCGGCCTTCGTCGGCGTGGTCCGTGCCACCCGGAACCTGACGGCGGAGCCGTCCACGGTGAACGAGTGTGCCCCGTACTCGGCGCTCTCCGCCTCGGGCACCGGCCGCGTGCACACGAGCCCGCTCGGTTCGTGGACCAGCGTCCTCGCCGCGAGGAGGTCGGGATGGACGGCTGCGCGAGGTGTGGTCATTTCGCCCATTCTGTCAGGGCGACGACCGCACTTGATCCCCGTGTACGGCACCACCCCGGTACGGGGGCGGGGCGGCTCGTACCGGGGTGGGGGTCGCGGGGTGCGGCGGGATCAGCTGAAGACGACCGAGCGCAGCTTCAGCCGCTCGGAGGCGTGGCCGCCGTTGGGCCGGAGGGTGAAGTAGTCGCCCTCGCAGTCGGGGCCGGTGAAGACCGTCGCGTGGGAGTCGGTGAAGTTCCACGGGGTGTGGGCGGGGTTGGACGAAGAGGGGTCGGCCACCTCGGGCAGGGTGATGCACATCCGGCTCGGCGGGTCGACGAGGAAGCCGAACTGCGGCGATCCGTCGAGGCCGGTGTAGGTGTACCTGAAGTCTCCGGTGGCCGCGCCGGCCGAGGTCGGCACGGCGACAATGAGCGCGAGCGCGCCGAAGGCGGCAGCAACGGTGGAACGAAGACGCATGGGGGGAACTCCTTGTACGGGATCGGGAACGCCCCCAGCTTGCGCTGCTGACCTGCGGTCACTGCCGCATACGAGGTTCCGTCACCCGGACGGGAACTGCCGAAACGGTTCTGCCGACGGCCAAGTGGGTCACGGGCCGGTCCCACCGCGTTGACCACACCACTGCACCGGTGCACCGCTGCGCCGTCGGGCTCTAGTGTGGTCCGGTGAAGAAACAGATGATCGTGCTCAACGGCGGTTCCAGCTCGGGCAAGTCCGGGATCGCCCGGTGCCTCCAGGCGGTGTTGCCGGACCCGTGGCTGACCTTCGGCGTCGACACACTGATCGATGCGATGCCCACGTCCATGCGCGAGTCGGACGAGGGCATCGAGATCGCCCCGGACGGCGAGGTGGTCGTCGGCCCCGGGTTCCGCACGCTGGAGACGGCGTGGATCGAGGGGATCGTCGCGATGGCCCGCGCGGGAGCCGGGGTCATCGTCGACGAGGTGTTCCTCGGCGGCGAGGCCTCCCAGCAGCGGTGGCAGAAGGAACTCGGCGGGATCCGGGTGCTGTGGGTCGGCGTCCGGTGCGAGAGCGCCGTGGCCGCCGCCCGTGAGATCGCGCGGGGCGACCGTGTCCAGGGCATGGCGGCCGCCCAGGCGGACCTGGTCCACCAGGGCGTGACGTACGACGTGGAGGTGGACACGACGCGGAGCGAGTCCATGGAGTGCGCGCGGATCATCGCGGCCCGCCTCGGCTGACCGGGCGCGCCCCACCGACGCACGCCCCTCGCCACCACCCCACTGATCGTTTCCGGCCACAGCACCCCGTACGCAGCGCCTCGCACCGTCCCGCAGCACATCGCATCACGCCGCATCACAGCACCGTGTGGTGCCGCACGGCCCAGCCCTATGCGTCGCCGAGCTCGCGCTCACCGACGACCTGATCTCCGCTCATCTCCCCGGTCAACCGGAACCCGAGCTTGAAGTAGAACTGCTCGGGCCCGTGCTCGCCGGGGGCCCAGCTCACGGTCGCGCGGGTCTGCCCCCGTCGCCGGATCTCCTCGCAGACCGCCTCCACCGCGAAGCGTCCGTATCCCTGACCCTGTCGGTCGGCGGCGATGTTCAGCCGCCAGAGTCCGGAGCGCAGCCGGACGTCGTTCGGGTCGTCCGGGTAGAACCGGACGTCGAAGAACGCCATGACGAAGCCGACGAGCTGCTCGCCGTCGACGATCAGCCGGGGCCAGGCGATGTCGGGGGTCGCGTAGGCCTGGGCCAGCGACCAGGCGACCGGCTTCACGAGCCCGTTCTGGTCGGGTCGTACTTTCAGTCGGCAGGCGGCCTCGACGTTGTCCGGCGTGACCTTTTCCAGCCGCAGTGTTGAAGACATGCGGGCAACCTACAGACGGAGGCCCCGCCGCAACGAACGAATACCCGGTGCCGTCGAGGTAGCGGCACCGGGTGTTCGATGAACTCCCTTTATCGGAAGGTCAGTTCGCGGGGGCCTGGTACAGGCCCCGGCCGGCACGGTGGGCCCGGGAGGTCGCGACGAGCCGGTCGAGGGTGCTGCGAACGGTGTTGATGCCGTTGGGGGTGAGCTCACGCCCCAGGGCCTTCGTCACGTCGCGGGCGCGGACGGGGGTGTCGCCGGACGCCGCGAGCACCTTCATGGTCAGCTCGGTGAGGCTGCCGCTGTCGTCGACGGCCGGTGCGGCGTCCGCGGAGGTGGCGGAGGCCGCGGCCTTCTTCGGTGCCTTGGCCTTCGCGGGCTTGGTGGCCTTGGCCGTCGCCCTGGTCGTCGCCTTGGCCGTCCTGGTCGACTTCGCCGGTGCGGCGGACTTGGCCGTCGCCTTGGAGTCCTTGGCGTCCTTGGAGTCCTTGACCTCCTCGGCGGGCTTGGCGGCGGTCTTCTTGGTCTGGCCGCGCTGGGTCCTCGGCTTGGCGGCGGCCTGCTTGCGGCCCTTGGGCGCGGCGGGCGCCTTGCGGGCGGCGGTGCGGCGCGCGGGGGCGGCCGCGGCCTGCTCCTGCGGAGCTTCCGCCTGGACGGCGGATTCGACGGAGTCGATGGAATCCTGCGCCTGCTGCGGAATCCTGGCAGCGGGAGCGTTCGCCGCGTCGGCCTTGGCGTCCTCCGCCTCGACCGGCGCCGCCGCCGCGCTCGCGGAGGGGGCAGGGGCGGAGGCGGGGGAGGCCGACAGCGCGCGCAGTGCGGTCAGCGCGGTCCGCACCGACTCCAGCCGCTCGGTGACGGTCGCGAGTTCCTTCTCCAGGGTCTGCTGGTGCTGCTCAAGCGCCGGAAGTTCCGCCTCCAGCAGGGTGGTTGTGGCATCGATGGTGACCCATGTGCTGGTCTCGGAGGTCATGTTGTCGCCCTTCTGTCCCGGCCGACCGTTGGTGACCGATGTATCGCAGGGTAAGGGGTGTTGTGTTGTGGCCGGAAATCGCCCGTCCACCACGGCGTTCCGCGAAGCACCGTCAGCACCGGCCGCCAGTCTCCTGAACTGGGCCGCGGCGTGCCCCGGAGTTGGTCCGGGAGACACTCGTTTGGCCGTACCGGGTCATCGGTGAGGATGTCCGGCGTGCGGCGACGCCGACGGATCCGAGTCCGTTCAGCCCACTTGGTCCGCTGCGCTTTCGCCCTTCCCGCCGCGTGCGGCCGCTTCCATGCGTGCCGTCGTACTGGCACCGGCCAGGGCCTCACGGACGATGTCCGCGTGAGAGACCGCATCAGCGCTTTGATCTCGGCCCTCGGTGTCCTGGCCGCCATGTTGCTGCTCGCCCTCGCCGTTCGCGAGTGGCGTGCCGGGGGATCGGCCCTCTGGACAGGGGTCGGAGCTGTGATCCTCCTCAGCGCCTCGTGCGCGCTGGTGCGGGATGTGCGGCGGCTCCGCACGGGGCCGACGGCCTGAGGAGCACCGCCGTGCCGGTCGGCCCCATCGGTCGTTGCTGGTGTGTGCCGTTGCCCGACGCACAGCAGGCGCGCATCGAGCCGGCGCAACGCCGACGGAGTGCGTGGGTTCCTGTGGAGCCCGAGTCGGCCCCTTCGAGGAGCGACAACGTCCGCCAGGTCGTGTCAGATTCCCACCTCCCCGAGCACCTGCCCGCTCGGGTCGCGCGACACGGCCTGCCGGTCCCCGTCCCGGTCCCGGCCGCGCTCCAGCCCCAGCCGCAGCACCATCACGATCAGAGCTGCGACCGCGAACCCGGCTCCGGCCCAAGGGAGTTGACGGACTCCGTGCTCGGCCATGACCCAGCCGCCGACGGCGGTGCCGACAGTGATGCCGAGGTTGGAGAAGGAGATGAAGAGGCTGTTGCCGAACTCGGGCGCATCGCTCGCGTCCCGCCCCAGCCAGCTCTGGCTCACGATGAGCCCGCCCGAGTGCACGGCACCCCAGACCAGGACCGCCGGAACCATCGGTGCGAACAGCGGGCCGACGGCGTACAGAAGGACGTGGACCAGCAGGCACAGCACCGGATACGCGACCACCGTGCCGACGAGGTTGCGCCGCAACAGGCCGCCGAAGGCGAAGTTCCCGAGGATCATCACGATGCCGAACGCCATCAGCATGGCGCTGACCCACGAACCGTCCATGTGCGTGACCTGTCCCAGGTACTCGGCGGAGTAGCCGTAGACCGAGAACATCGCTGCGAAGACGAGGACGACGGAGATGATGGTCAACCACGTCCGCAGCCGCTTGAGAACGCTCAACTGGTCACCGTACGAGACGCGTTGGGATCTCGTGACCGGCATCGACGGGACGAACCGCAGGATGCCGAGGAACGCGATCAGATTGACGAGCGCGCCGAACCAGAAGGCCGGAGCGAGCGACAGGTGTCCGGCGAGGTACGAGGTCAGCGGCACACCGAGCGCGAAGCCGACGGTGACCCCGGCGAACACGGTCGTCGTGGCGCGGGTCGCGTCCTTCGCGGGTACCAGCCGCGCGGCGGTGGCGAGCGCGACCGCGAAGAACACGGGGTGGAAGAGGGCGGGAACGACGCGGAAGGCGAGCATCACCTCGTACTGCGTGGTGAGTGCGTAGACGGCGTTGGAGAGCGCGAACACCGCGATCGCGGCGGCGAGTACCTTCTTGCGGTCGACGCCGGATGCGAGCAGCGTGGTGAACGGCCCGGTCACCGCGATGACCAGGGCGAACACCCCCACCAGCCAGCCGGCGGCGGACGGTGTGACACCGAGTTCGGCCGAGACCCGGGGCAGTACTCCGACCATCCCCATCTCGGTGGTGATGATCCCGAACACGCCCAGGGCGAGCACCAGAACGGTGAGGGAGGTCTTTCTCATCGGAACGGTCGTTACCTTTCGTCAAATCTAGAAAAATAGATGCATTGAGTCGGCGGTCGAGAGTGCGGGTGAGGGGTCGGTGTCGGGGCCGGGCTACAGCTCGTCGCGGACGTGCGCGGCGAACTCCGCGATCACCGGCTCGTTGCGCCGGTAGTACGTCCACTTGCCGATGCGTTCCGAGGTGAGCAGTCCCGCGTCCCTCAGGGTCTGGAGGTAGCCGGAGACCACCGACTGCGCCAGCCCGGACCGCTTCTGGATGTCGCCGACGCACACGCCGATGTGGAAGCCGAGCCCTTGCTGCCGGTAGGAGTCCTCGTCGAAATGCTTCTCCGGCTCCCTCAGCCACTGCATGAACTGCAGGCGTGCGGGATTGGCGAGCGCCTTGTGCACGGCCAGCGGGTCCATCGCTCCACGCCTCCAGGTCCTTCTGGCTTTCCCGGTGATACGCATCCAGCTTTCGCGATATGTAGTGTTGAGTCAAATCGTGCCGAGGCCGGTGCAGTGCGCGACCGACGCGTCATCGGCCGCCACCGCGTCACGTGCCTCCGCCCGCCGGACGCGGCGGACGATCTCGGCGGGGCCGCTCGATGCCAGGAGCGCCATGGCCCCCGGCCAGTCGACGAGCCGGAACCGGTCCACGATGCGGCCGGCCCCGTTGCTGAGCAGCGCGACACCGGTCAGCCCGGAGGCCGGACAGCTTCCGGTGACCGCCTCGTCCGCCGCCCTCGGGTCGTCCTTGGCCACCCAGAACCCGCCCGGCCGGTTCCGGTGGGCGCGCAGGTCCCGCAGGATTCGGTGGTACTCGTCGCTCGCCTCGGCAACGGCTCCGAGCGCGGACGCGTACGGCCGGCTGATGATCGGTTCTCGGGGATCGGAGACGACGAGCGGCGCACCGCCCACTCGGTCGAGCACGAGGAACGCGTCACCGAGCACCAGGTGGTCGACGCGTTCGCCGGACAGGCGCAGGACGGCCACGGCCGCCGACGGACTGACCGGGTCGGCCACGTCGCAGCTGTCCCGGTGGTCGTCCGTCACCTGCTCGATGGCCTCCGCGAGCAGCGCCGGAAGGCTGCGGTCCGGCACGTGCGACAGCAGGCCGAGGAGGCTGCTTCCCAGACGGCCCGCGTACCAGGCCACGCCGTGCCGGCAGACCGATGCGGTGCCGGGGATACCGGCGCCGTCGATCAGCACCACCGCCCTCGGCACGGCGCCGACGAAGTCCTCGTTCGCGCGGCCGGCCCGCGCCGCGACACTCGTCATCGTCACTCGCATGCCCTGTCGTCGTCCTCCCGCCGATTCAGCTGCGTGTCTCGCTCGGGCGTGCGGGCCGGGTCCTCACGGAAATCGGGGCCCGCCACCCGATCCGCTCCGCAAGCCGCTCCGCAGGTGTCCTTGCCATCCGTCTCTACATGCCTCGCGCTCCTGTTCCTGACCCTGACCACAGGAAATCTCGCACCGGTGTGCCGACGCCTTTCCCCGCGGTGAAGCACTCACCCTCCTATTGCCCAAGCGCTCATGAGACCCGCATCTCACTCACTGTGACGCTCGCCGGCTCACCGGCCCGCTGTGACAGAGCGTTCCGGCCGGCGGGCAGATGCCCCGACCGTGCGTGCGAGGCGTCTGCGGTGGGTTTCCTCCCCAGCTCTCGCGGGCGCGCCACGGACGTGAACCCGGTTCTGGGAAGGGGGACTTCGCCCAATTCCTGGTTTGCCAGGGAGATGGTTGCCCGAGCAATATGCTGCCTACCGTAGGCGGGCGAGGGGGAGGTCATGGCCACAGGGCTTGAAGTGGTGATGCAGCCGGGCAGCAGCCGGTTCGACCCGGAAGATCAGCCGTGGCATGACCAGGTTGCGGGTTTGCACGCCTCGCTGCGCGAAGAGGTGGGGGCGGTCCTTCGGCGCCGTGTGCCGGAGCCCGGCCAAAAGGGCGCCGTCGAGGCAACGCTGCTCGCGTTGGGATCTTCCGGGGCGCTGACCGCCGCCGTGGCATGCTTCAGGGCTTGGCTGGCCCGGGACAAGTCCCGGACGTTGACCGTGACCTGGACCGACGGTACGGGAGCCGAGCAACGGCTCCACGTCACCGGCGACAACATCGACCAGGCGTCCTTCCAAGCGCTTACCGAGGCCCTCGGGAGCTGGTCAGGGGATAACTGATGGCGGAGAGCCGGCGCTACCGGGGCCTGCTGATCGGCAACGCCACCTTCCCCCGCGACCCGCATGCCCTGCCCGACCTCGACGGCCCCCTCGACGACATCACACAACTGCGGCAGGCGCTGACAGATCCGCGGATCGGGCTGTTCGAGCCCTCCGATCTCCATGCCCTGCCCGACCACGGCGTGCAGGATCTTCGGGAAAGGGTCGACGACCTTTTCATCACTGCCACTCGCGGGGATGTGCTGCTGCTGTACTACAGCGGCCACGGCCAGCTCGACGAACGAGGCACCCTCTACCTGTGTGCCAAGGACACTCGTACCTCCCGCCTGCGGGCCACGGCGCTGAGCGCGATCGAGATGAACAACATCATCGACGGCTCACCGGCGACCAGTACGGTCATCATTCTCGACTGCTGCTACAGCGGCGCGTTCAAGGGCACCGCCACCCCGGCCCCCGTCGCGGGCCGGGGCCGTTACGTCCTCACCAGCAGCAGATCCACCCAACTCGCCCGTGCGGCCGACCGTCCCGGCCAACCCAGCCCGTTCACCGGCCAGCTCGTACGTGCCCTGCGCACCGCCCGACCCGGCAAGGCCGCCGGGCACGTGACCGTCGTCGAGATCTACCAGCAGGTGCACCACTGGATGACCGCGGACGCAGTCATCGCCCCGCAGTTGAGGTTCGCCGGGGAAGGCGACGTGCCCCTCGCCCGCCGGCCGCTACCGCCACCGCCGCCGCGGAAGACCGAGCCACCCACCACAGCAGACCCCGGCCCCGTACCGGGCACGGGCCCCGCCGAACGCCGTGCCGCGCGCGGCGGCCCCGCCTCGGCCTCCCTCTTGGCCGCGCAGCGGACACCGGCTTCGTCGGCACAGCCGGCCGAGTCGCAGACCACCACAAGCGGCGACCGCGGACACACGCCTGGGGACACACCCGAGCCTGCCCGGAAACCGGTCCCACGGCGGGCCGCCCTCTTCCTCGGAGCCGCGGTCCTGGCGGGCGGAGCGACTGCCGCACTCCCTCTGTGGAAGGGCACATCAGGCAAAGAGAATGCCGGGAGCCCCATGGTCCTCACCGACCCTCCCTACACGGTCTATTCGGTGGCGTTCAGTCCGGACGGCAAGACCTTGGCCACCGTCGGCGACGACAAGGCAGTGAGGCTGTGGGATGTGGCGACCAGGAAGTCCGGCGCCCCCCTCATTGGCCACACGGGCTTGATCTATTCGGTGGCGTTCAGCTCGGACGGCAAGACCCTGGCGACCGGCAGCTACGACGAGACGGTGAGGCTGTGGGATGTGGCGACCGGGAAGTCCAGTGCCCCGCTCATCGGTCACACGGATTTCGTCTATTCGGTGGCGTTCAGTCCGGACGGCAAGACCTTGGCCACCGGCAGCAACGACGAGACGGTGAGGCTGTGGGATGTGGCGACCAGGAAGTCCGGCGCCCCCCTCACCGACCACACGGCCAGGATTCATTCGGTGGCGTTCAGTCCGGACGGCAAGACCCTGGCGACCGGCAGCTACGACGAGACGGTGAGGCTGTGGGATGTGGCGACCAGGAAGTCCGGCACCCCGCTCAAGGACCACACGGGCTCTGTCTATTCGGTGGCGTTCAGTCCGGACGGCAAGACCCTGGCCACCGGCAGCAACGACAAGGCAGTGAGGCTGTGGGATGTGGCGACCAGGAAGCTCATCGACACCCTCAGCAAGCACACCGAGATGGTCAGCGCGGTGGCGTTCAGTCCGGACGGCAAGACCCTGGCGACCGGCAGCTACGACGAGACGGTGAGGCTGTGGGATGTGGCGACCAGGAAGTCCGGCGCCCCCCTCTCCGACCACACCGGGGCCATCTGGGATCTGGCGTTCAGCCCGGAGGGCAAGACCCTGGCCACTGCCAGCTACGACAAGAAAGTGCGCTTGTGGGAATGGCTGCCGGCCCGTCGCGCCCTTGTTTCGGACTAGCTGTGCCGGGGCGTGATGGTTGGCACCCTCCGACTGGCACGGCCACGCGCTTTCTGCCCGGTGGGACATGCTCGTCGGCGCCCTCGGTTCGGGGTTCTTGACACCAGCGGAGTCTTGGCCGAGGGATCTGCGAGCGATCGGGTGCGAGACCCCCGTGCCGGCCGGCCTGCTGTGGCATGTGATCCTCGTCTGTCGGTGATCGGACACAGGTTGCCCGCCGCCGGTACCGGCATGCTCGTCCCTGGAGGATTCGTACCCTTGCCTCGCAGAATATCTTCACCGCCCTTCGACCTGGCTGAACTCGTACCGGAGTTCGCAGGCTTCGGCAGGGAGGCGATCTTGTTGTACCCGAGGAGCGGGCAACCCGGAGTCCGGGACAGCTCCATGGGCGGTCCATTGCTCTGGCCTGCTGACGAACCATGGCCGCGCTGCGTCCAGTCCGGGCACTGGGCCTTCGGCTGCGGCGATTCGGGGGAGGAGGCGAGGCCGGGTGCTGTGCCCATGGTGCCGGTGATCCAGCTCTTCGCCCGTGACGTTCCCTGGCTGGAGTTCCCCCAGGGCAAGGACGTGGTGCAGTTGCTCTGGTGCGCTCTTGTCCATGACGAGGATCCAGCTGGGACCGTACTGCCGAAGCTGTACTGGCGCAACGAGACCGAGGCGGCAGCCAGGGGGGTGTTGCACGACGTTCCCGCCCCTCGCGAGGGCGAGTACGAAGTCGACTTCGTGCCCCGCCCCTGCACGGTCTGTCCGACTCCCGCGGTCGAGTACCCGAGTCATGACCTCCCCGACGAACTGCGGGCAGTTCTGCGTCCTCGCCTCGAAGCGCTCCAGGACCGCTTCGGGTTCTGGTACACGGAAGTGGCGAGTGCTCTGCAGAACAAGGTCGGTGGATATCCGGCCTGGACCCAGAGCCCGGACTGGCCGCGCTGCGGCCAGGGGCACCGAATGGAGCACCTGTTCAGCATCACGGGTGAGCCGGCCTACGGGCGCTGGCTTCCGCTGGACGAGCACGAACCCGGGACGACGCAGCCGAAGTGGGATGCTCCGGCGGCCGAGGAGGTCCTTGACACCATTGGGCCGGAACTGGAGATCGGGGACGCAGGGGGCGTCTACATCTTCCTGTGCCGCCAGTGCCCCGGTCTGCCGTATGCGCACCGATCCGACTGTCATTGACCGTCGGATCGGAGCCACAACCGCAGGAGCTGGGGACTCCAGCAGCTGCGGGTCCCACCCGGCACCCGGCGACAAGAAAGGCCGGTCTGCTCGTACCCCGCAGCATCGTCCCTGATACGAGAGGCCACTCCTGCCCAGCGTGTGCAGGTGCTGGGCGATACCCGCCCCGACATGCTGATCAGCCGGAACAGCCTCGCGAGGTTGCAGGCGGCCGGGGAAGAGGCAACCGCTTCACCCGACGCGTCCAAGGGCTCGTGGGGCCACGAAGAAACATACGAGCCCGACGCTCACTCCCCGGCCGGAGCCACCCCGATCGGGCACGAGACCCCCGTGCCGCCGATCCCGCAGTAGCCCGCCGGGTTCTTGTCGAGGTACTGCTGGTGGTATCCCTCCGCGGGCCAGAACGTGCGGCCCTGCGCCGGGAGGATCTCCGTGGTGATCGTGGAGTGGCCGGCGGCCGTGAGGACCTTCTGGTACGCCTCACGGGAGGCTGCCACCGCGGCCTCCTGCTCGGGGGAGTGGGTGTAGATCGCCGAGCGGTACTGGGTGCCCACGTCGTTGCCCTGGCGGAAGCCCTGGGTCGGGTCGTGGGACTCCCAGAAGAGCTTCAGCAGCTCGGCGTACGAGACGGTCTTCGGGTCGAAGACGACGCGGACGGCCTCGGTGTGGCCGGTCAGGCCCGAGCAGACCTCTTCGTACGCGGGGTTCTCGGTGTAGCCGCCCTGGTAGCCGACGAGCGTCGTCCAGACGCCGTCCGTCTGCCAGAACTTGCGCTCGGCGCCCCAGAAACAGCCCAGCGCGAAGTCCGCGACCTCCAGACCTTCCGGGTACGGGCCCAGCAGCGGGTTGCCGAGGACCGTGTGGCGGGAGGGGACGGTGAATTCCGGGGTGGGGCGGCCCTTCAGGGCCTCTTCCGGGGTGGGGAGCTGGGGGGTGCGGCGTTGCAGGAACATGCGGGGGCTCCTCCTGGGATCGGTGTGCAGTGCGTACAACGCGGTGGAGGCGCCACGGATTCCGCCCGGCCCCGCGTCCGGCTAGTGCGGCAGCGTCGCCGGGCTGCCGCCGTTCGCCTCGTAGCCGGCCACCGCCAGCGCCCGGTAGACCGTGTACTCGGCGGCCGGGTCGGCGTCCTGCGTCCACGGCAGCGCGCCCACGTGGCCGTCGATGTGGACGAGCTGGGCCATCGCCTCCGACCAGCGCTCCATCCGGACGAGGAAGAGGACCAGCAGATGACGCACGTGCGCGAGCATCGGGTCGTCCGGCCGGGCGGCGTGCACCGCGAACAGGGCGCCCTCGACCGCCTTGGTCACCACCAGGCCGCGGTAGAAGCCCTGCACCAGATTGACCTCGGGCAGGTGCTCGTACACCGCGAAGAGCGGCAGCGCGGCCAGCAGCGAGCCCTGCGGGGCGCGGGCGGCGGCCGAGGTGGCGAAGCGGTCGGCCTCCTCGCGGGAGCCGTGCCACTTCTCGCACCAGTAGTGCAGCGCCGCGATGTGCGCGCCCATGTGGGCCGGGTCCCGGTCCATCACCTTCGCCCAGAGCCGGTCGAACTCCTCGTGGGAGTAGCCGAGTCCGCGGGAGACCGCGAGTTCGACGATGTACGGGACGGGGTCGCCCGGTGCCAGCAGGGCCGCCTCGCCGCAGACCGTACGGGCCTCCTCCAGGATGATCCGGAAGTCGTCCGTCCCCGCCGTCGACGAACGCCACGCCTGCTGCACCAGGAACTCGGCGTGCACCGCCGCACCGCCCGCGTCCTTCGGCGCCTCGGCCCGCCACTTGCGCAGCCACGCGCCACCGACCCCGGGCTGCTGCGCCAGTTCCAGCGAGGCGGCACCAGCGAAGGCCTGCACCCGCTGCCACCGCACCTCGCCCTCCTTGGGCGTACCGGCCAGCAACTGCGAGGCCGCCCGCCAGTCCTGGGAACGCTGCACGACATCGAGCACATCGAGAAGATCCTGGTCCGGGCCCGGCAGCCGGATGTCCAGCTCCTCCTGGCGCACGAAACCGTAGGCGTCCGGGTCGGCGGCGTCCGGGGAACCCGGCGCGACCTGGCGGATTCCGCCCCGGCGGCGCAGCACGAAGGGGCCGACGACCGCGGCGAGCATGCACAGGGCGATCAGGAACCAGAGAATCTCCATGCACCCATTGTCACCGGACGGCCCGGTAGTCCGGTGGGCGCCCTCGCGACGAACTACGCTCTGGCCCCATGAGCGACCAGCACAGCTTCGAAACCCTCGCGATCCACGCGGGAAACACCGCCGATCCCCTCACCGGCGCCGTTGTCCCGCCCATTTACCAGGTGTCCACGTACAAGCAGGACGGTGTGGGCGGACTGCGCGGCGGCTACGAGTACAGCCGCAGCGCCAACCCGACCCGTACCGCCCTGGAGGAGAACCTCGCGGCCCTGGAGGGCGGCCGCCGCGGACTCGCCTTCGCCTCCGGCCTGGCAGCCGAGGACTGCCTGCTCCGTACGCTGCTGACCCCCGGCGACCACGTGGTCATCCCGAACGACGCCTACGGCGGCACGTTCCGGCTGTTCGCGAAGGTCGTCTCGCGCTGGGGGGTCGAGTTCTCCGTCGCCGACACCTCGGACGTGGCGGCGGTACGGGCGGCGATCACCCCGCGCACCAAGGCGATCTGGGTGGAGACGCCGTCCAACCCGCTGCTCGGCATCACCGACATCGCCGCGATCGCCGGTGTGGCCCGCGCCGCGGGCGCGCGCCTGGTCGTCGACAACACCTTCGCCAGCCCCTACCTCCAGCAGCCCCTCGCCCTGGGCGCCGATGTGGTGGTCCACTCCACCACGAAGTACATGGGCGGACACTCGGACGTCGTCGGCGGCGCGCTGATCGTCAACGACCCCGAACTGGCCGAGGAGTTGGCGTACCACCAGAACGCCATGGGCGCGGTCGCCGGACCGTTCGACGCCTGGCTGGTGCTGCGCGGCATCAAGACCCTGGCGGTCCGCATGGACCGGCACAGCGAGAACGCCACCAAGGTCACCGATCTGCTCACCCGGCACCCCAAGGTGACCCAGGTCCTCTACCCGGGGCTTCCCGAGCACCCCGGCCACGAGATCGCCGCCAAGCAGATGAAGGCGTTCGGCGGCATGGTGTCCTTCCGCGTCGAGGGCGGCGAGGAGGCGGCGGTCCAGGTCTGCAACCGGGCGAAGCTGTTCACCCTCGGTGAGTCGCTGGGCGGCGTCGAGTCGCTCGTGGAGCACCCGGGCCGCATGACGCACGCCTCGGCGGCGGGCTCCCCGCTGGAGGTGCCGGCCGACCTCGTACGCGTCTCCGTCGGCATCGAGAACGCCGACGACCTGCTGGCCGACCTGACGCAGGCGCTCGGCTAGGGGCTTCCGTTTCCGGGCGGGTCCGAAGCCTCGGGCCCGCCCGGACGTGCGCGGCGGGGTCAGGCGCCGACCTTCTCGTCCTCCAGCATCGCCCGGATCTGTTCGCGCAGTTCCGGGCTGTCGGTGTGCTCGTGGACGGAGACCGCGTGCTCCGTCGCTGCCCGGACGACTTCCTCCTCCTCACCGCAGATGGTGAGCGAGCAGTGCGACACGCTCGGGTGCTTGCGGCAGTCGGCGATCTTCCTGGTCATGGCAGCCTCCTCGGCCGGATCCGCGTGCCGCCCATTCCAGGGTAGATCGCACGCGCGCGAGCCCGTGATCACCAGCCCTCCAGCGGCGTCGTCTCGGCGGGAGGCACCTGCCAGGGATGCGCCTGGACCGCCCAGACGGTGAAGGCCACCACCGCGGCGCACGCCACCAGCAGCATCAGCCGGCGGGCGAACAGCCGGCGGCGCAGCATCCTGCCGCCGCGCTCCGCCACCCGCTGCGCCAGATCGGCCGGCACCTGCGGATGCGGACCGTCCAGCATCCGCCGGACCTCGTCCTCCCGGTCGCCACCGCGGCTCATCGCGCCACCCCCAGCGGGCCCGGCGTGCCGCGCCGTGGGCCGGCGGGTGCCGCGCATCGTGGCCACCGAGCGGTTGCAGACCGCCCGCACCCGCTCCACCGGCAGGCCGAGCAGCGCAGCGGTCTGCTCCTCCGCGACCCCCTCGTACAGCCGCAGCACGAGGACGAGGCGTTCCTGCGGCGTCAGGGGGTCCAGCAGACCGCCGCGCGGCCGGTGGTGGCGCCAGACCTCGTGGGCGAACCGGGCGGCGAGCTCGCGCCGGGTGCGGTCGTACGGGTCCTCGCCGCGCAGCCGGTCCCACTGCGCGTACGTGTGCGCCAGGGCGGCCGTGAGCAGCCGCTGGGCACGGGGATTGGCTCCCTTTGGTTGCATGGGCTCGGCGGTGAGTAACGTGGCGGTGTGCAGCAATCGGCCGGCCGCGCCCGCGACGAAGGTCTCGAAATCCTGGGCGCGGCGCCGCTCCCGGCCCGTCTGGCGCTCTCGCACAGTCCACATACGAGCCGCTGCGGGGCTCCCGGTCAAGAGGTATGCCGCAGTCCGCCCGGGGCCGGAGCCCCCGTCAGCCCGCCGGGGGCGCCTGGTGCGAGGTCTGGCGGGCGGCCAGCGAGGTGTTGAACCGGGTGAGCAGCGCGCAGAACGTGTCGCGCTCCTCGGCCGTCCAGCCGTCCGTCACCTGGGTCATGAGCTCGCGCCGGGAGCTGCGGACCTCCTCCAGGCGTGCCTGGCCGCGCGGCGACAGCTGGAGCACGACGGCCCGGCCGTCCTCGGGGTGCGAGGTGCGCTTGACCAGGCCGGTGTCGACGAGCGGCGCGACCTGCCGGGTCACGGTCGAGGAGTCGATCCCCATGCCCGCGGCGAGGGCCTTGACGCCCATCGGACCTTCCCGGTCCAGCCGGTTGAGCAGCAGATAGGCGGCCCGGTCCATGGAATTGCGCACCTGGCCGACCCCGCCGAGGCGGGTCTGCTCGGCACGGCGGGCGAATACCGCGACCTGGTGCTGCAGAGCGTCGAGGACGTGTTCGGAACCCGTGGGTTCGGGGGCGGCGCCCCCGGAAGGAGACGCAGCTGTCGTCATGTCCTGAGGGGGCATGGCCGGGGGCTCTCTTCGTGCGGTGTCGGATGGGTGGGGGACAGAGTACGCGGCCACGGGGCAACGTGTACCAGCGCTGCACAAACCTGTGGACAACGGCCCAGGAGGACACCGGACGCGGCTGCCGGTGCCCCGCCGGACGGCGGGAACCCGCAGGCCGAGCTGCCAGACTTACCGTATGAACTTCCGCGCGACCGCCCACTTCCCCCCACTGATCCTCGACGACATCCGCGGGGCGCAGAAGATGCTCTCCGGTGTGGCCAGGGTGACCGCCATGGAAGGCAGCCGCCACCTGAGCGAGCTCGTGGGCGCGCCGGTCCATTTCAAGTGCGAGAACCTGCAGCGGACCGGCTCGTTCAAACTGCGTGGCGCGTACGTACGGATCGCCGGCCTGTCCCCGGTGGAGCGGGCGGCCGGGGTCGTCGCCGCGAGCGCCGGGAACCATGCGCAGGGTGTCGCACTCGCGTCTGCGTTGCTCGGCGTACGGTCCACGGTCTTCATGCCGGTCGGGGCGCCGCTGCCGAAGGTGGCCGCCACCCGTAGTTACGGGGCGGAGGTCCGGCTGCACGGACATGTCGTCGACGAGACGCTGGCCGCCGCGCAGGAGTACGCCCAGGAGACCGGTGCGGTCTTCATCCATCCCTTCGACCACCCGGACATCATCGCCGGACAGGGCACCGTGGGCCTGGAGATCCTCGAACAGTGCCCCGAGGTGCGCACCATCGTCGTGGGGATCGGCGGCGGCGGCCTCGCGGCGGGCATCGCGGTGGCGGTCAAGGCGGTCCGGCCCGATGTGCGGATCGTCGGGGTGCAGGCGGCGGGCGCGGCCTGCTACCCGCCCTCGCTGGCCGTGGGCCATCCGGTGTCGATCGGCTCGCTGAACACGATGGCGGACGGGATCAAGGTGGGGCGCCCCGGCGATGTGCCGTTCGAGCTGGTCAGGGAGCTGGTCGACGAGGTCCGTACGGTCTCCGAGGACGAGCTGTCCAGTGCGCTGCTGCTCTGTCTGGAACGGGCGAAGCTGGTGGTGGAGCCGGCCGGGGCGAGCCCGGTCGCGGCCCTGCTGAGCGACCCGGAGTCGTTCCGCGGTCCGGTGGTCGCGCTGCTCTCGGGCGGCAATGTGGACCCGCTGCTGATGCAGCGCATCCTGACCCACGGCATGGTGGCGGCCGGCCGCTACCTGAGCCTGCGGCTGCGTCTGACCGACCGTCCCGGCGCGCTGGCCACGCTGCTGGGTGTGCTCTCGGTGGTCGACGCCAATGTGCTCGACATCGGTCATGTGCGGACCGATCCCCGGCTCGGGCTGACCGAGGTCGAGGTGGAGCTCCAGCTGGAGACGAAGGGACCGGAGCACTGCACGGAGGTCTCGGCGGCGCTGCGCGACGCGGGCTATCTGGTGATGAGCTGACCCGTACCGGCGCCGCGCCGGACCCGGGGGCACCCGAGGACCGCCGCACACGCGGGGAGCCTCCGGCCCGAAGGCCGGAGGCTCCCGCGTCGCCGGTGCGTGATCAGCCTGTGTACGGCTTGGCCGCGAGGATCTTCACGGTGGCCGTCCTGCCGTTCGGCAGCTCGTACTCGGCGTCGTCGCCCATCCGCTTGCCGTTCACGCCGGTGCCGAGCGGCGACTGCGGGGAGTACGTCTCGATGTCCGAGCTCGCGTACTCACGGGAGGCGAGCAGGAAGGTCATCGTGTCGTCCGGGTCGCCGTCGAAGGCGATCGTCACGACCATGCCGGGCTCGACCACGCCGTCGTCGGCAGGTGCCTCGCCGACCTTCGCGTGCTCCAGGAGCTGGGTCAGCTGGCGCACCCGGAGCTCCATCTTGCCCTGCTCCTCCTTGGCCGCGTGGTACCCGCCGTTCTCGCGCAGGTCGCCCTCCTCACGGGCCGCCGCGATCTTTACGGCGATCTCCGTGCGCG
This sequence comes from Streptomyces sp. NPDC002403, assembly GCF_053593015.1. NCBI lineage: Bacteria > Bacillati > Actinomycetota > Actinomycetes > Kitasatosporales > Streptomycetaceae > Streptomyces > Streptomyces sp. NPDC002403. The sequence goes on along the minus strand of NZ_JBSFBQ010000006.1, from coordinate 138,481 downwards.
CGGGACCAGACAGGTACTCCAGCTCGGCCTTGAGCTGGTTGTACGCCTCCTGCGTGAGCCAGGTGACGTTTTCGCTGGTCTGGGTCACAGGGTGCTCCTCGTCGGTACTGGGAATACAAAGCATCGCCCTACCCGTAAGCATGTGCCACCACGGGTGGGCGAAACCACGAGCCTAACAATTCCCCAGGAAAAGGGGGAGAAGGTAAATCACCGGGACCGCGTATGCGCAGGTCAGGCCGGGGAACGGTGGGTCACGGCCGGCGTGCGCCGGTCAATGCGACGCCCCGTCGTCGACGGTGCAGCCCAGCAGCTCGACGCTGGTGGCCCTGGACGTCGTACGCAGCGTCAGGATCCGGTCGATCCGGTCGGTGCGCTCGTCGAAGCGGAAGTCCTTGCGGGCCACGTCGCTGCCGTCCTCGTGCTGCGCGCGCAGGGTGCAGTAGCCCTTGGCGTCCTTGTCCTTGCGGACCTCGAGATGGATGTCGACCCGCTCGTCCGAGACGACCTGGCGCTTGATCACCTCGGCGCTGATGCCCTGACCGGCGACGTAGTCGTAGCCGATCCAGCCGACCACACCGAGGAGCACGACGCCCAGCACCGAGCCGACGATCTTGAGCTGGCGGTCCGCGCGCCGGTCCGCGGAGCGGCCGTAGCGGTTCTCCGGAGGCGCTTCGCGCACCGCGGTCATGATCGTTCCTCCCGTGCCGGGGATCGAGGAATTTTCCACCCCCCGGTTCGGTCACTATAGAAGCCTGCCCACATGCCGAATCACTGAGGATCGAGTCTTGACCGAGCAGCTGCGACTGATGGCCGTCCACGCCCACCCCGACGACGAGTCGAGCAAGGGCGCGGCCACCATGGCCAAGTATGTGTCCGAGGGGGTGGACGTGCTGGTGGTGACCTGCACGGGAGGCGAGCGCGGCTCCATCCTCAACCCGAAACTCCAGGGTGACGCGTACATCGAGGAGAACATCCACGAGGTGCGCAGGAAGGAGATGGACGAGGCGCGGGAGATCCTGGGCGTCGACCAGGAGTGGCTCGGCTTCGTCGACTCGGGTCTGCCCGAGGGCGACCCGCTGCCCCCGCTGCCCGAGGGCTGCTTCGCGCTGGAGGACGAGGAGAAGGCCGCGGGCCGTCTCGTCCGCAGCATCCGCGCCTTCCGGCCGCAGGTCGTCACCACGTACGACGAGAACGGCGGGTACCCGCACCCCGACCACATCATGACCCACAAGATCACGATGATCGCCTTCGACGGCGCGGCGGACACCGAGACGTTCCCCGAGTCGGAGTTCGGCCCGGCCTGGCAGCCGCAGAAGCTCTACTACAACCAGGGCTTCAACCGGCCGCGCACGGTGGCGCTGCACGAGGCGCTGCTGGCCCGCGGTCTGGAGTCGCCGTACGGCGAGTGGCTCAAGCGCTGGAAGGAGTTCGAGCGCGACGAGCGCACGCTGACCACGCACGTTCCGTGCGCGGACTTCTTCGAGATCCGCGACAAGGCGCTGATCGCGCACGCCACGCAGATCGACCCGGACGGCGGCTGGTTCCGCGTGCCGATGGACATCCAGAAGGAGGTCTGGCCGACCGAGGAGTACGAGCTGGCGAAGTCTCTCGTCGATACCTCCCTCCCCGAGAGCGACCTCTTCGCGGGCATCCGCGACAATGCCTGATATGTACGCGACCCAGGCACTGACCGACCTCGTTCCGCTTGCCGAAGAGCTCGACAAGAACAAGGTGACCCCCGGCGTTCTCGGCTTCATCGTCTTCGCGGCGCTCGCCGCAGGCGTGTGGCTGCTGATGAAGTCCATGAACCGGCACATGGGCAAGGTCGACTTCGAGGAGGCCCCGGACCCGGACGCGGTGGTGGCCGAAGCCACCGCCGGGGCGGGCTCCGCGAAGCGGAAGTAGCAGCAGGGACAGAAGGGGGGCGGGGCGGTCCCGGAGCGTTCCGGGGCCGCCCCGCCGTCCGGCGCCGGCCCGGCCGGTCCGCGGCCGTCCGGCGCCGCCCTCAGCCGCCGGACGGGGTGTACCCGGCCGGGACCGGTACGCCCATGACCTCCCGGGCATGGCGTGTCGGCGTCATGCCCAGACGCCATGCCTGCCAGCCGTCCTCCAGGTCCACGCCGCGGTTCAGCACCACCGTGAACGCCTCCGCGCAGTCCTCCAGCTTGCGGTCGCGCGCCGGGTGCCCGGCCCCCAGCAGCTCGGCCAGCTCCTGCTGCGCCACCGCCGTACCCACCTCACTGCCGCCCGGCGACGCGTAGGGCAGCAGCGTGCAGCGCAGGAAGCGGGCCCAGTCCGAGCCCCGCGCGTCGCCGTACGAGTCGAACAGCTCCACCGCCTCGCCGCACAGCTCCAGCGCCTGCGGGGCCCGGTTGTTTCCCGCGTCGATCAGGGCCAGCTCCAGGCACGTCCACGCCTCACCGTGGGCGACCCCGATGCGCCGGAAGTCGGCGCGGGCGTCCACCAGGAGCTGGCGGGCGAAGCCGGAGTTGCGCAGGTTCCCGGTCTGGGCCGCCCGCTGGTCACGGGTGACCCGGCCCGAGTGATGACGTGCGCAGGCCAGCCCGTACACGTCCCGCATCCGGGAGAACATCGTGCGGGCCCGCTCCAGCTGCCGGACCGCCCGGTCGGTGTCGCCGCTCTCCTCCAGGGCCTGGCCCAGGTAGAACAGCGTCCACGCCTCGCCGCGCGCGTCCTCGTTGTCCCGGTGGCGGGCCAGCGCCCGGTCCAGCTGCTCCACCGCCGGGGCCGGGTCGCCGTCCAGGAGCCGGGCGCGGGCCAGCTGGGTCAGCGCCCACGCCTCGCCCCGCTCGTCACGGGTGCTGCCGTACAGCTCCAGGGCCCGGCGCAGCGCGTCCTCGGCCCGCTCCACCTCGCCCATCCGCAGCAGGGTCTGCCCGAGCTGGAACCGGGTCCACGCCTCGCCGTGCAGCGACTCGCCCTCCCGGTGCAGGGCCAGCGCGGTGTCCAGCAGGGTCAGCGCCTCGGCGATCCGGGCCCGGTCGCGCTCGACGGCCGCCAGCGCGTGCATCGACCAGGCCCGGTCCTCCGCCTGCTCCTCGGAGGACTGCAGCTCGATCGCCTCGCGCAGCCGCGCCGACGCCTCGGTCAGATTGCCCTGGTGGTGCAGGGTGATGCCGAGCGAACAGAGCGCCAGCGCCGTACCCGCCTCGTTCTGCGCCTCGCGGTACAGGCCGACGACCGACGACAGCGTGGTCCGGGCCTTGTCCAGCTCACCGAGCTGACGGGCCGCGATGCCGGTACGCCACTGCACGGACCGCTCCAGCAGCCCCTGGTCCACCGCCTGCGTCAACTCGCTGATCTCGCCCAGCCGGTAGAGGTCGCCGCGCAGCAGGCAGTAGTCGCACAGCGCGCCCAGCAGGTCCAGCACGGCGCCCTGGTCGACGCCCTCGGCGTGCCGCAGCGCGGACGTGATGAAGCTCGACTCGTCGTCCAGCCAGCGCAGCGCCGAGTCCAGCGAACCGAAGCCGTGCGAGCCGAACTGTCCGGCCCGGGTGGACATCTTGCCGTCCACCATGCGGATCACCGCACCGGCCAGGTCCGCGTAGTTCCGGATCAGCCGCTCCTGCGCGGCGGTACGGTCCGCCGCCTCCTCCTCGTCCCGCAGCCGGGCCAGGGCGAAGCCCCGTACGAGGTCGTGCAGCCGGTAGCGCGAGCCCCGTACATGGGTCAGCAGCCCGGCCCCGGCCAGGTCCTTCAGCAGCCGCCCGGCCTCCTGCTCGTCGGCGGAGAGCAGCGCCGCCGCCGCGGCGGCGCCGAGGCTCGCCCGCCCGGCCAGCGCGAGCCGGCGCAGCAGCCGCCGCGCCTGCTCGGACTGGTCGGTGTAGCGCAGCCACAGTGCCCGCTCCACCGGGGCGACCTGCCCGTACTCCGCGAGGCCCGCGGCCAGCGCGCCGCGGGTGCGTGCCCCGAGCGAGGAGCCCGCGATCCGCAGCGCGAGCGGCAGCCCGCCGCACAGCTCGGCGACGGTGTCCGTGGCCCGGGCGTCGTACGGCTCCTCCTCCGCGGCCTGTGCCGCCTCGCGCAGCAGCTCCTCCGCACCGGCCGCGTCCAGCGCCCCGACCGGCAGCCGGTGGACCCGGGCCGGGATGTCGGCCGGCAGCTCCAGGGGCTCGCGGGCGGTGACCAGGACGAGGCTGTCGGAACGCTCGGGAACCAGGGTGCGGACCTGCTCCGCGTCGCCCGCGTCGTCCAGCACGATCGTCACCGGGGTGCCGGTCAGATGCTGGTGGTACAGCTCGCTCAGTCGCCGCACCTGCTGCTCGGCGGAGGCCCCTTCCCGGAACAGCAGCTGCTCACGGGGCGCGCCCAGCCGGTTCAGCAGGTGCAGCAGCGCGTCCCTTGTCGGCAGCGGCGCCTCACCGGCCACATCGCCGCGCAGATCCACCACACAGGCGCCGCGGAACAGGTCCTTCAGACTGTGCGCGGCCCGCACCGCGAGCGAGGTGCGCCCGGAGCCGGGTGTGCCGTGCAGGACGACCACGGTCGGTTTGGTCTCCGTCGACGCGCGGGCCTCCCGCACCCAGCGGGCGATCTGTTCCAGCTCGGCCCGCCGCCCCGCGAACGGCCCGTCGGAGGCGGGCAGATGACCGAACGACTGCTCCAGCAGCGAACGCGTACGGGCCGCCGCGCTGCGGTCCGTACGGCGCGGCGGGACGGCGGTCCGCGACTGCGCCGGGACCTTCTTCGCCGGGGTGCGGGACGAGGCGGTGAGCATCCGCTGCTGGTCGATGAAGGGGCGGATGCCCCGTACCTCCAGCGCCGCCAGCCACTGGAGCCGCAGCTGTTCCGTACCGCCGGGCTGCCCCAGCGCGCCGGCCCGCCGGTGGGCGGCGGGCCAGTGGGACGCGGTGACCTTGGCGACGGTGGCGGTGGCCCCCGCGACCGCGACGACGGCGCCCGCGCCGAGCGCCGGCCCGGCCGCCGTACCGAAGGCGACATCCGCGCCGATGGCGGCGACCGCGGCAACTCCCGTCACCAGCAGGGGCGTTCCCATCGCCGCCCGGCTGAACCGCTGCGACAGCGGCTGCGCCCCGGCCCCGGCCGCATCCAGCGCCCGGATGTACGCGGCGTACTCGTCGTCCGCGGCGGCCGCCAGCGAATCCAGCGCGGCCCGCCCGCGCGCCGTCAGCGTGGCCGCGTCGGCCCGGCCGCCCGAGCGCCGCACCTCTTCCTCCACGGCCCGTACCAACAGCCCTTCGGCTTCGGCCCGATGGCTGTCCCGCATATGTGTCCCCCTCCGGGTACGACGGATACGACGGTTGCGACTGCCCGTACGGCAGACGGTGGTTCGACGTCACGGCCCAGTCTCCTGTCTGCGGCCCGTCAGCGCGAGACGTCGCACCCGTGGCGTGGGGGAGGGGCGGACCGGCAGGGATCGCGCCCCTTCCTCCCGGGTGCGGAACAGGGGAAGCCGTATCCGCCCGGCCGGTACGCTTCCGGGGTGATGGAGCACACCGGGCAGGACGGGCGGCGGCCCGCGAACGACGGGCCGAAGGCTGCCGCCCGTAACCGGGCCGCTCTGGTCACCGCCGCCCGGGAGATCTTCGCGGAGCACGGTCTGGAGGCGCCGCTGTCCGCGATCGCGCGCAGGGCCGGGGTCGGACAGGGCGTTCTCTACCGGCACTTCCCGGACCGGACCGCCGCGGTGGCCGCTGTTCTGGAGGAGAACGTGCGGCAGATCGAGCAGGCGGCCGAGGCCGAGGACGCGACCTTCGCCGGCGTTCTCGGCGTGCTGACCTGGCATCTGACCGAGTCGGCGGCTTTCATCGGCCTTCTGCACGCCGACCGGGCGGCCGGTCGCTCCGACATCCGCGCCCATGCCCTGGGCCTGTCCGAACGAGTGGAGCGCGCCCTGCGGAGGCGGCTGCCCGGCGGTCATCGGCTGAGTGCCGTGAACGACCTCACGCTCTCGGTCGCCATGGTCTCCGCCGCCGTGACCGGCCCCACCCGCAAGGAGCGGGAACTCCGGGCGCTGGCCGCCTGGCGGCTGCTCGGCGTCGAGGTGGGGCCGGTCCGGGTCTTCGGCGGTTGAGCGGAGGCCGGCGTCAGCCGCCGTTGGACTGCCGGATGCCTTCCGCGAGCGCGTCGAAGGCGTACAGGAATCCTCCGGCGGGGCCACTGACGGTCATGTACGCCTTGGTTCCGCCGGGTGTGATGGCCACGTTCGTCGCCGACTCCAGACCTTCGGTCCGTGCGGGAAGCTCGACCGTCGCCAGCCGCTCACCGTGCCGGTCGTACACGGCCATGGCCGCCCGGCCGTGCAGCCCCTGGTAGAGGTTGCCGTCCGCGTCCACGGCGATCGAGTCGGTCTGCGCGATTCCGCCGTCCACGCGGATGGCGGTGTGCCGGGACGTCACCTCGCCCTCGTCGTCGAGGCGCAGGTAGGAGATCCGGTTCTCGGTGAGCTCGCTGAACCACAGCCCGCGGTAGTCCGCGTCGAACGAGATCCCGTTCGGCGCGGCCAGATCCTTGGCCAGAACAGTGGCGTTCCTGCCGTCGCGGCCGATCCGCACCACACGCCCGTGCGCCTCGCCCTCGGACAGGCCGTGTGAATCGCTGATGTACAGATCGCCGTTCCGGTCGAAGGCGATGTCGTCGGGGTTCATCCGCGCTCCGTCGACCTCGCCGGTGAAGAAGGTCCGCGGATCGCCCCCGTCGGGGGCCAGGCTCACGACCTCGCCGTGGGCGAAGTCGCTGAGGTAGAGCCGTCCGTCGTACGGGCTGAACTGTGCCGAGGTGTAGGCCCCACGGCCGTCGGTGTGGACGGCACGGGAGGTCTTCCTCCTGACATCGACGCGCATGACCTTGGGCTTGCCCTCGGGCGCGGTGACGTCGACGACGAACAGACCGCCGTCCTCGCCGAATGTCGGACCCTCCAGCAAGGTCATCCCGGTCCCGGTGTGCACCTGGGTCAGCTGCATGACCTTCTGCGCGCGGATGGTCCTGCCCGTGGCGACGGACGCCGCCTCCTCCCTCCCGGGATCGCCGCTCTGCGTACCGCATCCGGAAAGGACCAGCGTGCCGATCGTTGCGAGCACGGCGAAGGACCGGGGCGAAGGTCGCTGCATGGGGGGGATCACTCTTCCTGTCCGCTGCGGGGGTTCTGTGGGCCGGGGACACGCGGCGCGCCGGAGGTGCGAACGCCACCTGGCCGAATGTCGCGGTACCTCCGGGCTCCAACCGGACAGTGTTGTCCGGTAGTTGTTACCGTAGCGGACCGCCGCCTGCCAGAGGGCGGTTCCAACACCCAGGACCGAGGCCCCACATGACGACACCTCAACATCCGGATCCCCATGGGCTCACCGAGCTGAGACAGCGCTACCGCTTCGAACGCGAGCGGCGTGTCCGCCCCGACGGTGCCGCCCAGTACCGCGACGCCGACGCCGAGTTCGGCTACTACGCCGCCGACCCGTACACAACGGGGCCGGACGAGCGCGAGCCCCTTCACGACACCGTCGATGTCGCTGTGATCGGCGGCGGATTCGGCGGCATCCTCGCCGGCGCACACCTGCGGCAGCAGGGCGTGCGGCGCGTCCGGGTCGTCGAGAGGGGCGGGGACTTCGGGGGAACCTGGTACTGGAACCGGTACCCGGGTGTCCACTGCGACATCGAGTCCCACGTGTACCTGCCGATGCTCGACGAGACCGGCTACGTACCGGAGTGGAAGTACGCCCCCGGCGACGAGATCCGCCGCCACGCGGTGCGGATCGCGCGCAGGCACGACCTCTACGCGGACGCGCTCTTCTCCACCGCGGTCACTGCTCTGACCTGGGACGAGGCTTCCGAGAGGTGGATCGTGGCCACGGATCGCGGTGACACCTTCCGGGCCACGTACGTCGTCAACGCCACCGGCACCCTCACCGACCCGAAGCTTCCCGGGATCCCCGGGATCGAGGACTTCAAGGGCCACACGTTCCACACCTCGCGGTGGGACTACGCCTACACCGGTGGCACCCCGGAGGGTGGGATGACCGGCCTTGCGGACAAGCGGGTGGGCATCGTCGGCACCGGAGCCACCGGCATCCAGGTCATTCCGATGCTGGCCGAGGACGCCGCGCACCTCTACGTCTTCCAGCGCACCCCCTCCACCGTGGACGTACGGGCCAACCGCCGCACCACCACCCAGGACGTCGGCGCCGACCGCGAGGGCTGGGCCCGGGAGCGACGCGAGAACTACCTCCGCATAGTCTCCGGCGAGCCCGCCGAACAGGATCTCGTGGCGGATCAGTGGACCGCTTCGGCGGGCCTGCTGGAGAAGCTCCTGCCGAGCTTCCGGCGCCAGGGCGACCGAAGGACGTTCGAAGCGGCTTACGAGGCCGCCGACGCCGCCAAGATGAACGAGCTCCGCGCCCGCGTCGAACAGACCGTCACCGACCCGGAGACGGCGCGCAAGCTCAAGCCCTGGTACCGCTACGCCTGCAAACGCCCCACCTTCTCCGACCTGTACTACCCGGCGTTCAACCGCGACGACGTAACCCTGGTCGACACCGCCGACACTCACGGCATCGAGCGCATCACCGAACACGGCGTCGTGGTCGGCACCACCACGTACGAACTCGACTGCCTGGTCTTCGCCACCGGATTCAACGTCGGGACCTCCGGAATCCACTCGGGCAAGCTGCCCGTCCTGGGCCGCGGCGGCGTCCGGCTCCTGGACAGATGGGCACAGCGGGGCCCGCGCACGCTCCACGGCTTCACCAGCAACGGCTTCCCGAACCTGATCCAGATGGGCTCCCTCCAGAACGCCAGCAGCGTCAACTTCACCCACATCCTGGACGAGCAGGCAATCCACGCCGCCGCCCTCGTCGCAGCCGCCGAGGCCAAGGGCGCCGTCATCGAACCGTCCCCCGGGACCGAGGACGCCTGGACCGCCGTCCTGGCCGAGGGCGCCCCCGACCACGAGTGGTTCCACGCCGAGTGCACCCCCGGCTACTACAACCGTGAAGGAAGAGGACGGCCCAACGGCCCGACCGCCTACCCGCACGGAGCCGTCGCCTTCCACGAACTCCTGGAACAGTGGCGCGACAAGTCCATGGGCGAAGTCCTCCGGGCCAGGAACGCGCCTTTCTAGGGTCTTTCGTCTGGGATCGGGCCGGATCGGGGAGCGGGAGCCGGTGCGTGCGATCGCAAGGCGGAGGAGGGAGTCGGGGCGGAGCCCTGGCGAGTGACGACAACGCGGCGAGTGTGCGTGCCGGGCCCCGCGAGCCCGGCATGATCCGAACGAGAGGCCCCAGGTGTGTTGTCCCGGGACGTTGGTGACAATCGATCGGTCCGCGAACTACGACGCGGGTGCCAACGGTCAGACGTCGGTAGCGGGGCGACTTCTCCGTTCCTTACATGGCCCCAAGGCCGACCGTGATGGAGAAAGGTGTGGTGGCCTTCACTGTGCCGGTGAACATCTCGCCATCCCTGTAGACCTCGGTGGCGGGGTCGAGGACGTAGGTGTAGACGATCGGGACCCCGGTGGCGGCCTGTTCGACCCGCCAGTAGAAGGGGATGCCGGCCTTGGCGTACTGGTCCACCTTCACGATCCGGTCCGTGGTCTCCGAACCGGGCGCTACGACCTCGACGACCAGGAGTACATGCTCGGGGCGGGTAGGCGTGAGGTCGATGGTCTCCGCCCGGTAGACGATGACGTCCGGGCGGCGGTTGGTGAGCGGAACGTCCTGCAGGCGGACGTCGAAGTCCGTGTCTGCGTTCCAGTCCGGGCCCGCGGCTGCGTCCAGGGCATTGGCCAGGATCCGGGCCGGCCGGTTGTGCCGCTTCGAGGCGCTCGGGCTCACGACGACCATCCCGTCCACGATCTCGATGCCGGCGCACTGCTCCTCGGACCAGGAGTCGTACTGTTCCGCGCTGATCTGCGTATGCATCCACGCGGGCGCCACCATCTCAGCGGGCATGGTGTACCTCCTTCGAGGAGCCTCGGCAGGTCCAGCGCTGCTGCGCCCAGCCTCCTGTTCCGAGGTGTCGGACCGCCCCGACTCGGACGAACGCCGGGAAAGGGTCGACGCCGACCCCGAGGGGGAGGAGTCGCCCACCACGTGATGGCTCACCAGTGCAATTCGGCCAAGCGAGGCGGGCTCGTGAGGGTTTCGCCGGTCGTGCCAGGCGCTGTGAGAGGCTGGTCCGTATGAACCGGTTGGCTGGTGTGACCTCGCCGTATCTGCTTCAGCATGCTGACAATCCGGTCGACTGGTGGCCGTGGGGACCCGAAGCCTTCGAGGAAGCAGAACGGCGCGATGTCCCGGTGTTCCTGAGCGTCGGCTACAGCGCCTGTCACTGGTGCCACGTCATGGCGCACGAGTCCTTCGAGGACGACGAGGCCGCCGCGTACCTGAACGAGCACTTCGTCTCCGTCAAGGTGGACCGTGAGGAGCGGCCCGACGTCGACGCCGTCTACATGGAGGCGGTGCAGGCGGCCACCGGACAGGGCGGCTGGCCCATGTCCGTGTTCATGACGCCGGACGGCGAGCCGTTCTACTTCGGCACCTACTTCCCGCCCGAGGCCCGCCACGGCATGCCGTCCTTCCGTCAGGTGCTCGAAGGCGTGCACAACGCCTGGACGAGCCGGCGGGACGAGGTGGGAGAGATCGCGGGGAAGATCACCCGGGACCTCGCCGAGCGGCAGCTGAGCACGGCGGGGTCCGGGACGCCCACCGAGGAGACCCAGGCACAGGCCCTCCTCCGGCTGACCCGGGACATCGATCCCGTGACCGGCTGGTTCAAGGGAGACACCAAGTTCCCGCCGTCGATGGTGATCGAGTTCCTGTTGCGCCACCACGCGCGGGCCGGTTCCGTGGCCGCGCTGGAGATGGCGGAGGGACTGTGCGGCGCGATGGCTCGTTCGAGCCTGTACGACCAGGTGGGAGGCGGGTTCCACCGGTACGTGCTCACGCCGGGTACCGGTGGACCGCTGGTGCCCCACTTCGAGAAGATGCTTTACGACAACGCGCTGCTCTGCCGGGTGTACGCGCACCTGTGGCGGGCCACCGGCTCGGAGCAGGCCCGCCGGGTCGCGCTGGAGACCGCCGACTTCATGGTGCGTGAACTGCGCACCGCCGAGGGCGGTTTCGCCTCCGCGCTCGACGCGGACAGCGAGGACGGGGCCGGGCGGCATGTCGAGGGCGCGTACTACGTGTGGACGCCCGAGCAGCTGCGGGAGGTACTCGGCGAGCAGGACGCCGACTTCGCCGCGGAGCACTTCGGGGTGACGCCGGAGGGAACGTTCGAGGAGGGCGCCTCGGTCCTGCGGCTGCCCCGGGCGGACGACGGGGCGGACGCGGACCGGGTCGCCCGGGTGCGGGCCGCGCTGTCGGCCGCCCGTGAGCTGCGCCCGCGCCCCGGCCGGGACGACAAGGTGGTCGCCGCCTGGAACGGTCTGGCGGTCGCCGCGCTCGCCGAGACGGGGGCGTACTTCGACCGCCCCGACCTCGTCGAGCGCGCCACCGAGGCGGCGGACCTGCTGGTACGGGTGCACATGGGCGACACCGCCCGGCTGGACCGTACGTCCAGGGACGGGCGGGCCGGCGGGCACGCCGGGGTGCTGGAGGACTACGGCGACGTGGCCGAGGGCTTCCTCGCCCTGGCCTCGGTCACCGGCGAGGGCGTCTGGCTGGAGTTCGCCGGCTTCCTGCTCGACATCGTGCTCCTGCACTTCACCGGCGAGGGCGGCCAGCTCTACGACACGGCGGACGACGCCGAGCAGCTCATCCGCCGCCCGCAGGACCCCACCGACAACGCGACCCCGGCGGGCTGGACGGCGGCGGCCGGGGCGCTGCTCTCGTACGCCGCGCACACCGGCTCCGAGGCCCACCGCACCGCCGCGGAGGGTGCGCTGGGTGTGGTGAAGGCGCTCGGGCCGCGGGCGCCGCGCTTCACCGGCTGGGGCCTCGCCGTCGCGGAGGCACTGCTCGACGGGCCTCGCGAGGTCGCGGTCGCCGGGCCGGTCGGCGGCGGGCTGCACCGTACGGCGCTGCTGGGCACGGCGCCGGGTGCGGTGGTGGCGGCGGGGGAGACGGGCGGGGCCGAGTTCCCGCTGCTGGCGGACCGGCCGACGGTGGACGGGGCGCCGACGGCGTATGTGTGCAGGCACTTCGTGTGCGACGCGCCGACCACGGACGCGGAGGAGCTGGCGCGTGCCCTCGGGGGCGGCGGGGCCTGACGCGGGTCAGAGCGCCGGGCCGCCCTCCAGGGTGTCCAGCGCCTCGTCGATCATCGCGACGAGGTCGCCCTTCTGACCGTGCTCGCCCCAGTACAGCGTCGCCTCGCGCAGTGCGCCCAGCACCGCCGCGACGAAGACCCGGACCGCCAGGTCGTCGGGGGCGCGACCGCTGCGGGCGGCGAGCACGCCGGCCAGCTCCTTCGCCGTGCCCGCCATGCTCTCCGCCATCCGGACCCGGATCGCGGGGACCTCCACCATCAGCCGGGTGCGCTGCCGCAGTTCCTGTTCCCCGGTGGCCAGGAAGGCGGCGAGCGTGCCGGTCAGCACCTGCCGGACCGACTCCAGCGGCGGTTCACCGGCCGGGCGGGCGCGCAGGGCGGCGGCCAGGGCCCGGTCGTACTCGTCGGTGAGGACGATGTCCTCCTTGGCCGGGAAGTACCGGAAGACGGTGCTGGGCGACACCTCGGCCGCCTCGGCGATCTGCTCGACCGTCGTCGCCTCGTACCCCTGCTCGGCGATCAGCCGGTAGGTGGCCCGGCGGATCGCGATCCGGGTCCTGAGCTTCTTCCGCTCGCGCAGTCCCAGCTGCGGCGGCGTTCCCGGAACGGAAACGGAAGGGGTACGGGAGGTGGCGGCCATGGTCGTCATTGTCGGGCATCGGCGGGCCGCCGGCACCGGTCGGGAAGCGGGCTCAGTGGTGGTTGTAGGCCACCAGCGAGATGCCGACGTAGTGCACCACGAAGGCCGCCAGGGTCAGCGAGTGGAACACCTCGTGGAAGCCGAACCACCGCGGCGAGGGGTTGGGGCGCTTGATGCCGTAGATGACACCGCCGGCGCTGTAGAGCAGCCCGCCGACCACGACCAGCACCAGCACGGCGATCCCGCCGGTGTGCAGGAAGTCCGGCAGGAAGAAGACCGCGGCCCAGCCCATCGCTATGTAGCACGGTGTGTAGAGCCAGCGCGGGGCGCCGACCCAGAACACCCGGAAGGCGATCCCCGCGGTGGCGGCCGCCCAGACCGCCCACAGCAGCGGGGTCCCGGTGGACTCGGGGAGCAGCAGCAGGGTCAGCGGGGTGTAGGTGCCCGCGATGATCAGGAAGATGTTGGCGTGGTCGAGCCGGCGGAGCACCGCCTCGCCGCGCGGGCCCCAGGTGCCCCGGTGGTAGAGCGCGCTCACACCGAACAGCAGGCAGGCGGTCAGGGTGTAGATCCCGCAGGCGATCCGGCCTCGGGCGCTGTCCGTGAAGGCGATCAGCGCCACCCCCGCGACGATCACTGCGGGGAACATTCCGGCGTGCAGCCAGCCGCGCATCCGCGGCTTCGCCGGGACGGTGTCGGACTCGGCTGGTTCCAGCCCGGCGGACTCGGGCGCGGCGGCGGCAGCAGTCATTCCCGCATCGTACCTACGCGACCGTAGGTAACCGATACGAGTGGCAATGCTCACGTGTGCACCCCCCTGGACATATGGGCGAAACGGTCGGATGATCAAATGAGTGCGGTCGGCACCGGATGAGCGCCAACGAGATTCGAAGGGGTCGAAGCATCCGGGTCGCAGCCCCCACGGGGCAACTACCAAACAGACACCCTCAACAAGGAGCGATCGTGGCGCGCGACATCGCGGCTCCCCTCACTGTTCCCACCGATCACCAGGAGCTCGTTTCCTGGGTGAACGAGATCGCAGCGATCACAGAGCCGGACCAGGTGGTCTGGTGCGACGGTTCCGAGGCCGAGTACGAGCGCCTGTGCGGGGAGCTCGTGGCCAAGGGCACGTTCACGAAGCTGGACGAGACCAAGCGCCCGAATTCGTACTACGCCGCGTCCGACCCGAGCGATGTCGCCCGCGTCGAGGACCGCACGTTCATCTGCTCCGAGAAGGAGGAGGACGCCGGCCCGACGAACCACTGGAAGGCCCCCGCCGAGATGCGGGAGATCTTTACGGGCGAGAACGGTGTCTTCCGCGGTTCGATGCGCGGTCGCACCATGTACGTCGTCCCGTTCTGCATGGGCCCCGTCGGCTCGCCGCTCTCCGCGATCGGAGTCGAGATCACCGACTCCGCGTACGTCGCCGTCTCGATGCGCACCATGACCCGCATGGGACAGGCCGTCCTGGACGAGCTCGGCACCGACGGCTTCTTCGTCAAGGCCGTCCACACGCTGGGCGCGCCCCTGGAGGAGGGTCAGGAGGACGTTCCGTGGCCGTGCAACTCCACCAAGTACATCTCGCACTTCCCCGAGGACCGCGAGATCTGGTCCTACGGCTCCGGCTACGGCGGCAACGCCCTGCTCGGCAAGAAGTGCTACGCGCTGCGCATCGCCTCCGTCATGGCGCGTGACGAGGGCTGGCTCGCCGAGCACATGCTGATCCTCAAGCTCACCCCGCCGCAGGGCGAGGCGAAGTACGTCGCGGCCGCGTTCCCGAGCGCCTGCGGCAAGACCAACCTCGCCATGCTGGAGCCGACGATCCCCGGCTGGACCGTGGAGACCATCGGCGACGACATCGCCTGGATGCGCTTCGGCGAGGACGGCCAGCTGTACGCGATCAACCCCGAGGCGGGCTTCTTCGGCGTCGCGCCCGGCACCGGCGAGCACACCAACGCCAACGCCATGAAGACCATGTGGGGCAACTCCGTCTTCACCAACGTCGCGCTCACCGACGACGGCGACGTGTGGTGGGAGGGCATGACGGAGACCGCTCCGGCCCACCTCACCGACTGGAAGGGCAACGACTGGACGCCCGCGTCCGACACCCCGGCCGCCCACCCCAACGCCCGCTTCACCGTCCCGGCCGGCCAGTGCCCGATCATCGCGCCCGAGTGGGAGGACCCGAAGGGCGTGCCGATCTCGGCCATCCTCTTCGGCGGCCGCCGCGCCTCGGCCGTCCCGCTGGTCACCGAGTCCTTCACCTGGCAGCACGGCGTCTTCCTCGGGGCCAACGTGGCCTCCGAGAAGACCGCCGCCGCCGAGGGCAAGGTCGGCGAGCTGCGCCGCGACCCGTTCGCCATGCTGCCGTTCTGCGGCTACAACATGGGCGACTACATGAACCACTGGATCCTTGTCGGCGCCGACAAGGACCAGGCCAAGCTCCCGAAGATCTACTACGTGAACTGGTTCCGCAAGAACGACGCGGGCAAGTTCGTCTGGCCCGGCTTCGGCGAGAACAGCCGCGTCCTGAAGTGGATCGTCGAGCGCCTCGAAGGCAAGGCCGAGGGCGTCGAGTCCCCGATCGGCATCCTGCCGGCCAAGGGCTCCCTCGACACCGACGGCCTGGACCTCTCCGAGTCCGACCTGGACTTCCTGCTCGACGTCGACAAGGAGGTCTGGCGCGAGGAGGCGGCGCTGGTCCCCGAACACCTCAACACCTTCGGCGACCACACGCCGAAGGAGCTGTGGGACGAGTACCGCGCGCTGGTCGAGCGCCTGGGCTGAGGCCCCCGGGCGCACCCCGCGCGGGTGCGCCCCGCACGCCCCGCGGCCGGGCTCTCGGACATCCGCCCTGACCTGTGGGGTCAACAGCCCGCCGCGGTACGGCCCCCGGAATCCCCTCACGGTTCCGGGGGCCTCCCCATGTTCCGCTCCCCGCCCTGCCCTTTTCCTGCCGGTTTCATGAAGAACGGCCCGGCATCACCCTTCTCTTGCGCACGGCACCTTCACAAGATTCGATGTTCCTCCACATGTCTCCGGCTCGGTCGGCCGGGGACCAACCGAGCCTGTGGGGGACTCAGTTGAGAAGGAATCAGCACCGCATACGTATCGCGGCGGCTCTCGCCGCGCTGACGCTCGGCACCGCCGGGCTCACCGCCCTCGCTCCGTCCGCCGCCCTCGCGGCCGACGGCCCGGTGCCCGGTGACACCGTGGCCAAGCTGCCGATCTCGTCGTACTCGGCGATGGTCGTCGACTCGGCGCACGAGCGGGTCTACCTCACCGACGACCGCCGGAACCAGTACGCGAACCAGGTCCATGTCTACAACTTCCAGGGCCAGAAGGTGGGTTCGCTGCCCACCGCCTCCGCGCCGTCCGGGATGGCCCTGAGCGCGGACAGCGGCACGCTCTACGTCTCGCAGTCCTCGGGCATCCTCGCCTTCGACACCGCGACCCAGCAACGCACCGGTGTCACGTACACCGCGTACGACGTGCCCTGCCCGCGCGACGTCGCCTTCGCGGGCGGCAAGGAGTGGCACACCGAGACGCCCTACCTCACCACCGAATGCGACAACCGCCAGACCTGGCTGTACGGCGCGGCGGGCAGCCAGAGCACCAACACCGGATGGAACGCGGCGGGCCGGCTGCGGCTCACGAGCGGGCCCGAGGTCCCGGACCGCATCGTGATGGCGCAGAGCCGCAGCACCGGCGAGGCCGACCCCTTCCTCACCACGCTCGACGCGAGCGGCGACACGCTCGTGCGCGGCCCGGAGCGCCGGTTCGCGGATGCCGACGGCCGAGGCGCCCTCGACATGAAGGACGTGGCCCAGTCCCCCGACGGCCGGCGGATCGCCGTCGCCGACGCCGCGTACGGCACCCGGCTCCTGGACGCCGCCGATCTGTCCGACGCGCCGGCCGGGTACCAGCCACTGCCCGAGGGGGCGAAGGCGTCAGCCGTCGCCTTCAGCGGCGACGGCACCTACATCGCGCGGGGCGCCGCCGCGAGCGGGAGCACACCGGACCTGCTCGTGCAGCCCGCCGACCCGGCGGCCGGTACGGCCCCGCTGGAGTTCGCCTTCGACGGCGCGCTCGACGGGGACCGGATCGCGCCGCGCGGACTCGGCTGGTCGAAGGACGGCTCGCGACTGTTCGCCGTCACCACCAACACCTCCGGCAGCGAGTTCTGGCTGCATGTCGTCCAGCCCCCGGCCGCCCAGTACGACTCCCGTTTCACCGGCGCGCTCTCCACCACCCCGGGCCGGCCCGTCGTCGGTGAGCCGGTCGGGATCAGGGGCCGGCTGGAGCTCGACGGGCCCGCGCCCGCCGAACCGGTCAGGGTGACGGCGGTACGGCACGACGCGAACGGCGACCGCAGGCTCGCCCCCGTCGAGGTCGACGCCGACGGATCGTTCACCGTCCTCGACGTCCCGTCGCTGGTCGGCGACGCCGCCTACACCGTCTCGTTCACCGGTGACATCACCCACCGCCCGGCCGAGGACACCGTGCTCACCGTCACGGTCGACAAGGCCCCGACCACCCTCGCCCTCACCGCCCCGGCGGAGGCGACGAAGAGCGCCGGGCTGACGATCACCGGCACCCTCACCGGCCGGGGGCGGGCGCTGCCCGCCGGGATCACGGTGTCCGTGGTGCGCACCGACCGGAAGGGCACCGGCACCCTGACCTCGGCCGCCGTCGCCGCCGACGGCACGTTCACCATCGACGACCTGCCCCGGGCCACCGGCCAGGTGACGTACCAGGTCGGCTACGCCGGTGACGCCCTGCACAGCGCATCGACGGCGTCGGCGACGGTACGGGTGCGCAGCTGACGGGAGCCGTTCGCGACTCCCTGGAACCACGGCCCGCGGGCCGGGACGGGCACTACCCGTTCCGGCCCCGGTCCTCCAGGTAGCGGGTATGCGTCTGCTGGCGCCGCGTCTCCGCCTCGCGCAGCGACGTCGCCAGCTGCTCGACCTCCCGGTGCAGCAGTGCCAGCTGCTGTTCCAGATGGCGCTCGGGCGGTTCCGTGCCCGGAACCATCCGCGTCCACGGGCGGACCCGTACGAACGCGTCGACCGACTCCAGGATGTCCCGGCGCACGGCGCGCGCCAGGACATGAATGCCCTCCGGGTCGGCGGCCAGCGCCTCGGCCACCGGCCCGGGGGCCAGCAGTCCGTCGAGCAGCTCCGTCAGTTCGGTGAGCCGCCCGGACGCGGCGGGCGGCAGCTCGACCTCGCCCAGATACCCGCACAGCGCGTGGTAGTCGGTGCGCACCGCGTCCAGCTGGGTCGACGGGTCGGGGAAGACCGGGACCGGCGGGCGTTCGGGCGGGGCGATCAGCGCCCCCGCGCCGTACAGCCCGGCGACCACCACCGGCCAGTACGCCCCCGCGAGCCCGCTGAAGGTGAGGACGAGGCCGGCCAGCCCGCAGGCGCTCCCGGCGATGTTCTTCCGCGACTCCAGGTAGGCCGCCACCCGGCCCGCCGGCCTGCCGCCGGGCGCTCTACTGGTATCCACGGATCTCCTCGAAGGCGCCGTCCAGCGAGCCGGGGCCCTGCTCCTTCGTCGCATCGAAGAGCCGGCCGCCGGTCAGTTCGGCGATCCGGTCCAACTCCCGGCGGTCCGAGTCGCCGAAGACGACCGGGAAGACCGGGGTGACCCGTCGCGCGGCCGGGAGCGCACGGTAGTAGGAGGAGAACCCGCCGGCCGTGTCGCCCGTCGTGTTCTCGCCGTCCGTCATCAGCACGATCGAGGTGAACGCGGACTCGGTGCCGTCGCCGATCTGCTCGTAGGCCGACTTCAGGCTCGAATAGATCGCCGTCTCGCCCCCGGCCGTCAGCGCGGCGGTGTCCGCCCCGATCGCCGCCAGACCCCGCTGCGGATCGGCGGGATCGACGGTGTGCGTACGGATCTGCTTCACCGACGAGCCGAACGGCAGCAGCGTGACCTCCTCCCGTTCCCGGAAGTCCCCGGTCAGCCCGGTCAGCGCCGCCTTCAGCGCCTTCAGCCGGTCCCCGGCCATCGAGCCGGAGGTGTCCAGCACGTACACGGTGCGCGAGGGGCGGCGGAGCTTGTTCTCGTAGCTGTGGAGCAGCCCGTCGGCGACGGACCGGGTGCCGGGGAAGGGCAGTTCGCGGCGGGCGTCGGCGGCGAGCGGCGGCGCGGGCCGCACCGAGGGCACGACCGGGCGGCGGAAGGTGTCCCGGGTCAGCTGTCGCTGGACGTCGGGCGTACGCAGGTACGCCGTCAGCGCGCGCACCGAGTCCCTGGCGTCCGGAGCGGCGGCCGCGAGCGCGCTGAGCGGGTAGTCGGCCGTCACCACCCCGTCGCGGGGACGGATCACGGTCAGCCCCGTGTGGCTGTCGCGGTTCAGCGAGAGCAGCACCGACTCGTAGTTGATCAGCGCGTCGACGGTGCCGCGCCGGGCGTACGCGGTGGCCAGCCAGCCCGAGGAACCGGAGGTCAGCCGCTGCCCCGCGAAGAACTCCTTCAGCTTGCCGCTCGCCCCGCGGACATCGGCGTCGGTCAGCGCGGACTGCGCGCCGGAGAGCCCGGAGGCGACCGAGACCAGTGCGGAGAAACCGGAGTTGGAGCGGTCCGGATCGGTCATCCCGTACGTCAGCCGGCCCTCGGCGACCGCCCGGTGCACCTGCGACCACGTCACGTCCCCGGGCTTCCAGCCCAGCCGCTTCACGGTCGCCGGGCGGACCCCGAGGGCGACCGGTGAGGTCATCAGCGGGGTCTCCGAGGTGATGCGCCGCGCCGCCTGCGGGTGCAGCCGCAGATAGTCGTCGGACGACAGCCAGACCGCGTCGTACGCCCCGTCCGCCTTCCCGGAGCCGAGCAGCCCGACGGCGTCCAGGGTGCCGGTCCAGGTGGGCCGCACCGTGATTCCGGTGGCCTTGCGGGCCTGCTCCAACAGGGGCTTCATGTCGGCGAGTTCACTGGACGCCAGGATCCGCAGCGTGCCGGCCCGCGGCCGGCCGTCGTCCGCCCCGGGCCCGCCGGACGCCCCGTCCTTCGATCCGGAGCAGGCGGCGAGCGGGGCGAGCGCGGCGACGGCCAGCAGCGCGACGAGCCGGCGGGCGATCCGGCGCCGCGGCCGTGGCGGCCGCCGCCGGGAAGGGCCGGTCATACCGGCCCCCCGCCGTCGAGCGAACCGGCCGACCGGCTGCGTTCCAGATGGGCACCGGCCTGCTGGAGTTCGGCGGTCAGCGCCTCCACGGTCGCCGCCATCGACTCGGTGGCCTGCACCTTGTACGTGTCGATCGCGTCGAGCGTCCGGTAGATCTGCTGGAACGCGGTGCGCAGCGTCTCCGCGCCCACCGCCGGATCGGCCGCGATGCGCTGGATCTCGCCGCTCTGACCGGCCAGCATCTCCGCGTTGCCACGGATCAGGTCCTCGGTCGTGGAGCGCAGCACCTGTACCTGTTCGGTCACCTTGCGCTGGCTCTCCAGCGCCGAGGCGAGCATCACGGCGATCCGCAGCGCGGAGACGGTGGTGGTCGCGGCCCGGTCGACGCCCTTGATGAGCTCGTCGTTGTTGCGCCGTACGACATCCATCGCGAGGTACCCCTGCGCGCAGACCGCGAGCTGGGTCAGCAGGTCCTGGTGCTTCTGCCGCACGGGGAAGAGCACATCGGCCCGCAGCGCGTCCGCCTGCGCCGGGTCGGTGGCGGCGGTCTCGACGATGCGCTGCTCGACGGCGCCGTCCAGTGCCTCGGTGAGCACGACGTACTCCTGGAGCTTGCCCATGGTCTCCCAGAGCCGGGTGCGCTCGGTGTGCAGGGCGGCGTTGTCACGGCGCAGCTCGTCCTGCCCGCCGCGCAGCGAGCCCACGATCCGGTTCAGGGTGGCCTGGGAGGAGGCGTACTTGGCGACGTGGTCGCGGAGCCTGTTGCCGCCGGGGAGCCGGGCCAGCAGCCGGCGGGCACCGCGGCCCGGGGTCTCGCGCGGGTCGAGGTCCTCGACGGTGCGGCGCAGCTCGACCAGGGACGAGCCGACCCTGCTCTGCGCGTCCGCGCCCCCGGACCCGGCCAGCGAACGGACGGTGCGGTCCAGCATCCGGTTGGACTGCTGGGCGGCGCTGCGGATGTCGCCCTGCCCGAGCGCGGTGATCTCCCCGATCCGGGTGGTGAACTCGGGCGACCGGGCGTCGAGCCCGGCGAGGCCGCCGACGTACTCGGCGGCGCGGCGCGCCATCTCCGCCCGTGCCGAATCGTCGACCGGCACGAGACCGGCGGCCTGCTCGGCACGGACCGGGGCGACCGGCTCCGGCGGGGTGAGGACGAGCGGCGGGGCGGAGTCGCCCGGCGGGGTGAGGGTGAGCGGCTGAGGCTCTTCGGTCATGGCTGAGGTCTCCCGGGAGGCGTGTGTCGTCAGCCGCGGGTCCGCCGCGCCATCGCGCGCAGCACCGTGGCGGTGGGCACGGGCGCCTGGCGGACACCGGTCAGCTGTTGGTCGATGTAGTCGGTGTGGTCCGCGGTGGCCGCGGTGAACTCGGCCGCGGCGCCCTGCGGCCGGAAGCCGTGCCGTACCGCGAGCTTGCGCAACTCCGGGTCGGTGGAGAGCAGTTCGCCCAGCCGGCGGCCGGTGTCGGTCAGCGGTACGAGGGTGTGGTCGCTGGAGACGGTGGTGTCGGGGTAGAGGAGGACCAGGTCCCCGGTGCCCTGCCGCTGCATCAGCAGCGAGGCGACCTGGGATTCGTACACCAGGACCAGCGGATTGCCGACCCCGCTGATGAAGTCCCGGAACGGTGCGTCGCTGCTGGTCTGCTGCGCTCCCTGTACCTGGATCAGCTTCTTCAACAGCGGTGCGGTGCGGTCGATCGCGGCCTCGTCGGCGGCGACCCGGCCGCCGTCGGCGACGTACGAGGCGGCGGCGAGGTAGAGGGCGCCGGAGTTGGACGAGACGGGGTCGGTGCTGGTGATGAACACCGTCCCGGTCAACTCGGCGTGTTTCTCCGCCCCTTCGAGCTGCTGCCAGGTCCGGTCCGTGCGGGCGGCCCGGAGGTAGGGGCCCATGAGGAGCTTGCCGCTGGACTTCCCGTTCAGTGTCGCGAGCCCGTTGCCGGCCAGGACCTGGGCGGCGGAGCGGTGCGCGACGACGACCAGCGGCGAGTAGAAGGGCCTGAGCGGACCGCCCTTGACGGCGGACCGGCGCTGCAGCTCGTCGGCCGGGGCCTTGGAGCCGGGGAAGGCGAAGTCGTAACCCTTGAGGGGGAGCCGGTCCATGGCCCAGGACCCGGACGTCTCCGCCCTGACGGTGAGCCCCTTGGCAGCGAGGGCCTTCACCACTTCGGGATCGGCGAAGAACTCTGCCTTCTCCGAACCGATCACTCCACGCACGGTCTTCGTTGCCGTGCTCTTGTCCTCGCTGTCGCGGCCTGCTGCGACGGCCACTGCCACTCCGCCGATCAGCAGCACCGCCAGGACGATTCCCACGATGCGTCTCACACGCGTAGCCTGCTCGCGGAAACCCACATTCCAGGCGGAGTCGGGTGGACGGAAGGTTAAGCGCTGATCCCAGTACGCAACGGGGACGCAAGCGTCCGCCCGGGCGTCTCGGAATGGGTGGCACCCGGCCCACGCGCCTCGACGGCACGCGGACCGGGGCCGTCAGCGGGCGCCGACCAGCGGGGCGGCGGGGGAGGCGGCGAGCGCCGCGGTGTGCGCGTCCATGCGCTCGGCCGCGAGGATCGCGACGGCCGTGTCGGCGCGGGACGCGGCGACCACCAGTGCGCGGCCCGCGAGGGCGTGGGCGCGGCGGTGGAGCGCCGGTGCGGGCGCGTCGGTCCGGCCGGCGTGCCGGGCGGGCGGCGCGCCGCGCAGCCTGGCGACCTGCTCGGCGATGCGGTCGCCCGCCTCGCCGAGGCCCAGTTCGTCGGTGACCGCGAGGAGCGCGGCCAGGTGCCCGGCGAGCTGGATGTCCAGCTCCTCCCCGCGGGAGCGGTGCGGGAAGTCCTCGGCGTGGTCGGCCGGTGTGTGGACCGATTTGGTGCGGATCGGTTCATACATGGATGGCCTCCTGGTGTTGCAGTGGGACCATCCTACCTTGGATTTAGTCTAAAGTTGTCTGCGATCGATACTGGTGTCCGTGGAATCGGCGGCGGGCGGGATCAGGGCTGGCCGTACCCGTCCAGGAAGTGCGCGATCCGGTCCACCGCGTCCGTCAGGTCCTCGGTCGACGGCAGCGTCACGACCCGGAAGTGATCGGGCTCCGGCCAGTTGAACCCGGTGCCGTGCACGACCATGATCTTCTCGGCCCGCAGCAGATCGAGCACCATCTGCCGGTCGTCCTTGATCTTGTAGACCTTGGGGTCGAGGCGCGGGAAGAGATACAGCGCCCCCTTCGGCTTCACGCAGGTCACGCCCGGGATCCGCGTCAGCAGCTCGTACGCCGTGTCGCGCTGCTCCAGAATCCGCCCGCCCGGCAGCACCAGGTCGTCGATCGACTGCCGCCCGCCCAGCGCGGTGGCCACGGCGTACTGCGAGGGCATATTGGCGCAGAGCCGCATGTTGGCGAGGATCGTCAGCCCCTCGATGTACGAGGAGGCGTGCGCCTTCGGACCGCAGACCGCCAGCCACCCCGACCGGTATCCGGCCACCCGGTAGTTCTTGGAGAGCCCGTTGAAGGTGAGCACCATCAGATCGGGCGCGATCGTCGCGGTCGGGGTGTGGGTCGCCCCGTCGTACAGGATCCGGTCGTAGATCTCGTCGGAGCAGACCACCAGATTGTGGCGCCGGGCGATCTCCGTCAGCCCGCGCAGCATCTCGTCGTCGTACACCGCACCCGTCGGGTTGTTCGGGTTGATGATCACGAGAGCCTTGGTGCGGTCGGTGATCCTCCGCTCGATGTCGGCGAGGTCCGGCATCCAGTCGGACTGCTCGTCGCACCGGTAGTGCACGGCCGTACCGCCGGCCAGCGACACCGAAGCGGTCCACAGCGGGTAGTCCGGAGCCGGTACGAGAACCTCGTCGCCGTCGTCGAGCAGCGCCTGCATCGACATCTGGATCAGCTCGGAGACACCGTTGCCCAGGTAGATGTCCTCGACGTCGAGGTCGATCCCCTTGGTCTGGTAGTGCTGCATCACCGCCCGCCGCGCGGACAGCAGTCCCTTCGCGTCGCCGTAGCCGTGCGCCCCGGAGAGGTTGCGCAGTATGTCCTCGAGGATCTCGGGCGGGCACTCGAACCCGAACGCGGCAGGGTTGCCGGTGTTCAGCTTGAGGATGCGGTGACCGGCCGCTTCCAGCCGCATCGCCTCCTCGAGCACGGGGCCCCGGATTTCGTAACAGACATTGGCGAGCTTCGTGGACTGGATGACCTGCATGTCTGGGAGCTTACGACCGCACCCCGCACCCCGCCCCGCCTTTCCCCTCCGGTTGCCCCACCCGGGTGCCCTCCCCGTCTTCCATCGCCATGCCCCCACCGCCCGGCGCCGTGGGAACGCCGGGCGGGGGCGGCGACGGGGCTTCGAATGCGGTGGAACAGGGGCGTGACGGACACGGACGGGTGAGATGCGCCACGGCGCGGGAGGCGTTCGGGGCGTGCGGGCGTGACGTACGGGCTCGACGTCCGGTTGACCGTCGTATGAGCGATCCGTACGACTTCGAGATCGAACCGGAGGTGCGCGCGTGGCTGGAGAGCCTGAGCGACCACGACTTCAAGAGGGTCGACGAAGTGGCGGGGATACTCGCCGTCCTCGGACCGGAGCTGGGAGGTCCCTGGGCCGACCACCTCGAAGGGCCGGTCTGGGAGCTCCGGCTGCGGCTCCGCGATGTCGCACCCCGTGTGACCTACTGGATCACCCCGGCGCGCACCATCGTGCTACTGACGGTGTTCCGTAAGACCAGGCAGCACGAGCAGGGACAGATCGACCGTGCCGTGCGTGCCCAGAAAGTCCGCGAAAGCGAGCATCATGAAGCGGTGACCGCGACGTACGGGAGGAAAGCGTGATGGCCGGACAGCACAGCCGCTGGATTGCCTCGGGCGTCCGGACGGAGGATCCGGAACGGATTGCCATTCGAGAGGCCCTGGCCTTCGGCAAGGCTCTCTACGACCGCCGCACCGCGCTTGGGCTCAGCGTGGCCGAGCTGGCCGGGCGTGCCGGCATGGAGGAGGACGACATCGGGTGCATCGAGGAGGGCGGTACAGCGCCGACGATGGAACTCCTCAGGAGACTCGCGGCCGCCCTGGACGCCGATGTGCGCCTCACGCCCGGTCATGACCTCGGCTCGCTCCGGTTCGAAGCTCACGCGGCCTGACCGAGGGATATCCGGGCGTGGAAGGCGGGACGGAGGCGGCCTGGTCCCCGGGACCCCGGTCGCCGGGCCCCGGGCGCCTCCCGCGTACCTCAGATGTGGCTCAACTCGGGTGAGGGGGCGGACGTCCCCGGGCACCATGTCTGCATGATCGGAAAAGGGAAGCAGGACATGGCCGTGATCGTGGTGCGCGACGCGGAAGCCATCGGCGCGGCGCTGCGGCAGGCGCTGGAGACCGCGGGCGCGGAGGAACGCCCCGGCCTGGAGCGGGCCCTCGCCGTGGTCGCCGACGCGGCCGGCGCGTCCGACGCCGAGCTGCGGGGCCGCTGGGCGGGGCACCGGATCCGGGCGGGCGGCCACCAGGGTCCGCTCGACGCGGTCGCGGCGGTCAAGGTGCTGCGCATGGCCGAGCCGGGCCTGAGCCTGCGCCAGGCGGTGGAGCTGTCGAGGGAGGCGGCCGCGACGGAGGCCGCGTAACCCTGTGCCGGCCGCACCCGCTGTACGGGTGCGACGGGAGCGGCAGAACTCGCATGACGTGCCCGGTGCCCCGGTCGTAGGGTCCCCGCCATGGACTGGCAGGCGTGGCACGACGCGTACGACATCCCCGATTCATGGCCGGCGCGGCGGCTGCGCGCCGTCCAGGACCGCATCCGGGACGCCCTGGACACCGCACCGCCCGGCCCGCTGCGCGCGATCAGCGTGTGTGCCGGCCAGGGCCGCGACCTCATCGGCGTACTGGCGGACCACCCCCGGCGCGACGACGTCCGGGCCCGGCTGGTGGAGCTGGACCCCGGGAACACCGCGGCGGCCCGGGAGTCGGTCCGCAGGGCCGGGCTGACGCGGGTGGAGGTGGTGACGGGCGACGCCTCGCTCACCGATCACTACTCCCGTCTCGCACCGGCCGACCTCGTGCTGGTATGCGGGGTGTTCGGCAATGTCGTCGATGTCGGCATCGAGCGGACCATCGACACCTGCACCCGGCTGTGCGCGCCCGGCGGCACCGTCGTCTGGACCCGCCACCGCGCCGCACCCGACCGGGTGCCGCTGGTCTGCGACTGGTTCGAGGAGCGCGGCTTCGAGCGGCTGTGGCTGTCGCAACCGGACGCGGGGTACGGCGTCGGCGCGCACCGCTTCACCGGTGAGCCCGGCGAACTCGCCGCGGGACAGCGGATGTTCGACTTCGTCGGCTACGACGTCCTGAAGGCGGCGAGGGTGGACGCGCGGGACGCGAGGCCCTGATGCGCGACGCCACCGCACCGCCGCACACCGGTCCGTCCCCGCAGAGCCGGGCCCTCGGCCATGTCGCGTCCCTCTCGTCGGGGCGGCCGGTCGACGCCTCGCTGCGGCTGACGCTGAACTTCCATCCCGACCGGGAGGCGGCGGGCCGGCCGGTCCTGGTCGCTCTGGCGCGGGACGGCGTCTACCGCTCGCAGTTCGTGACCGGCACGAGCAACGGCGGTCTCACGGCACACCCGGGCGGGGACAGATGGCGTTGGGAGAGCCGGATCTTCGACGGGGCCTACGACGCGGCGCCCGCCGAACAGCGTCCGGTCTACGGAGCGTTGAACTTCCGCGGCGCCGCCGCCGGCGCTGCCCCCAGGTTCGGATCCGCGTATTTCCGGCTGACCGCGGACACCCTCCCGCGCGCCACCTTCTGCTACCCGGACAGCGCGGCCGAGCCGGTGGACTTCGGTGTCGCGTCCGGGATGCACCTCATCGAGCTGGCCGAGGCCGACGAGCGGGACGCGCTCGACGACTACATCGAGGCGCAGATCCACGGCCCGGTCGTCCTCGGCCGCCATGTGGAGGCCCTGGTGCTCGACCCCTGCTACCGGTCCACGCCGGTCGAGGAGGCGGCCCGCCGGCTTCCCTGCCGGACGGAATGGCACCCGGGATTCCGGCTGACCGTCGAGCGGTTGCGGCGCCATCCCGGCTACCGGGGAGCGGAGTTCGTCGAACTCGGCACCGAGATCGCCGAGGACGGCCTCCTCGACCCGCGGATCATCGGTGACGCCGTCCGCTCCGGCCGCCACGACCCCCAGTCGCTGAAGAAGGTCTGGCACTGCCTGGCCCGCTTCGGCGCCCCACCGTGCCCGACCCGACCGCACCGGGCACAGGATGTCGGGCCCGCGGGGGTGCGCGGTTCCTAGCGTGGGTGCCCGTAAGGGAAGGAGGCCGGGGTGCTGGAGAGACTGAACCAGGCCATGGAGCACATCGAGGGCCGTCTCGATCAGCGGATCGAGGCGGCCGAGCTGGCCCGGATCGCGACGACGTCGGAGTACCACTTCCGGCGGATGTTCTCCGCGCTGGCCGGGATGCCGCTCTCGGAGTACGTACGCCGCAGGCGGCTGACGCTCGCGGGCGCCGAAGTGCTCCACGGGGAGCGGACCTTGCTGGAGGTCGCCGTGCGATACGGCTACTCCTCGGGGGAGGCGTTCGCGCGGGCGTTCCGTGCCATGCACGGTGTCGGTCCCGGCGAGGCCCGGCGGGCCGGTGCGGTTCTGCGGTCGCAGCCCCGGATGTCCTTCCGTCTCGTGGTCGAAGGGAGCAGCAGCATGGAATACCGGATCGTGACGAAGGACGAGTTCCGGGTGGTCGGCAGGAAGGCGCGGGTTCCTCTGGTGCACGAGGGGGTCAACCCGGCCATCGCCGAGTTCGTCCGGGGCATCGGCAAGGAGACCGTGGCGCGCATCGCCGCACTCTCCGACCAGCAGCCGGAGGGCATCGTCCAGGTCAGTGACAATCTCGCTCAGAGCCGTGCGGAGGGGACCGAACTCGACTACTACCACGCCGTGGTGACCGGTGCGGACGCGCCGGACGACCTGGACGTGCTGGTGGTCGCGGCCGGCACCTGGGCCGTCTTCGGGAACTCCGGGCCCTTTCCGGAGGCGCTCCAGTACCTGTGGCGGGACGTGTTCACCCAGTGGTTCCCGTCCAGTCCGTACCGGAGCAGGCCCGGTCCCGAGATCCTGCGCGTCGGGCCGTCGCCGGCCGCGGGGGAGGCCTCGGCCGAGCTGTGGATCCCGGTGGAGCCGGACGCCGCCTGACGGGCCCCGGGTCCGGACGGCTTGAAACCGCCCCTTGTGGGGGCCCCTTCAGTGCGCCAACATGCGCATGTCAAATCCGAAGGAAACTTCGGTGGGCGGGGGCCATCAGGACCCTGCCCAGGTCACTTGAGGGGACCCCCACATGAAGAAGCCTCTCGTCGGTGCGCTGTTCGCCGTCCTGCTCCTCGGGGCAGGTGTCGCGCCCGCAACCGCGGCAACCGGCCACGAAGCGGCGGCGTCCGTCACGGTCAAGGAGAAGGTCAGGCCCAAGGCGGTCAACTTCGCCGGGACCGTGGCGCTCAGCAACTGTTCCGGCTCCGTCGTCCGCACCCCGGACTCCCAGCCCGGCGACCCCGCGCTCGTGCTCTCCAACGGGCACTGCATGGAGACGGGATTCCCGGGCCCCGGCGAGGTCGTGTTCGACCAGCCGTCCACCCGTAGCTTCACCCTGCTGAACGCCTCGGGCAGCGGCGTCGGCACCCTGCGGGCGAGCAAGATCGCGTACGGGACGATGACCGACACCGACATATCGGTGTACCAACTCACCAGCACCTACGCCCAGATCGAGAGCAAGTACGGCATCAAGGCGCTGGAGCTCAACACCGCGCACCCGGTCCAGGGCACCGCGATCACCGTTGTGTCCGGGTACTGGAAGCGCACGTACGCCTGCAACGTCGACGGCTTCGTCTACCGCCTCAAGGAAGGGGAGTGGACCTGGAAGGACTCGGTCCGCTACACCTCCGCCTGCCAGACCATCGGCGGTACGTCCGGCTCCCCGGTGATCGACAACGCGACCGGCAAGGTCGTCGCCGTCAACAACACCGGCAACGAGGACGGCCAGGAGTGCACGGACAACAACCCGTGCGAGGTCGACGAGAGCGGCAATGTGACGGTGCGTGAGGGCATCAACTACGCCCAGGAGACGTACGGCATCGTGCCGTGCATCGGCACCGGCAACAAGTTCGACCTCGACCGCGCGGGGTGTGCGCTGCCCAAGCCGTGACCGTGTGAAGGACCCGCCGCCGCCGCGATGCCCGTCACCGGGTGTCGCGGCGGCGACGCGCGTTCTCGCGATGCACGGCCCGTGGCTCACCGTCCACCGTTCGCGCCTCACGGGGCCGCCGCGCGTCCGATCGCCGCCTCGATCCCGTCCAGCAGCACCCCGAGTCCCACGTCGAACGTCTCCCTCGCCTCCCGCTCCAGGTACGGCACCGCCTCCTCGCCGGGCGCGGGGGCCGGAGCCGGTGGCTGCGGGGCGGAACCGGTCTCCATCGCCATCAGGTGCGGATAGCGCTCCGCGAAGTCGGGGGCCACCTCGCCCAGCAGCGCCGAGCGGGCGAACCACCACTCCTCGTCCGGCTCGCCCGTCGCCGCCGCGGCCTGCCGGGCCTCGGCGACCGTGCCGGCGCAGCCGCGGACGAAGTGGGACAGCGTGCCGGTCAGCCGCCGCAGCAGCCGCGCTTCGAGCCCGGTCGCGGTCAGCAGGCGTACGAGGGTGTCCAGTCCCGCGTACTCGTGCGGGCCGAGGACCGGGCGGGCCTGCGAGACCTGGAGCACCCAGGGGTGACGGAGGTGGAACTCCAGCGTGTCCCGGGCCCAGTCGGTCAGTGCCGCACGCCAGTCGCCGGTGTCGTCGTACTCCGTGGGCAGCTCGGCGTGGACCGCGTCGTACATCAGGTCCAGCAGCTCGCTCTTGCCGGGGACGTAGGTGTAGAGCGCCATCGCGGTGCGGCCGAGCCGCTCGCCCACCGCGCGCATCGACAGCGCGGCCATGCCGTCCCCGTCCGCGACGGCGATCGCGGCGGTCACGATCACGTCGACGCTCAGCCCGGGCCGGGGGCCGGGGCCGGGGCGCCGGCCCTGCTGCTCCGGCCGGCCGGAACGCCAGAGCAGGGACATCGAACGGCGGGCGTCGCCCTGTCCGGCAAAGACCACCACTTGCGACTCCTTACGTCGTAAAGTAATTTCTCCCGGGTAATTCCTTACGGCGTAAGCTATCAGTCGGAGAGGGCGGGAGCCGCGATGGGGCAGGCGTTGACCGTTTCGTATGTGCGGGTCGTGGGTGTGGAGCGGATCACTCCGCGGACGGTGCGCGTCACCTTCGCCGGTGACGCGCTGGCGGGGCTCATGGAGGACCGGCCCGACCAGCAGATGAAGCTCTGCTTCCCCAGGACGGGGCAAGCGGTGCCCCGGTTGCCGGAGCCGGAGGCCGACGACACGTACGGCATGCGGTGGTACGAGGCGTACCTCGCGATCCCCGGGTCCGAGCGGCCACTGATGCGGAGCTTCACCGTCCGCGGGTACGACCGCCGACTGGACGTGATGGCGGTCGACTTCGTGCTCCATGGCGACGACGGGCCCGCCGCCCGCTGGGGACGGGACGCGCGACCCGGCGACGTGCTCGGCATGGTCGGCCCGTCGTCGCTGTACGCCCGGCCGCTGCCCGCCGCAGACTGGCTGCTGCTGGCCGGTGACGAGACGGCGCTCCCCGCGATCGCGACCCTGCTGGAGTCCCTGCCGGCCGGTGCGCGGGCGCTCGTCTGCGCCGAGGTCGCCGACGCGGCGGAGGAGCGGCCGCTCGGCTCGCCCGGCGATGTGACCGTCCACTGGGCGCACCGCGACCGGGGCGGGTCACTGGCGGACGCGGTGCGGGCGGCCCGGCTGCCCACCGGGGCCGGGGCCGCGTGGCTGGCCGGTGAGGCGGGGGCGGTACGGGACCTGCGCCGCCATCTGGTCGAGGAGCGCGGGCTGCCCCGGGCGGCCGTGCGGTTCAGCGGGTACTGGCGGCGCAGCCTCACCCAGGACGACGCCCCCACCGAGGAGGACCTGGCCTGGGCGAAGGAGCAGGCGGGGGAGTGAGGGCCGGGCGCGCTACCCGGCGGCGCGCCCCGTTCCCCGGACGGCCCGGCCCGCCAGTGTCTGGGTGCGGCGGCCGTCCTCGATGACGAACCGGCCGTCGATCAGTACGTGCGGGATGCCGGCCGGCAGGGTGCGCGGCTCCTCGAACGTGGAGCCCGCCGCCACCGTCGCCGGATCGAGGAGGACCAGGTCGGCGCGGTAGCCCTCGCGGACGTGCCCCCGGTCGGCCAGGCGCAGCCGCCGGGCCGGGCGCGAGGTGAGGTGGGCGACGCACTCCTCCAGCGACAGGATGCCCAACTCCCTTACGTACCGGCCGAGATACTGCGGGAACGTGCCGTAGGCGCGCGGGTGCGGCTTGTCGCCCTGGAGGATGCCGTCGCTGCCCCCGGTGTGCACCCGGTGGCGCATGATCTCCCGTACGTTCTCCTCGTGGCCCACGTGCTGGAGGATCGTCGAGCCGAGCCGGTCCTCGACGAGCAGCCTGCGCGCGGTCACCCACGGCGCCTCGCCGCGCAGCCGGGCGGACTCGGCGACCGTGCGTC
Source organism: Streptomyces sp. NPDC002403 (assembly GCF_053593015.1). Taxonomy (NCBI): domain Bacteria; kingdom Bacillati; phylum Actinomycetota; class Actinomycetes; order Kitasatosporales; family Streptomycetaceae; genus Streptomyces; species Streptomyces sp. NPDC002403. The sequence goes on along the minus strand of NZ_JBSFBQ010000006.1, from coordinate 106,953 downwards.
CGACGTGGTCGGCGAGCGCGGGCGTGCCGACCCCCGAGATCTCGATGGTGTCCCACTCGATCGGCACGCCGTGGCAGCCGTCCGATCCCAGCTCCTCCAGGTGGTGCCGGATCCGTTCCGCCGTCGCGTCGTCCGCGAGCCGGGTGAGCACCGACTCGGGCCCGCCCTCGCTCGCCCAGCTGGGCAGCATCGCGACGAGGGTCGTGCACCCGGGGGTGTACGGGTAGGTGTCGAGGGAGATGTCGGCGCCCGAGCCGAGGGCGTCGTCGAGCAGGGCGAGCAGCTCGGGCGCCCTGCCCTTGTTCACGCCGAAGTTCATGGTGGCGTGGGCGAGATGCAGGGCGCAGCCCGCGTTCCTGGTGAGCTGCACCATCTCCTCGTACGCGCCGAGCGCGCCCGCCCCGTACGAACGGTGGTGCGGGCAGTAGTAGCCGTCGTACGCGGCCACCACCCGGCACAGTTCGGTGAGTTCGGCGTCGTCCGCGTACATGCCGGGGGTGTACGTGAGGCCGGAGGACATGCCGACCGCGCCCTCCGCCATGCCCTGGGCGACGAGCTCCTTCATCCGGGTCAGTTCGGCACCGGTGGCGGGGCGGTCCTCCCAGCCCATCGCGTACATCCGGACCGTGCCCTGCGGGATGAGGTAGGCGGCGTTGACCGCGATGCCCCGGCCGTCGAAGTTGCGGTCCAGGCGGTCCAGGTACTCGCCGACCGTGCGCCAGTCGAAGTCGATGTCCGTGTCCTCGGGCGCACCGCCGTTCCAGCCGGCGATGGAGCGGCGGACCTCGGCGAGCGTCCGGTCGTCGACCGGGGCGTACGACAGGCCGTCCTGGCCGAGGACTTCGAGGGTGACGCCCTGTGCGGCCTTGGCACTGTGGTCCGGGTCGCGGAGCAGCGCGAGATCACTGTGCGCGTGCATGTCGATGAAGCCGGGCGTCAGGACGAGCCCGTCGGCGTCGAGCGTGCGGCGGGCAAAGGGGCGCGGGCCGGGGGAGCCCTCCGGGTGGATCTCGGCGATCCGGCCGTCGGTGAGGGCCACATCGGCACGGCGGCGGGGGGCGCCGGTGCCGTCGACGACATGGGCGTTACGGATGACCAGGTCCATGAGGGGCTCCAGTTCAAGCCCCTCCGGCGATCGAGGAGCGGGTTCCGGGGGCGGCGCCCCCGGTTGCGGGAAGGGGCGGGGCGGGGGGAGCTGCCCCGCGGGGGCAGCTCCCCCCGTGGGCATCAGAAGAACGTGCGGATGTAGTCCGTGACCGTCCCGTCCGCCGCGACCAGCGGAATGAGCTGCCACTTGTCGAAGCTGGTGCACGGATGCGAAAGGCCCATCCCCACCCAGTCGCCGACCTCCAGCTCCGCACCCGGCTCCGTACGCACCCAGGTGTGCTGGTCCGAGAGCCCGGTCACCGAGACACCCGCCGCGGGCCGGACCGTGCCGTCCCGGCCGGACCGCACGACCTGCGCCTCGGGCAGGTCGAGGTCGTACGCCGCGTCCCGCTTGCCCGCGTTGAGGAACGCCTGCTCGGCCGACGGGCGCGACACGACCTGCGCCCACAGCCGGAAGGCGGGCTGCAGCTCCCCCTCCTCCGGCACCCGGTTGAACGGGGTCAGATGGCGGTAGTGGCCGTCGTCGTGCGAGACATAGGCGCCCGAGCGCAGCAGCTTCAGCACCGGCGCCGACAGCTCCGGGATCTGTGTGAACACATCCGCCACCGCGTCGAACCACGCGCTGCCGCCCGCACTGATCACGATCTCCTCGCCGGCCTCGAAGCGCCCCGCGCGGTCGAAGCCGACGGCCAGCGCGACGAGCCGGCGCAGCCAGTCCCGTACCCGCTCGCCGGACGCCTCCGGCACCTCGCCCTCGTAACCCGCCACGCCCACCAGACGCAGCGTCCCGGTCGCCGCCACCGCGTCGGCCACCGCCGCGCACTCCGCCTCGGTGCGGACACCGGTGCGCGCACCCTCGCCCGCGCCCAGCTCCACCACGACGTCGACGGGGCGGGAGGCGCCCGCCGCGCGCAGCGCCTCGTCCATCAGCTCCACGCCGCGCACCGAGTCGACGTAGCAGACGAAGCGGAACTCCGGATCGGAGTCCAGCTCGGCGGCGAGCCAGCGCAGCGCCGCGGCGTCGACGAGCTCGTTGGCGAGGAAGATCCGCCGGATCCCGTACGCCCGGTACACCCGCGCCTGGTGCGGCACGGCGGCGGTGATGCCCCAGGCGCCGTACTCCAGCTGGCGGGCGAAGAGCTGCGGGGACATGGAGGTCTTGCCGTGCGGGGCGAAGGCGAGCCCGTGGCGCTCCGCGTACGTCTCCAGGAGGGCGAGGTTGTGCTCGACCGACTCGGCGGACAGGGCGAGCACCGGGGTGGTGAAGCCGCCCGTGAAGAGGTTGCGCCGCTCGGCGGCGAGAGCGCCGACGGTCAGGCCCTCCGCGTCGGGCGGGAGCGCCTTGAAGCGGTGGTCGACGGGCTCGTCGGCGAGTCCGGACACAGGACGGTCGGCACCCAAGGGGGTCTCCTCGATCGAAGTCGTCGTTGCATCATATGCAACACCCATTGCGTATATCGCTTGACGCTGTCTAACATCCGAGCCGACGCCGGGTCAATGGCGTGTACCCCCGCCGCGCCCCGAACCGCATCACCGAACCCGCGAGGAGCCCCGAGTGTCCGGAACCCCGGCCAGGACCGCCGACGCCGCCACGACCGCCGAAGTCGTGTGCCTCGGCGAGTCCATGGTGACGTTCCTGCCGTCGCAGCCCGGACGCCTCGCCGACGTGCCCTCCTTCGGCCGCGGCATCGGCGGCGCCGAGTCCAACGTCGCCTGCGCGCTGGCCGCGGCCGGGCACCGGGCGGCCTGGGTCAGCCGGGTCGGCGCGGACGGCTTCGGCGACCACCTCGTCGGGGCGATCGCCGGGTACGGGGTCGACACCTCCGGAGTGCGGCGCGACCCCTCGCGGCCCACCGGGATCTACTTCCGCACCGCCACCGACCGGGCCACCGATGTGCACGAGGTCGCCTACTACCGGGCCGGCTCCGCCGCCTCCGCGATGTCGCCGCGGAACATCCCGTACGAGACGCTCCCCGCGGCCCGGGTCCTGCACCTGTCCGGCATCACCGCGGCGCTCTCCGCCGACTGCCTGGACCTGCTCCACGACCTGACCACGCCCCGCCCCGGCCGCCCGCTGATCTCCTTCGACGTCAACCACCGGCCCGGCCTGTGGCGCGACGCCGACGCGTCCCCCGAGGTGCTCCTCGACCTGGCCCGCCGCAGCGACCTGGTCTTCGTCGGCGAGGACGAGGCGCAGGAGGCATGGGGGGTGACCGGCGCGGAGGCGATCCGCGCGGCGCTGCCGGAGCCGTCCGTCCTGGTCGTGAAGCGCGGCGCGGAGGGCGCGACGGTCTTCTCCGGGACCGGGCCCGGGGACGGGACGGGTGAGGGGCCCGGGGCCGACGACGTCACCACCGTCCCCGCCCTGCGCGTGGACGTCGTCGCACCCGTCGGCGCCGGCGACGCCTTCGCCGCCGGCTTCCTCTCCGCCACCCTCCGCGACCTCCCCGTGCGCGACCGCGTCCGGCACGGCCACCTCATGGCCGCCGCCGTCCTCACCGTCCCCGGCGACCTCACCGCCCCGCCGGCCCGCGCGCACGCCGACGCCCTTGCCGCACTGGACGACGAGGCCTGGGGGAGACTTCGTCTCGGCCCCGGGTGGACGGGGGACGACCAGGAGGTACGTACGACATGAGTCAGACCGTCGACCGGGCGCTGAGCATCCTGCCGCTGCTCGCCCAGGGACCCGCCGACCTCGGCCAGGTCGCCGAGCGGCTCGGCGTCCACAAGTCCACGGCGCTGCGCCTGCTCCGTACGCTCCACGAGCACGGGCTCGTCTACCGCCAGCAGGACCAGCGCTACCGCCTCGGCGCCCGGCTCTTCGCCCTCGCGCAGGAGGCCGTCGAGAACCTCGACGTACGGGAGATCGCCCACCCCCACCTCGTCGAACTCAACGAGAGCTGCGGCCACACCGTGCATCTCGCGGTGTACGAGGAGCAGGAGGTCCTCTACATCGACAAGGTCGAGAGCCGCTACCCGGTCAGGATGTACTCGCGGATCGGCAAGCCCGTCGCGATCACCGTCGCCGCCGTCGCGAAGCTGCTCCTCGCCGACCTCTCCGAGCCCGAGCGGCGCGCCGTCGCCGAGAAGCTCGACTACCCCATGTACACGTCCCGTTCGACCCCGAACGCCGGTGCCTTCCTCAAGGAGCTCACCGCCGTCCGCGAACAGGGCTGGGCCACCGACCTCGGCGGCCACGAGGAGTCCATCAACTGCATCGGCGCCCCCATCCGGGGGGCGGACGGGCGGGTCGTCGCCGCGATGTCGGTGTCCGCGCCCAATGTCGTCGTCACGGCCGAGGAACTCCTCACCCTGCTCCCGCTGGTGCGCCGCACCGCCGACACCATCAGCCGGGAATACTCCGGCACCACCCGACCCAAGAAAGCCTGAAAGCCATGACCGAGAAGATCGCCCTCACCCCGAGCACCCACACCACGCCCCCCGCGAAGTTCTCGCACGGGGTGAAGAAGGGGAACATCCTCCAGGTCGCCGGCCAGGTCGGCTTCCTGCCCGCCGTCGAGGGCCAGGCCCCGACCCCCGCCGGTCCGACGCTGCGCGAGCAGACCCTCCAGACCTTCGCCAACGTCAAGGCGATCCTGGAGGAGGGCGGCGCGAGCTGGGACGACGTGATGATGATGCGCGTCTACCTCACGGACGTGGACCACTTCGCCGAGATGAACGAGATCTACAACTCCTACTTCGCCGAGCAGAACCTCAAGGCGGCCCCCGCCGCCCGTACGACGGTCTACGTCGGCCTCCCCAAGGGCCTGCTGATCGAGATCGACGCCCTCGCGGTTCTCGGCTGAACCAGCTGATCCACTTGCCGCACCGGCTCCACGCGCACGGCACGGCGCTCCACCTCGCAGGAGCGCCGTGCCGCGCTCCCCCACACCCGAAAACCTTCTCCGACAACGGAGTCACGCATGCTGCTCGCCGCAAACCCACCACCGGCCGAGACACCGCCCCACACCGGCGGCATCCTTCCGCTGATCGACGGCACCGCCGGTCTGCTCACCGTCGCCGCCCTCGGGATCGCGCTCCTCCTCTTCCTGATCATCAAGGTCAGGCTGCAGCCGTTCGTCGCGCTGCTCGCCGTCTCCATAGCCGTCGGCCTGGGCGCCGGACTCTCCGTCACCGAACTCTTCGGCACGGTCCAGAGGTCCGCCGCCGTCTCCGTCATCGAATCCGGCATGGGCGGCATCCTCGGCCATGTGGCGATCATCATCGGGCTCGGCACGATGCTCGGCTCGATCCTCGAAGTCTCCGGCGGCGCCGAGGTGTTGAGCTCCCGCCTGCTGAACCTCTTCGGCGAGAAGCGCGCCCCGCTCGCCATGGGCCTGACCGGCCTCATCTTCGGCATCCCGGTCTTCTTCGACGTCGGCATCTTCGTCCTCGCACCGATCGTCTACGCCGCCGCCAAACGCTCGGGCAAGTCGATCCTGCTCTATGCGATGCCGCTGCTGGCGGGCCTCTCGATGACCCACGCCTTCCTGCCGCCGCACCCGGGACCGGTCGCCGCCGCCGGACTCTTCCACGTCTCCCTCGGCTGGGTCATCCTGATGGGCGCCGTCGTCGGCATCCCGTCCGTCCTCGCCGCCTGGGGCTACGCCGCGTGGATCGGGAAGCGCATATTCGTCGCGGTCCCGCAGGACATGGTCGAGGCCGCCGAGGAGGCCAGGGCGGCGGTCGTCGCCGAGCAGCGGGCCGCCGGAGTCACCCCGCGCGAGGAGCCGGTCGCGCTCTCCACCGTACTCACGATCACCGGCACTCCACTGGTGCTGATCCTGGCCGCGACGTTCTCCTCCATCGCGCTGGACCCCTCCACCCCGCGCTCCGTCATCGAGTTCTTCGGCAACCCCTTCGTCGCCCTGACGATCGCGCTGGTACTGGCGTACTACCTGCTGGGCATCCGCCGCGGCTGGTCCCGCAAGTCCCTCGAATCGGTGTCCACTTCGTCCCTCAAGCCGGTCGGCAACATCCTGCTGGTCGTCGGCGCGGGCGGCGTGTTCGGCGCCGTCCTCAAGGCCAGCGGCATCGCGGACGCCCTCGCCAAGACCTTCAACGACGTCGGCCTGCCGGTCATCCTGCTCGCCTGGCTGATCTCCGTGGTCCTGCGCGTCGCCCAGGGCTCGGCGACCGTCGCCATCGTCACCACCGCCGGCATCGTCGTCCCCCTGGTCGAGGGCCAGGACCTCTCGCAGGCCCATCTGGCCCTGATCATCATGGCGATCTCGGCCGGTTCGATCTTCGCCTCGCACGTGAACGACGGCGGCTTCTGGATGGTGTCGAAGTACTTCGGCATCTCCGAACGCGACACCCTGAAGTCCTGGACGGTCCTGGAGACGGTCCTGTGCGTCGCGGGGTTCGCGGTGGCGGCGCTGCTCAGCCTGGTGATCTAGGGCGAGGGCTTCATCGGGTCCCGGCCGTGATACCCGGCGGCTGCCCGAAGCCCGACGGCCCGCAGGAACCTCGGTTCCGGCGGGCCGTCGGGAGGCCGGCGTCCCTGCTCAGCGGGGACGGGTCAGCAACGGACGGATCAGCACAGGCAGGGATCCGTACCCCAGCCCAGGCCGAGCACGTCCTCGTCCCGCAGCGCACCGGAGTAGGCCTGCACCTCGTCCACATCGCCGTGGAGGTACTCGCCCCAACCGTCACCGACTTGGGCCCGGCCGATCTGGAGGGCACCGGTGCTGTGCGGGCCGTGAGGGAGAGTCGCGCTCGCCGCGGCGTTGGTGTAGCCGTCGAGGTAGAGCTTGATCGTGTCGGTTCCGTCGTCGTAGACCACGGCGAGGCGATGCCCCTGGCCCACGCCGCCGTCCGCGCCCGCGATCTGGGACACCACCTTCTCGGGGGCCCCGGCCTCGTCCCTCTCCGGCACAACCAGCTGCCAGGCGTGCGTGGACGGCTCGTAGCGCACCTTGAACGCGTCGGTGTGCTCGCCGGCCTGCGAGAGCACGGTCATCGGGTGGGCCGGCGCGGAGTCCGCGAGGCGCACGACGACGCCGAGGGTGAAACCGTCCCCGGTGTCCACGACGGGTCCGTCGGCAGCGGCGTACCCGGTCCCGCCGTCCAGGCGGAGATGCCCGTCGCCGACGAGCGGCGGCGGTACGTAGGGGCAGTCGGGGTCCGCTTCGGGGATGCAGGAACTGTCGGAGCCCCGGTAGATCGAGGCTCCCGCACCGAGCCGCAGGGGTGCGCCGTCCGACTGCTCGGGGCTCGTACCGTCCGCCGCGGTCTCCATCGACCAGTGGCCGAGCAGCTTCGGCTTGCGCAGTGCCAGTTCGGCCACCTCGTCCGGGACCACGACCCGGTCGTGGACCTGTACGTCACCGATGTCACCATGCCACCGGTCACGGTAGCCGGTGGCTCCGAGGGCGCGTCCGATCTGGAACGCGCCGGCCGCCTCGGCGGGAGTCGCCTCTGCCGCGGTGCCGACCTCATGACCGTTGACGTACAACTGGGCGCGGCCGGTCTCCGCGTCGTACAGCCCCAGCAGATGGGCCCACTCGCCGGTCTCGGGCGTGCCACCGGACACCCGCGCGCCCGCGATCGCGAACGACCAGACAGGGCCGGGGTCCTGGTCGCGCAGCCCAAGGCCGAAGCCGGGCCTCCCGGCCGCGTCCTGGCTGGCGACGGTCATGTCCCGACCGGTTTCGGCGGGCCGCACCCAGGCGCTGACGGCGAAGGTCCCTCGGATGTCGGTGGCCGGGGCGTCCGTGGTGAGGAAGCCGTGGCCGCTGCCGTCGAGGCGGGCCGTGGCGGTGGCTCCGGTGCCCGAGGGCGCCGGGCCGCCGAAGGTCACGCCGGTCCCGGCACGGGCGACGGCGCCCGTCTCGGCAGCGGCCGAGCGGGAGCCTGCCGGATCGTCCAGCTTCCAGCGGGCGACAGGGGCACGCCCGGACTTCACGTTGAAGTCGTACCGCGACTCCCCACTGCTTCGGCCCGACCGGTCGATCGCACGGACCGTCAGCGACTTGGGCCCGGAAGTGAGCGGCAGGTACGGAACGGTCACAGCCGCGCCGGGCTGCTCGGCGAAGACGGTCTCCTGCGGGCCGCCCAGGAATCGGTACGTGTACGACACCACGTCGTCGGAGGGCGAGTCCATGGTGAAGTGGCCGTAGACGCCGACCCCGTCCACCCAGAACTCGTCCTCCGGCTCGGGGTACTCGGGGGATCCGAGCGTCGCCTTCTCAGGGTTCATGTCGTCGTACACGAACGAGCAGACCGAGCCGTCGCCCTCATCGCTCCATGCGGAGGTCGCCTTGCCGTCGTTCGCGCGGACGTGCCAGGAGACGACCGTGTTCGCCGGGATGTCGTCGGGCAAGGTCCAGTAGTGGCGAGACCCCGACGACAACGTGATGGTGGTGTAGGCACGGCGCTGCTCCGCCCCTGCCCCGTCCTTCCACCATGCCTCGAACTCGCCCTTGACCGGGCTGGACTCGGAGGGCTGATTGTCCTCCTCCGGGTCGTACAGCATGGCGCTGAGCCTGGGCGGCTCCGATACGTAGGGCATGTCGTCGCCGGTCGCGCAGGCCTTGCCCTGCGTCTGGAGGTCCTGGACCAACGGCTGCTTCGGCGGCAGATTGTCCACCGCGTACGCCGTACCGGCAGGCGTGGCCAGCAGCGCCGCCAAGCAGCTCCCCACCACCATCCGACCGCGTCTGCGTCTTCTCCCGAACCTGGTCAAGTGGCCCTCCCCTGTGTTTGCTGAAGGCTCGTGGATCACACGAGCCGCACGAAGCTAGCAGAGAGCACCGACAGCGCCGCAGAGGATTCCGGGACGGGGGAGGGGGGAGGCGCACGGGGACGAAGGGCCGCGTCCGTCAGGCCGCCGAGGCGCAGATGATGCTCCGGCCGTTGTTCACCTGCCAGTACCAGAACCGCTCCCCGCTCCCGGCCGGGCAGGTCCACTTGGTACCGGCGGAGGGCGCCCGGTAGTACCCGGTGATCCGGAGGATCGACTGGCCGGCCCGGGGGACGGTCGACGAGTTGCAGGACAGCACCACCGTCAGATCGGCGTCGACGGCCCCCTGGACCTGCGCGGGGAAGCACTGGCCCACCTGGTACACGCGGTCGAGGCAGAGCGTGCGCTCGACCCCGTCCACACCGGACTTGTGCCACCAGGTGAAGCCCTGCCCCGTGTCGCAGGAGCTGGATTCCCCGGGCCGTGAGGTGACCTGGTTGACATGCATATAGGCGTTTCCAGCACGGCAGTTGACCCGGACCGGGGTCGTGGCGCTCATCTTGCCGTGCCCGTCGTTGTACACATCGAGGCAGTCGCCGGCACTCACGGCGCGGAACGCCCGGTCGATGGCGTCGGGTGTCGGGGTGGGTGTCGGAGTGGGTGTGGGGGTCGGGGTCGGGGTCGGGGTCGGCTCGTCCGAGGTGCCCCCGGAGTCGCCGCTCTCGTCGTCGGTGCCGGTGTTCTCGTCGTCGGAGTGGGTGTCGAGACCGCTGCCGGACGTGACGGCACCGGAAGTGGTGGTGCCGGCGGAGGAACCGCCGCTGCCGCCCGCCTTCCCCGAGGTGTTCCAGGGCTGCCAGATCATCAGGGCGACGACGACGGCGACGGCGATCAGCCAGCCCCAGTTCGAGGAGCTGCCCGAGGAGCCGCCCGACGGACGCGCGTTCCCGGCGGGCGAGGCGTTGCCGGCCGAGGCGTTGGAGGAAGCGGCCGCCCGCGCACGCGCCGCGCGGATCGCCTGCTCGGCGCGGGCGGCCTCCTCCGCGCGCTGCCTCTCGGCCCGCTCCCGCCTGGCCCGCTCCCGCGCGGCCGCCTCCCGCCGGGCCTGGTCCTGCGCGGCCCGTTGCCGCTCGGCGCGTGCGGCCTCCTGGCGGGCGGCCTCCGCGCGTTCCCGCTCGGCGCGCTGAGCCTCCTGGCGGGCCGCCTGCGCCCTTTCGCGCTCCGCGCGTTCCCGCTCGGCGCCTTCGGCCCGTTCGCGCTCCTCGCGCTCCCGTTCGGCCTGCTCCGCCCGCTGCCGCTCCGCCAGCTCCGCGAGCGCCGCCAGCTCCTGCCGCGTACGGTCGCGGCGGGCGCGGTCGCGGGCGGCGCGGGCCTTGCGCTGCTCCGTGTAGACCATCGTCGGGCGGGGCGGCGGCACCACGTTCGTGGGGGCGTCGGCGGTCGGGGCCGCCGGGTTCGCGGGGCGGGCGTTCGCGAGCTCCAGGCCCTGGGTCGCGTACGCACCGATCAGTTCCGTCCACCGCGGCGGCAGCCAGCGGGTACCGCTGTGCGTCGCCGGCAGGCCCGCCTGGTCCCGGCGGAAGCGGGCGAGCAGCGCGGCGGGGGCCGGGCGCCCGGCCGGGTCGGCGGCGAGGCAGGGGCGGATCGTCGGGACGAGTTCCTTGGGCAGTCCGTCGAGGTCGAGTTCACCGCGCTGGACGCGGGCCAGCAGCCGCAGGGTGTCGCCGTCCGCGGCGTACGGCGGCCGTCCCGTGGCGAGCAGGAACAGCGTCGCGCCCAGCGAGTACACGTCCGAGGCCGCCGTCGACGCCTCGCCGCGCGCCTGCTCCGGGGAGGTGAAGGCGATCGTGCCGAGCGTGAGCCCGGTGAGCGTGAGATCGCTGGCGTGCGAGATGCCGAAGTCGATGACCCGCGGCCCGTCCAGCGGCAGCAGCACGTTCTGCGGCTTCACATCACGATGGACGATGCCCAGACCGTGCAGGGTCACCAGCGCCTCCGCCGTCCCGGCGGCGATCCACCGTACGGCCGAAGCGGGCAACACCCCGCAGGTGCGGACGAGTTCGGCGAGCGAGGGCGCGGCGATGTAGTCGATGGCCATCCACGGCCGCTCGGCCTCCGCGTCGGCGTCCCGTACGCGCGCCGTGTACGCGCTGTCGACCCGCTGCGCGAGCGACACCTCGCGGGCGAAGCGCCGCCGGTCGGTCTGGCTGACGTCCCCCTCGGCCAGCAGTGTCTTCACGGCGACGAGCCCCTGCCCGCCGCGTTCCCCGCCGCGGGCCAGATAGATCCGCCCCATGCCGCCGGACGCCAGCCGTCCGATCAGCCGGTACGGTCCGAGCGTCGCCGGATCGTCCGCGCCCAGTGCCTGCACCCGCGCCCCGGCCATGACTCTCCCCCTGTCGCATCACCGTCGAGCCCGACAACGGTGCCACGCCCGCGCTCGAACAGCCATGGAATGAGGGAAGTCCCGGACACTCTGTTGCCGGTCCGGGACAGGAGCGGGACGGCCGCCGGACCCGGAACGTGCAGCAGCGCCGCCGGGGGAGCGGCGGCGCTGCTGGTCATTGATGCCGGCAGGAGGTCAGGGCCGCTTGCCGTGTGTGTACCGGCCGAGTCGTGCGCACCGGGCGTCGGACACGCACCTGGCCCAGGACACGCACCAGCCGTTGGTTACGGCAGGCCGTGCACGTGCGGGGCCACCGCGTTCGACCAGGCGTTGCCCGACTTGGCGTCCCAGTTGGTCGACCAGGTCATCGCGCCCCGGATGCCGGGGTACGTCTTCGAGGGCTTGAACGTGCCGCAGTTGGTGCCGGAGGCCAGGCAGTCCAGGGCCGCGTTCACGACCGAGGGCGCCACGTAGCCGCTGCCCGCGCCGCTCGGGGAGGCGGGCACACCGAGGCCGACCTGGGACGGGTCGAGACCGCCCTCCAGCTGGATGCAGGCGAGTGCGGTGAGGAAGTCCACCGAGCCCTGCGAGTAGACCTTGCCGTCACAGCCGAGCATCGAACCGCTGTTGTAGTACTGGGTGTTGACGACGGTCAGGATGTCCTTGATGCCGAGCGCCGTCTTGAAGTACTCGCCCCCGGTGGACTGCATGTCGATGGTCTGCGGGGCCATCGTGATGACGAGGCCAGAGCCCGCCTTCTGGGACAGCGAACGCAGCGCCTTCGTCATGTACGTGGAGTTGAGACCGTTCTCCAGGTCGATGTCGACACCGTTGAAGCCGTACTCCTGGATGAGCGAGTAGACCGAGTTCGCGAAGTTGGTCGCGGAGGCGTCGCTGTTGACCGAGATGGAGCCCTTCTCGCCGCCGACGGAGATGATGACGTTCTTCCCGGCCGCCTGCTTCGCCTTCACGTCGGCCTTGAACTGGTCGACGGTGTAGCCGTTCAGGCCCGCCGTGTCCAGGTTGAAGGTGACGGCGCCCGGCGTGGTCGTGGCGTCGGCGAAGGAGACCGCGATGATGTCGTAGTTCGCGGGTACGTCACTGAGCTTCTGCACGGTCGCGCCGTTGTTGAAGTTCTGCCAGTAGCCGGTCACCGCGTGCTTGGGGACGGAGGTGCCGGGGTTGGGATTGCCGCCGCCCTCCTTGGCCGTACGGCCGCTGACCGTCGTCGACTTGACGGATTCGCCGGCCGCGTTGGTGGCGGTCACCGCGAACTGGTACGCCGTGTCGGCGGCCAGCCCCGTGACGGTCGTCGAGTTCCCGGTGGCCGTGGTCGCCTTCTGGCCGTCCCGGTAGACGGTGTAGCCGGTCGCGCCGGACACCGCGTTCCAGGACAGGGACACGGAGGAGGTGGTGGTCGCGCCGACCGCGAGCCCGGCCGGGGCGGACGGAATGGTCGGCTCCGGGTCGGTGCCGCCCCCGCCGTCGGGGCCGTTGACCGAGACGTCGTCCACCAGATACGCGGACTGCCCGTACCAGCCGTGCGTGTAGACATCGACCGAGGTGGTGCTCGGACCGGTCTTGAAGGTGGTGGTGAGCTGGGTCCAGTTGCCGGAGCCGGGTGACCAGGTCGACACGTCGGTGGTTCCGGTGCCGCTCGCGCCGAGGTACGCGTACCCGCCCTGCACCCAGGAGCTGAGCGAGTACGTCGAGTTGGGCTTCACGGCCACGGTCTGCGTGCACCGCGCGTTGTCCTGGCCGGACGGCGTGGCCTTGAGAGCGGCGGTGCCACCGTGCACGGGGGAGGAGACGGTGGTGCCGCTGCCGCCCGTACAGGACCAGTTGGCGAGCCCGGACTCGAAGCCCGCGTTCTTGGCGACGTTGATGTCGGCGGCCTGGGCGCTTCCGGTGAGACCCGTGGCGGTCAGCGCGCCGGCCGCGAGGACGGCCATGGCGGCGCCGAGCCGGATTCGGCGGCGCCCGTGGATTCTGTGGCCGCTGAGGGGGGAACGTTCCACTTGCTGCCTCCGTGGGGAGTTGGGGATGCCTGCCGGGGGTGCCCGGGGAGGAGCCGGCGGGGGACCGGCGGTACTCCGGACCGTCCTGGAGGTGACGGGGAGAAGAAGGGGATGTGGAGTTGAGGAACGGTGGCCACCGCTGGCCGATAAACTGGTCCAGACCAATCAAGTTGTCAAGACCTCTGGCAACGGGACCCGCGGCGATCGTGTCCGCCGGATGCGCCCGTACGCGCTCCGCTTGTGCCCCGCGACGCCCTCCGCGGGCCGTCGAAGTCCAGTCGGCGCGCCTGGGAATTGACGTTTTGTTGACCTCTCCGGGTCGCGTGCGGGTGAAGGGGTGGGGTGCTCGGACAGTGACGATCCGGCCTCCGGGGCGACGCCGGTGCGCAGGGTTCCGTATCCGCGCTGACGTGCACGGATGAATTCCCGGAGCAAGGTGGCCGGGAGGTGGATCCGTAACCCTCCGCAGTTGTACAGAAGTTGACCATTTTCGATTTGATCCGATTTAGCACTCAGGCGATACGCGGGCGCCTCGCACATGTTGTCGGACTGGCCTCCGAAAAGTGTTCTCTGCCAGGTAGGACGTGGATAAAGTGCTGAGGCAGAACCGCGGAGCAGGAGCGATTGCGGCCGACGTCATGACCGGCGTCCGGCCGGAGCCGAAACGGGGAACAGCGTGCCGACCGCAATAGCAGTGACCAGTGCTGACTTGGTACTACCTCCGACCGATCAGCAGACACCGACAGCCGCCCTGCTGCAGGCACCCGATGCCCAGGCGCTGGAGATGGCCATCGGTGACATGCACGTGCTGCTCGAACAGCACGGCTATGTAGTCGCCGTCTACCCGTCCGGCATCTCGCCCGCGCACGAGCGCCGGCTCTACTCCGTACGCTCGGTCCTGGAGAGCGACCGCGTCGCCCTGGTGAAGGTGGACCTCCCGCCGCTGGGCGTCGCCGTACTCGTCAGGCAGCTGCGCCAGTTGTCCATCTGTGACTTCAGCCCGGGAGTGGTCGCCTCCGCCGCCCGGCTGCTGACGCACTACATCCACGCCGGCGCCCTGCTCCACTCCGTCACCAAGTTCGACCGGGTCCCGGTCGACCTCAGGACCCATGCGAAGTCCTGGGTACCCGGCTCGCAGTTCGCCGTGGTCGCGGGGCCCGAACCGCAGCTCGTCAGGGTCGGCCCGAAGGCCGACCCGCCGACCGGACCCGAATTCGGCACCCACCTGATGACCGCCAAGGGGCAGTCCCAGTCGGAGTGGGTGAAGGAGACCCTCGCGCCCGCGTGGAAGGTCCAGTCCATTCACGAGTCCGCACTTCCGTCCGAATCCCCGGCATGGTGGGGAACCGGAAAACTGGTGGAATTCGCCGCCTACCTGCCAGACATCTCCGTCCTGTACCAATTGGTGGCCTCCGTACGCCGTGAGAACTGCCACTGGTGCGGAATGGAACTCATCGGTGACCGCTGCGGGTTCTGCTCCTCCCCGCTACCCGCAGCCGCGAACCGAATGCACTCTGCCGGTGTCCTCAGCCATGGAGCGCTCGCACCACCGCAGTCCTAGCGCTTCCGCTTTCCTCCGTAGACGCCCTTCTGTCCGCTGCCCCAAGCATCCGAATCGAACGAGGTTGTCCGGCCCATGAACTCCCGTCAGCGCCGCGGCGTGATACTCCTGCTTTTGTCGGTTCTGTGCGCCTTCGGCGCCTTCGCCGGCGTGCTCTCGGTGATCAGCGATGTCAATTCCAAGGTCGGGCCGGAGGTCTCGGCCTACCAGCTGAAGTCCGACGTAGCGCCCTATACCGCCCTGTCCTCCGGGCAGTTCGAGAAGATCTCGATGCCCAAGCGCTGGCTGTCCCAGAACGCGGTCACCGATCTCTCCGAGGTGAACGGCAAGATCGCCGTCACCCAGCTGCGCAAGGGCTCCCTGCTCCAGTCCGACATGATGCAGCGCCGCCCCGAACTGCAGCCCGGGGAGCAGGAGATCGCCATCATGATCGACGCCGCGACCGGTGTCGCCGGCAAGATCACCCCCGGCGCCACCGTCAACATCTACGCCACCTTCGCCGGTGAGCGCGACGGCGAGCCCTCCCAGTCCAAGGTCATCGTCTCCAACGCCAAGGTCCTGGACGTCGGCAAGCTGACCGCCCTGGAGCCCAACCACGACGGCAAGTCCAACATGGGCACCGAGGCCGTCCCGATCACCTTCGCGCTCAACACGCTCGACACCCAGCGCATCGCCTACGCCGAGTCCTTCGCGGAGCACGTACGTCTCGCGCTCCTCGCCTCCGGCAGCGACAGCACCATCCGTCCGGGCGACCGCTCCTACACGCTCGACAAGGACAAGTGAGGATCGAATGACCACGAGGATCCTCCCGGCCGTCGGTGACGTCGACGCGGCCAGATCCGTCACCACCCTGCTCAGCCAGCTCCCCGAGGCGGAGCCGGCCGCTCCGGTCAGCGACTCGACCCAGCTCATCGACACCCTCGCCCGCCTCGCGGGCGAGTCGCTCGACGATCTGCCCGAGGTCGTGCTGGTCCACGAGCGGATCGGACCGGTGCCGGCCCTGGAACTGATCCGGGAGGTCTCCCTGCGCTTCCCCGCCATAGGGGTCGTGCTGATCACCGCCGATGTCACCCCCGGTCTGTTCTCGAACGCGATGGAGTCGGGCGCACGAGGCGTCGTCACCCTCCCCCTCAGCTACGAGGAATTGGCCAACAGGGTTCAATCCGCGGCCCAATGGTCCGTCGGAGTCCGCCGCCACCTGACCACCGGGAACGATGTCTTCACCGGTCCCGGCGGTACGGTCATCACCGTCAGCGGCGCCAAGGGCGGTGTGGGGACCACCCTCACCGCCGTGCAGATCGCCCTGGCCGCCCAGGCGTCCGGGCGCAGTGTCGCCCTGGTCGACATGGACCTCCAGGCCGGTGACATCGGCTCGTACCTCGATGTGCAGTTCCGGCGTTCCATCGTCGACCTGTCGACGATCACCGACATATCACCGCGCGTCCTGTCCGACGCCGTGTTCAGTCACGGCACCGGTCTGGCGCTGCTGCTGGCACCCGGCGAGGGCGAGAGCGCCGAGGAGGTCAGCGACCGCTCGGCCCGGCAGATCGTCAGCGCCATGCGTTCGCGCTACGAGGTCCTGATCGTCGACTGCGGCAGCCAGCTCCAGGGCGCCAGCGCGGCGGCCATCGAGATGGCCGACACGGCACTGCTGGTCACCACACCCGATGTGATCGCGGTGCGCGGCGCCAAGCGTGTCGTACGGATGTGGGACCGGCTCCAGATCCGCAAGGCGGAGGAGACGGTCACCGTGGTCAACCGCTTCATCCGCAACACCGAGATCCAGCCGCAGCTGATCGAGAAGATCACCGGCACCACCACGGCCAACACCGCGATTCCGGCGAACTTCAAGGAACTCCAGGCCGTCGTCGACGCCGGCCGGCTGCACGAACTCGACTCCAAGAGCACGGTCAAACAGGCCCTCTGGGCCCTTGCGGGCGAGCTCGGCATCGTCAAGGTTCCTGAGAAGGAGAAGAGCGGCGCGAAGTCCGGCGCGAAGTTCAAGAACGACCGAGGCTCGATCGGGCGCCGGCGCGACCGCGACGGCGACTCCAGGAAACGGCCGACGACCTAGGGGGCAAGTTGACCAATGGCACTTACCGAGACGAAAGACACGGAGACACGGGGAAGGCGTTACGGTGACGCCGCCCCGGCGGGGGACGGCATGCGCGCCCGTCTCCTCGGCCGCAGGCGCGACCGCGGGCAGACGGCGATCGAGTTTTTGGGTGTCACACCGCTGATCATCCTGCTGCTGGTCGCACTGTGGCAGTGCGCGCTGATCGGCTACACGTTCTCCCTGGCGGGGAACTCGGCGGACCAGGCGGCACACAAGGGCGCCATCGCACAGGGCACGCGCGGACAGGCGTGCCGGGACGCAGCCGAGGAAGACCTGCCGCCGGTCTGGCGGAAGTCCATGAAGCGGACGACATGCGAGAGCTCGGGCGCGCTGTACAAGGCCACGGTGAAGCTGCGGGTGCCGGTACTGGTGCCTGGAGTACTCAACTGGCCGATGACCATCGAGGGCAACGCCGCGTCGCCGCTGGAGGCCGAGCGATGAGCATGCGCGCACACACACCGGACCGGAAGGCCGCCGCATCCCGCCGGGATCGCGGCCAGGTCGCCATCGAGTACATGGGATTCATCCCGTTGCTGCTCCTGGTGGGCCTCTTCGCGATTCAGCTGGGGGTCGCCGCGTACGCCGCCAACCAGGCGGGCACCGGTGCCCGTGCGGCCGCGCGTACCGCCACCCAGGACGTGCCGCGCGGGGACTCGGAGCGGGCGGGGCGCGACGCGATGAGCGACTGGCTCGGAAGCCACAAGAACTCGAAGTTCAGGCGCCACGGTGGATCCGGCGACGTCACCTACACCACCCGCGTGCGGATTCCCTCCGTTGTGCCCGGGATCGACGACTGGGGTTGGGCCAGCCGCAGTTCCACCATGCCGCGAGGGTGAGCGGGGCCCGCATCGCAACACCGGAGCACCACTAGCACGTCTGAGCGAGGAGTTACGCAATGAGTCTGCGGGCACGCATGACCGCCCCCGAGAAGAACGGCGGGGCGCGGGAGGACAGCCACATGGTGGCCACGTACCGCGCCAAGCTGCTCGAAGAGATCGACCTGGCCGAGATGTCCTCGCTCGCCGCCGCAGACCGGCGAGCGCGGCTGGAGCGTGTGCTCAGCCACATCATCAGCCGCGAAGGGCCGGTCCTCTCGACCGTCGAACGCACTCAGCTGATCCGCCGGGTCGTCGACGAGGCCCTCGGGCTCGGCATTCTGGAACCGCTCCTCGAGGACGCGTCCATCACCGAGATCATGGTGAACGGACCGGACCAGATCTTCGTCGAGCGCAGCGGCAAGGTCGAGAAGCTGCCGATGCGTTTCAGTTCGCACGAGCAGCTGATGCAGACGATCGAACGCATCGTGTCGACGGTCAACCGCCGCGTCGACGAGTCAAACCCCATGGTTGACGCGCGTCTACCCAGTGGTGAGCGTGTCAACGTCATCATTCCGCCGCTGTCGCTGACCGGTGCGACGCTCACCATCCGACGGTTCCCGAGGGCCTTCACCCTCCAGGAAATGATCAACGTCGGCTCGCTCGACGATCAGATGCTGATTCTGCTGTCCGGGCTCGTCCAGGCGAAACTCAACGTGATCGTCTCCGGAGCCACAGGTACCGGGAAGACGACACTCCTCAACGCGCTCTCCGGTCTGATCCCCGACAGCGAGCGCATTGTCACCATCGAGGACTCCGCGGAGCTCCAGCTCCAGCAGAGCCACGTCATCCGGCTGGAGTCCCGGCCGGCGAACGTCGAGGGGAAGGGCCAGATCACCATCCGTGACCTGGTCCGCAACTCCCTGCGTATGCGCCCCGACCGCATCGTCGTCGGTGAGGTCCGCGGCGGCGAATCGCTCGACATGCTCCAGGCCATGTCGACCGGTCACGACGGCTCACTCGCCACCGTCCACGCCAACAACGCCGAGGACGCTCTCATGCGTCTGCAGACCCTGGCCTCGATGTCCGAGATCGAGATCCCGTTCGAGGCGCTGCACGACCAGATCAACAGCGCCGTCGACGTGATCGTCCAGCTCACCCGCCACGCCGACGGTTCCCGCAAGATCACCGAGATCGCCGTTCTCGACTCGCACGGCAGGGACCCCTACCGCATCGTGTCCGTTGCCCGGTTCGACGCCCAGCCCATGGACGCCGAAGGACGGATCAACGGCGAGTTCAAGTACCTCCCGATCCCGCGCAAGATCGCCGAGCGCCTCTACATGGCCAGCCAGCCCATCCCGCAGGCCTTCGGGGTTGCCGAATCCGCCGAACAGCTCGCCACCCGAGAGGCCAACTAGGTACCGAGCCATGACGAATCTCCCTCTACTCTCCATCGGCGTCACGCTGCTCGCCGGTGTCACCGGCGTCGCAGGTCTGCATGCCTACAGCGGTGGCAGGGCCGACCGGGACGCCCTGGTGGACCGGCTCTCGCACACCGGGCACATACCGGAGGCGGGCCGCCGTCGCCGGTTCCGGGCTCTGGACAGCCGGCTACGGAAGACCGGCCTGGGCCGGAAGCTCGAACTGAAGCTGGCCGCCACCGGCCTCGAGATCACCCCGGGCGAGTTCTTCGTCTACGCCGTCGTCGCCCTGGCCGGGCTGTGGATGATCGCTTCGGCCATGCTCGCCAGCTTCTTCGGCCCCGTCGCCGCCCTCATCGGCCTCTGGGGAACCAACGCCTTCCTGAACTGGCAGCGGACCAAGCGCACCGAGCACTTCATCAACCAGCTTCCCGAGCTCGCCCGCATCCTGGCCAACGCCACCCAGGCCGGCCTGGCGCTGCGTACGTCCATCAGCATGGCGGCGGACGAGATGGAGGACCCGGCCGGTGAGGAACTGGCCCGGGTCTCCCGGCGCCTTGCCGTCGGTGAGCCGCTCGAGGACGCGATGAGCGAACTCACCGACCGGCTGCCCTCCCGCGAGCTCGTCGTCCTCGTGACCACCCTGGTCCTTTCCAACCGGGCCGGCGGTACGGTCGTCAGCTCGCTGCGCAACCTCACCGAGACGCTGGAGGAGCGCAAGGAGACCCGGCGCGAGGTCAAGACCCAGCTCTCCCAGGTGACGGTCACGGCCTATGCCGTACCCGCCTTCGGGCTGGGTGCCATGCTCCTGATGAACGCGGTCATGCCCGGCGCTCTCGACCGTATGACCGGCGCGTTCATCGGCCAGGTAGCGGTGATCGTCTCCCTCGCTCTCTATGCGATCGGGTTCATAGTGATCCGACGTCTCTCCAGGATCGACGTCTGATGGGCGGCGCACACATGGACCTGCTGCTGGCAGGCGTCATAGGACTGGCGGTCTTCGGAGCCATCGCGGGTGTCCGCATGTACCGGGCCGACGCGAAGCTTCCCGGTGACCTCGCGATCGCTCTGGAAGTCGGCTCGACCCGTACCAGTGCGGTCGGCTCCGGCATCGACCGTCTCGGCATGCGCTGGGCCCCCATGGTGCTGAGGATGATGGGCCCCAAGGCGGTCAACAAGAAGCGCCGTCAGATCGACATGGCGGGTAACCCCGGCGGTCTGACCATCGACCGTTACGCCGCCCGCCGAGCCGTCTACGGCGGGCTCGGCCTGCTCGGCGCCTTCTCGATGATCATCCGCGGGCAGATCCTGCTCTCCCTGGTGCTGATCGCCTTCGGACTGTTCTGGGTCGAGGTCGGCATCTGGTCCGCGGTCCGCATCCGACGTGACCACATCGACCGGACGCTTCCGGACTTCCTCGATGTGCTCGCCGTCGTGGTCTCCGCCGGTCTCGGCTTCCGGCAGGCACTGGCCCGCGTCGCCGACAAGTACGAGGGCCCCTGGGCCGACGAGCTGCGTATCACCCTGCGCCAGATGGATATGGGCGTCAGCCGCCGGGAGGCATTCGAGCAGCTGCGCAAGCGCAATGACTCGGAGCAGGTCGCGATGTTCGTGACCACACTCCAGCAGGGCGAGGAACTCGGTGCGCCGATCGTCGAGACGCTGATCCAGATAGCCAACGACATGCGGCGCACGGATGCCCAGAACGCCCGCCGGAAGGCGGCCAGGGCCGTTCCCAAGGCGACCTTCGCGGTCACCACGTTCCTTCTCCCCGGAACGCTCGTGATGCTGACGGTCGGCTTCGTCTACGGGGTCAACGTCGACTTCAGCACCCTCATGGGCGGATGACGTGAACGAGGCGGACGGTGGGCAGATCCGCCGGGGGGAGGTGAGACGTCCATGTCGTTCCAACTCGGCAGCATCCAGTCGGGACTGAACGCGCAGGTGCGTCAGGCGATCGCCGATCCCGGGGCACGACCGGCGTTCGCGATCCAGCTCAACGCGCTCCAGGCGATGTGCCGCCAGGTCTTCGGCTTCCGGCTCGCCATGATCGCCGTCGCCACACCGTTCGCCATCGATCACACGGCCTCGGGCCTGGCCACCTGGCTGATCGGCTCGGCCATCCTCGTCACCTTCATGGGCAGCTACGTGCTGTTCCGTGACTGGGAACGCTTCGGCCCGGTTCTGCTGCGCCACCCCTGGCTGCTCGGCATCGACGCCTTCTTCGGGGCCCTGCTGCTGATCACCGCCTCACCGGAATCCACTCTCGCCTACGTCACCGTGTGCACCCCGATGCTGGCCGGGCTGGTCCACGGCTGGCGGGGTGCCGCCATCTTCGCGGCGCTTCAGACCGCGATCGTGCTCGGTGTGTACGGGACCGATCCGAGGCTGGAGGCTGGGGGCGCGACGGCGTTTCTCCTTCCCGGTTTCTGCGTGATAGCCGGAGCGGTCGGAGTCACGTTGCGCAACCTCCTCCTCCGCTTCGGTTCCGCCAGTCAGGCCCTCACCGAAACCAAGGCGCGGCTTGCTGTCAGCGAGGCCGTGGAGGGCGAACGCGCGCGCCTCGCCCGGGAAATGCACGATTCGGTGGCCAAGACCCTGCACGGCCTCGCGCTGGCGGCCGACGGCCTGGCGGTGTCCTCCGACCGGATGGACCCGCTCACCGTCAGGCACCAGGCCGAGCTGGTCGCCCGCGCCGCCCGCCGGGCCGCCGCCGAGTCCCGTGAACTGCTCTCCGACCTGCGCCGCGAGTCCGGGCTGGACGGAGGAGTGGACGTGACGCGCGAGCTCCGGGCCCGCGCCGACGACTTCACCCGACGCCACGAGCTCACCGCCACCTTCCGACTCATCAACGACATCCCGATCCCACAGGTCCCACAGGTGGTCGCCCGGCAGCTGCTCACCATCGCCTCCGAAGCGATGGAGAACGCCCACCGTCACGCACAACCCACCTACCTCGTCGTACTCGCAGGTGTGAAGGGCGACGTCCTGCGCGTCAGCGTGTACGACGACGGGCGCGGCCTGCCCCCGGGCACGACGCTCGACGACCTCCGGCACGCCGGGCACTTCGGCCTGGTCGGAATGGTCGAGCGGGCCGCTTCCATCGGCGCCCGTATCCGTATCGGAAAGGGGAAGGCGACCAAGGGCACCGAGGTCCGCCTGGAACTCCCGATCGCAGCTCTGCTCGCCACTGCCGGCGCGGAGCAGCCCGACTGAACCGCTCCGTCTTCACCCTCACCCCCCATCAGACCCTTGAGAGGAGGTCGCAGATGCCGGACGACGTCTCCCGCGCGTCGGGCCAGAACCGGGCCGCACAGCACCACGCGTCCCAGCACACGTCCCCGCACGTCACACCGCTCACCTCGGAGCCCAGCTCCCACGCGTTCCCTGTCTCCCAGCAGCCCGCGGCATCCGAGCCCATGTCCCCCTTTCCCGCGGCGGCACCCATGGCCGTGCCCGGCGCCCTGAGGGTCGTCGTCGCCGACGACAACCCGGTGGTCCGGGCCGGCCTCGGCGTCCTGCTCTCCGGCCGCGACGACATCGACGTCGTCGCGGAGGCCATGGACGGGCGCCAGGCCTACGACATGGCCGTCCAGCACCGTCCGGATGTCGTCCTGCTCGATGTCCGGATGCCCGGCGTGGACGGCATCTCCGCACTGCCGCACCTCGTGCAGATCGCCCCCGTGATGATGCTGACCTACAGCCGGGAGAACGAGATCGTCCACGAGGCGCTGCGCCTGGGCGCGAGCGGCTATCTGGTCCACGGCGAGTTCACGGCCGATCAGCTGGTACAGGCCGTACGCGACACGAAGGACGGCCGGGCCCACTTCACCGCCACCGCGGCGAACGCCCTCCTTGCCCACATGCGCCAGGGCCCAGGGCCGCAGTCGCGACCGCTTCCGGAGGGGCTCGGAACGGCGCTGACCAGAGGCGTTCCCTACCAGGGTCCCGGGTACGACGGCCACGGCCCGAGTTCCGTTCAGCAACACGGTGCGCCTGCACACGCACTCAAGCCCGAACCGCCTCGACCTGCGCCGCGCCCGGTCCACTCATCGCAGGGTCTTTCGCATCTGCAACCAGTTGTGGCACAGTCTTCCATGGCCGGGGAACCGGGCGCGAAGCTCAACAGGCAGCAGTACGGGCTGAGTTCACGGGAGGTGGAGGTCATGGAGCTGATCGCTTCCGGCATGAGCAATCAGCAGATCGCCGCCACCTGCTTCATCAGCGAGAAGACGGTCAAGAACCACATCAACCGCATCTTCACCAAGCTGCACAGCGCGAGCCGTAGCGAGGCCATCGCCCGCTGGCTCGGCACGGCCCCCTCCACGGGCAGCGGAGTTCGCGAGGCCGGTGGTCACCGTGGCTGAGCAGAAGAGCGTGAACGTAGCCGTGACGGGACATGGGTCCTGGCGACATGTGCGGGTGCCGCAGACCCAACTGACGCTTTGGGCCCGGGAATGGGCCCTGGGACCCTCCGGCGTGCGGGTCGCGCCGCCGTATGTTTCTCATGTCGCCAGCGGCACCGGCCAGGAGGAAGCCGGTACCGCAGGCGACACCAATGAAACTTGCGAGTCGGCCGGCTACCGGTCGGCCGAACCCGGAGGGGATCACCATGTCGAACATCACCCTGAAGACCGCCGTTCGCATCAACGGCTGGGCCAACACCACGGTCAGCGCGATCCAGAAGCGCTACGAGGCCAAGGACCGCGGCCAGACGGCGTTCGAGTACCTGGGCATCATCCTGGTGGTCGTGGCGATCATCGGCGCGATCGCGGCCTCCGGCATCGGCGGCTCGATCTCGAGCAAGATCTCCGACCTGGTGTCGCAGATCAAGGCCGGCTAATGACCGCGAAGCTTCGCGGCGAGGCAGGGCAGGCTTTCCCCATCTATGTTGTGATGGTGGCGGGCCTGCTCTTCCTCGCGTTTGCCTTCTTTACCGTCGGCAAGGCCGCTGCCTTGCGCAATGGGGCCCAGGGTGCGGCAGATGCTGCCGCGCTGGCTGCCGCTCAGCAGTCCCGTGAGCAGTTCGAAGGCCCGTTCCTCGCTTCTCTTCCCGAGAGCATGCTGGACATGTTCCTCCAGGCACACCCTGTCACCGGGTGCCCTGCGGCGCAGGCGATGGCCGCAGAGAACGACGCGAAGCTCACCCCGCCCGGATGTGTCGCCACGCCCGGCGGGGAGCGGGACGAGATCAGGGTTGACGTCAAGACGCTCAAGCCTGTGGGTGCGTCTGTTGTTCCCGGCATGAAGCGCACGTTCGCCAAGGGGCACGCCACCGCCGTCATCGAGTGGCGCTGCCCCACGTGGAGGTCCGTCGACTACAACGACGACACCGTGCAGGACATGTACTTCTTCTCGTGCAGGGGAGGAGAGATGCTCCAGATCAGTCCGAGCAGCCCTCCGCCCTGGGAACAGGTGAGCAAGATTCTCTTTGACGTGCACCTGGTCGACAGTTGACAGTGAACGACGAGTAAAGGAATCAGAAGCGATGAGCATTCGGCGCTCCATCAAGTCCCGAAGGGTAGTGGCAGCTGTCTCGATGACGGCGGCACTGGCCCTGGCCGTCACCGGCTGCGGTGCCGACGACGGCGGAGGGACAAAGGACACCGGTTCGCCGTCTTCCCCCGCGTCTCCGAAGTCCTCCGACGAGGACAAGGGGAAGAAGCAGGAGGACACCGCGGCCGGAGAGAACGTGGACCCGAATGTGAAGCTCGCTGAGGCCAGGGGCGACAAGAACATGCTGCTGGTCGTCAATCAGGTGAAGCGGGACTCCGGCGGCTTCGTCACGGTTCAGGGCGAGTTGAAGAACCAGGGCCAGACCGTGGTCAACCCGTCCGCCTGGGCCGGGGGCGAGGCCGCCATTGTCAGCAAGAACCTGAACTCCGTCGGTGGCGCCACGCTCGTGGACAAGGCCGGAAAGAAGCGCTACTACATCCTCCGGGACACCGATGGTCGTTGCCTGTGCACGACCGGGATGTCCGCTGTCCAGCCCGGCGCGTCGGTCCCGGTGTTCATGCAGTTCCCGGCGCCGCCCGCCGAGACGACCGAGGTCGACTTCAACCTGCCGACGTTCGCCACCACGTCGCTGAAGATCTCCGGGTGACGGGCGAGATGACAAACACCTGCATGCGGCGTGGTCCGATTCAACTGGCAGGCATGACCCTTGCGGCGATGGTGCTGATGGCCGGCACGTCCGTCATGGGTGCCTCGGCCGCGCTGGCCGATGACGGACCGAGCGTACCGCCGGGTACCGAGGCATCGGCGGCCCCGCCGGTGGCCGTGGACGGCAAGGACCCCGACCTCAAGATGGTCGACGGTGCCACGCTCGCCCCCGCCAAGGTCCTCGACATCATCCAGGTCGTCGAGGACATGGGCGGCGAAGAGCGCCGCGAGGACAGCAACGCGAGCATCAAGTTCGCGCTCCAGGCCGAGGTTCTCTTCGGCAAGGACAGCGCGAAGCTGAGTTCCGCGGCCAACTCCCGTATCGCCGCCATCGCCGCCGAGATCAAGAAGCAGAAGGCCACCAAGGTGCGGGTCTTCGGCTTCACCGACAACCTCGGCTCGTCGGCCCACGGTGACGTGCTGTCCAAGCAGCGCGCCAACGCGGTGCAGGCGGTGTTGGTGAAGGATCTCGGCTCGACCGTCACCTTCGAGATCCGTGGCTATGGCGAGCAGTACCCGATCGCCGACAACAGCACGGAAGAGGGCCGCAAGAAGAACCGTCGCGTGGAGGTCTCCTTCCCGCGCGGCACGTCTTCCTGAGGAACCGCGCCACAACAGGGCCCGGCACCGCGAGCACATCGCGGTGCCGGGCCCTTCGCGCTTCACATCAGGTGGTCGGCCTTGCCGGCCTTGATGTCGCGGATCAGCTGCTGGAGGGCCTCGCGGCTGTCGACGAGGTAACGATCCTCCTCGCCTCTCACGGCGATGAATCCGTTGCCTTCTATGTCGGTGCCCAGCCGGAAACAGTTGTTTCCCTCACCGCAGTACGGTTCTTCCCAGTTGATGTCAGTCATGCTGAACTTCCTCAGAGTTGGCGGGAGACGGCGCGAATGAAGTCCCGGGATTCGGCGGAAGACAGCGAGGCGTCCTCCATCCAGTTCAGGTGTGCGCGGTACTTGGTCAGCTGCGCATCCGCGTGCATGAACTCCGGGCCATGAGCTGAATCGAGCTGCACGGTGTCGAGCTGCGGCACGACGCCGTGGGCATAGAGGAGTGCGTGCCCAGCTCCGGGGAAAGCGCCCCGGTCCACCGGGATCACCCGCACATCGACGTGCTTGCGTTCCGACATCTCGCAGAGATGCAACAGCTGCTCGCGCGTGATGTCTCGGCCACCGAACTGCATGCGCAGGGCTGCCTCATGGACGTAGCCCACGTATTCGATGGGATCCTCGCGGTCGAGCACCTGTTGCCGTTCCATGCGATGTGCGACCCGCAGTTCGATCTCCAGGCGGGACAGCTCGGGCAGCACGGCGCCGAACACCGCCCGGGCGTACCCATCGGTGTGGAGCAGGCCGGGAAGATGGACGGTCTGCGCGGTACGGATGCGTGTCGCGTGCCATTCGAGTTCGGCGATGTCCAGGAGGCCTGGCGGGAGTGTGCCCCTGTACTGATCCCACCAGCCGCGTTCGCGCTGCTCGGCCATTTCGACGAGCGCATCGACGTAAACGGTTTCGGCGCAGGCGTAGTTGCAGGCCAAGGTGCGAACGCGTGCGGACGCGATCGGGCGGACCCCGCCTTCCATGTTGGAGATCTTCGTCCGGTCGACTCCCAGCAGTCCGGCTGCGTACGCGGTAGTTGCCTCGGCTGCAACGCGCATCTTGCGCAGCTCGGCGCCGAGTCGCTTCTGGCGCTCCGTCGGAGTGGAACTGCTGGGCATGGGCCCTCTCTTCCATGGACTGTGGGAACAGTCTGCCGTTGCACAGGGCGCCCAGTCCAACAGTGTGGAGGTAATTGCCTCCAGCTTGGCGACACGTGTGCCATGTCTGCGCTACGTTAGGTAACGCACCGCTCACGCAGCGCCGACGAGTTGGAAGTGCATCACGCGGTCCTGCCCGCATCCTCCTGTCCTGGGAGGGGCGGTCCCGCGTCAGGGAGACAGGCCACTGCTCGTCCGCAACACAACAACGTGAGCCACCCGTGCGCGCCCACGCGAAGAGAGAGACACCGCCAACTCATCACCCGCATAAGGGGAATCAGCCATGCACTCATCCCCGATCGCCGCACTCTGTCCGGCCGCCGCCGAGACACGTATGCCGGTCCCGTCCATGTACCCGTATCCGCATCCGTATCCGTATCCGCATCCCACCCTGCGAACGAGCCAGCAGCCGCACCCCCGGCCCTACCTCCGCCCGAAGGGCCGCTCCGGGCGCGGGCTCGGGCTGAGCTTCACGTTGCCGGGTGACGTCCGCAGCGCGTACATCGGGCGGACCGTGGTCGCCGCCGCGCTGGAGGCGCACGGGCTCGCCCCGTACGTCTGGCCGGCCACGCACGCAGTGGACGAGCTGGTCGGGGTCACCGCCAGAATGAGCCCGGGGAAGGAGCTCTACGTGTCCCTGCGCCAGCGGGACGAAGCGGTGAGGCTCCTGGTCTGGGACCAGCACCCGCATCACGCAGAACCCGACCTGGCCACGCTCTGCGAGACGCGGCGCCGACGGGCGCTCTGGCTGCTGGCGGCCGTTGTGGACGACTGGGGCGGGGAGTGGGGTGCCGTCGAGGCCAAACCGCCGCAGCGCGGCATCAAGTCATGGGTGCAGTTGCCTCGTTGAGGCTCCAGGAGACGATTCCGCAGTCTGCCCCTCGGTCAGCCTGACCCGGCTGATCTGCGGACCTACCTGGGACTGGACCCGGAGCGCGTACGTGACCGCGGGCGCGGCACTTCCTGCGGACCGTTGCTGGAACCGGAGGACGAGGAGCCGGCCGACCCCGAGCCGATGGCTGCAGTGGTGACCGTCGGCTCGGACCGCTGCTATGTAGTGGCGAATGTCGCCGACCACCCGATCCAGGACGGCTCCGCCGCAGTGATCACACCCGGCATGGCGGAGATCATTCACCCGGCGAGGAGTCGACGCTCAGGGCTGCGGGTCGGATTGCGAGCCGGGGATTGACGCCGATCGCGAGCGCAGGACACTGAGGTCTGACGAGAAGGCGAGCAGGCGAAAGGAGGCAGTGCGTGGGAAGTCTGCTCAGGGGCGTCGCCGGCGTGCGTTGGAAGGCGCTGCGTGATGCGCGACAGGCCCCCGCCGGAGCCATACCGCCCCTGCTCTCCCGAATTGCCTATGGAAGTGGAGATTCCGTCAACCTGGCGATGGATGAACTCGGCGACATCCTCTGCGCGTTGGGTCTTGTCGTCGGGGAGGCGACAGCCCCGACCGTCCCCTTCCTTCTGGAACTGGTCGGGGCCCCGCACATTTCGGGCAAGCCGGAGTTGCTGGACCTACTGGAAAGCATCTTCCAGGCGGAGCAATGGCACTCCGCCGCAGCGGCGTGCGGTTCGAGGAACACAAGTTTCCAGGAACAACCCGCCTGGGAGGCGGCAGCCAGGGCGGCAGTGCTCGCAGGCCGGCCTGTCGTCGAGGGCCTCGCCTCGTCCGTGCGGCCGGAAGAGGCCGAAGCGGCGCGCAAGCTGCTGCGGGCCATGGACGAGGCGGCACCCTTCCCGGAGCTCTGAGCTGCGGCCGGAGGAGGGAGTCGGGGCGGAGCCCTGGCGAGTGACGACAACGCGGCGAGTGCGCGTGCCCGGCCCCGCGAGCCCGGCGTGATCCGAACGAGAGGCCTAGTGGCCTGCGGACTGCAGTTCCCGTACCACGCGGGTCGCCACCGGCACGAGCACACCGTGGCGGTCGGCCGCGCGCAGCAGCGCCCCGCCGATGGCGTCGAGTTCCAGCGGTCGGCCCGCTTCGGCGTCGCGCTGCATGGAGGACTTGGCGTCGGGAGGGAAGGCGTCGTAGCGCGCCAGGGCCTGAGCGGCGTCCACCGGTGCGCCGCAGGCGCGGCTCACCGCGGCGGTTTCGGCGACCAGGCTCTCCAACTCGTCGTAGTGACGGGTGCGGACCTCTCCGAGAGGCGCGCCGTACCGGGTGGTGAGGAGGGCGAAGGGGGCGAGGAAGGCCATCTTTGCCCACAGGGCTGCGGTCTCGTCCTCGGTCAGGCGGGCCGTCACGCCCGCGGCGGAGAGGGCGGTCGCCAGGGTTTCGATGTGGGGGCGGGGTGCCGTGCCGGCCGCCAGGTCGATCTCGACGAACGGGCTACCGTGCTCGATGACGACGGGCCCGCTGCCATCGGAGGCAAGCCGGGTCGACTCCACGCGGATCACTCCGGGGGCCACCCGGTCAGGCCGGTAGCGAGCGCGGAGGGTGGCGGGGTGCTCGACGCCGTTCAGCAGCGGTACGAGGAGGGCGTCGCCGAGGGCTGCGGGCGGGACGCGGGTGAGTGCGGTGTCCAGGGCGGTCTGCTTGACGGTGATCAGGCACGCGTCGACCGGCTCTCGCAGTTCGGTGTCCGCTTCCACGGCTGCGGTGAAGTCGCCGAACTGGCGGCTGTGCACCTCGATCCCGCTGCCGCGCAAGGTGCGTGCCGTGGCTTCGCGGGCCAGGCAGATGACGCGGTGGCCGGAGCGGGACAGCAGGGCGGCCAGCAGACCGCCGATGCCGCCCGGACCCAGAATGGCCACCGTGGGCTTGCTCGTCATGAGCGTCATGAAGTTGTCCTCTCGTAGGTCGGCCCCGGTGATCGGTGGCCGCCTTCGAGGCGATCTTCGCAGAGGTGCCCGCCATGCGTGCGACTGGGGGCGCGGACCAGGACACGCAGAGGAGCCGTATCAGGAGAGCTCGTTCCCCAACCGGACCACCCAACGATCACGACTCGATACGCGCCCCGGACACACGCACGCGGGGGCCGGAGCGTCCCCGCTCCGGCCCCCGCCGGGCGATCGGGAGTGTGCTCAGCTCTTCGGCTGGGTGAAGCGGATGCGGTTGCCGAAGGGGTCGCGCAGGCCGCAGTCGGTTCCGTACGGGCGGTCCGTGGGCTCCTCGGTGAACTCGACGCCCTGGGCCAGCAGAGTCTCGTACGTCTTGCGGCAGTCGTCCGTGGTGAAGATGAGCCAGCCGCCCATCGCGCCCTTGGTCACCAGCTCCCGTACCTGCTGGGCCGTCTCCTCGGACATGGCCGGGGCGCCCGGCCTCTCCAGCAGGATCTGGCGCTCGGGGTGACCGGGGACGCTGACGGCCAGCCAGCGCATGATGCCCAGGTCCACATCGGCGGCGACCTCCAGGCCGAGCTTGCCGACGTAGAAGTCGAGGGCCTCGTCCTGGTCGAGGACGTAAATCTGCGAGTGCGTGATGGCGTTGAACATGTGCATCACGCTACGGGGCCGGCCTGCGGAAAACTTATCCAGAACTGCTCAGCTGCTCGGCCGCGTCCATGTCATGGTGAAACACGTCGGGACGCCCGTGGCCGTCGCTTCCCTGCGGTACGTTCTCGGCGACCGGCCGACGATGTCGTGGAACGTGCGGCTGAATGTCCCCGGGCTGCCGAAGCCGACCTCGTAGGAGATGTCCGTCACGCTGCGGTCGGTCTCCCGCAGGAGGAACATCGCGCGCTCGACCCGGCGGCGCTGCAGGTAGCGGTGGGGTGTCTCGCCGAACGTGGACCGGAACGTACGGGTGAAGTGCGCCGGGGACACATGCGCGATCCGGGCCAGGGCCGGGACGTCCAGCGGCTGCGCATAGGCGCGGTCCATCGCGTCCCGCGCCCTGAGCATCCGGCGGTTGGTCTCTTCCACGGCGCGGTTCACGGAGCCATGACACCACACAGCGTCCGTATCCAAGGGCCGGAGTCCTCCGGGCTTCAGCGGACGACGTCGAAGACGTTCTTCTGCAGGCCGTTGGAGTACGCCTCGTGCTCGACGAGCTTCAGCTTCTGGGTGTCCTTGTCCGTGTCGCTGAACAGGCGCTTGCCCGCGCCGAGGAGCAGGGGGAAGACCAGGAGGTGGTAGCGGTCGATCAGGCCGGCGTCCGAGAGGGCGCGGTTGAGGGTGGCGCTGCCGTGGATGATGATCGGGCCGCCGTCGGTCTCCTTCAGGGCGGCGATCTCGTCGAGCGAGCGCAGGATCGTGGTCTCGCCCCAGTTCTGGACGAGGTCGTCCTCGGCGAGGGTGGTGGAGACGACGTACTTCGGCATCACCTTGTAGTCGGCGAAGTCCGCCATGTCCGGCCAGACCGGGCTGAACGCCTGGTAGCTGACCCGGCCCATCATCATCGCGGTGGCTTCCTGCTGTTCGCGGCCCTTGATCTCGAAGGCCTCCGGGACGAACTCGATGTCCTTGAAGGTCCACCCCGAGTTCCGGTAGCCGGGCTCCCCGCCCGGGGCCTCCACCACTCCGTCGAGCGAGATGAAGGCGGTGCTGATCAGGGTGCGCATCTGAGGTCTCCCGAGGTCACGTGGTGTGGTGCATGAACTGTCTACTACTGACTGACCGCCGATCGTGACAGGACTCATCGGTCGTCGCCGAAACGATCAGAGATCGGAGATCGGCGACCGGCGGCGGCAGGAACGACCGGGGCCCCACCCCCGTGAGTCAGGGAGTGGGGCCCGTCGATCAAGCGTGCTCAGGTGCGCGTGCCGGTGCCTGTCCGGTCAGCTCGTTCCCGTACGGCGTCGGCGCATCCACCACACCAGGGCCCCGCCCGCTGCCACGATCGCCGCCGCCAGGGCGGAGAGCAGGCCCACCGGGGTGTCGGAGCCGGTGTGGGCGAGGTTGCCCTCCGGGGCCTTGCCCTGCGGGGTCGGCTTGTTGTGGTCGCCGCCCGCCGGGTGGGACGGGGACGGTGCCGGGGTGGACGGCGGGTCGGTCGGCCCGGGGTGGGTGGGGGTCGGTGTCGGGGTGGGGTCGGCGCCGCCGGTGTCGCCCACCGAGTCACTGCCCATGTAGAGGATGTCGGTGTCCCGGTAGGACGTGTCGTCCGACTTCAGGGACGTCCTGGTGGTGGTGTCCAGGGTCCGGTTCTCCACGTTGAACCGGACCCGGGGGATGTTGCGCTTCGGCGACTTGGAGAAGTCCACACCGCCGACGCCCTGGTTGTAGACCTGGCCGCCGTACTCCAGCTTGAACCACTCGACGCCTTCGCGCAGCGACTTCATGTACCGGTCGTACGTCCCCTGCTTGGTCCACGTCTCGTTGGGGGCGCGCAGCGGCCACCGGTCGGCCTTGTTGCTGTTGATGATCGGGCGGAAGTCGGTCTCCTTCTTCGCGTCCTGCAGGCGGATCCACTCCGCGGCGACGCGGGAGGTGTAGACGCGTCGCAGGTCGGCGTATTTCGGGTCGGTGTTGACCCGCTTGTCGACCTCCGGCATCACGTTCGTCCGCAGCAGGCTCTCGCTCGCCCGCTTCTCCGGGTCGGTCAGCTTGCACTCACGGGCGCCCGGCACCGACCAGTCCATGTCCATCCACTCGGTGGACACCTTCAGCGGCGCGTCGAGGATGTAGATCCCGCCGTCCTGCTCGCGGACCTGGGCCGGCTCCGGCTCGATCCACAGGCGCACCTCGGGGAAGCAGGGCATGCCGTCCCGGCGCGGTGCGTTGTCCCAGAAGCGCTTGGCGGAGTCGAACTTCTCCGGGTTGATGGCCGCGGCGAAGTCGTGCTTCATCTCCAGGTCGGCTTCGAGCAGGACCCGTCCCGCGTCCGTCTTCGCGAACGAGCTGTCCATGATCCTGTCCGGCTGGTCAGGGTTCAGGTTGACCCAGAACTTCTCGGGCGTGAGCGCCAGCCAGGTGAACAGCGAGTCCGAGGCGAGGGTCATCCTGGCCTCGCCGCCGAAGCCCGGGTTGTTGTCCGGATCGGGCATCATGTCGGCCTTCATGGAGTACTCCATGCCCTTGCCCTTGGCCAGGCCGCCGACGTAACGCAGTTCGAGCGTGGTGAAGTCGACACCGCCCGGGCCGCCCCGGGGAAGAGTTCCGCGGGTGTCGAGACGCCGGGCCTCGGCCTGGAAGCGCTTGGCCTCCTCCAGGGTGCGCCCGGACTCCCGGATCCGGTCGTTGACCGGTCCGCGGGTTCCGCACGACGAGGCACCCGTGGCCTGGAGCGTCGGTGTGCCGCTGCCGGCGCAGCCGGGGGCGAACCAGCGGTCGTACTGCGAGTAGCCGCGGATGGGCTTGGTCTGCGGGATCGCGTTGTACTGGCGCTGGAAGCCGCGCACCTGGTTGGTCCTGCCGGGCCGCATCCGCTCGACCTCGGCGTTGAAGTCGTTGATCTTCTTGATCTGCCCGGCGCTGAAGTTCTTGGCGCCGGAGTAGCGGAAGGTGTGGTCGGGCATGGACCGGGCGATGATGCGGTCCTGGCCGAGCTGCTTGTTGCGCAGCAGGCTGTTGGACTTGAACTCGTTGAACTCCTTGGTGACCTTGTTGTACGCGTCGTACTTGCGGTACCCGGTCTTCTTGCCGTTCTCGTCGAAGATGTCCACGTACACCTCGCACAGCCAGTCGGGGCCGACGAGGTTGAAGTCCTTGACGAGGCGCCCCTCGAAGGAGGCGCCCTTGCTGTTGTTGATCTCGTTGCGGATGTAGATCTTGTCGAACCAGCGCTCGAAGGTCTGCGGGCGCTGCTTGGAAAGGTAGCGGGCGTAGATCTCCATCGCCTTGTCGGCGGGCTTCCCCGAGGCCTTGGCCTGGGCCTCCCAGGCGTCGACGTTCTTCTCCGGGTCGGGGTCCTTGGACAGGGCCTTGGCCTTCTCGGCCGCCGTCGGGGCCTTCAGTCCGTCGAACGCCTTTCCCGGCAAGGGGTAGTTGAAGTTCTTCGGGTTCCCCGCCCACTTGTCGAAGTTCGTCGGCCCGGAGGGGAAACCTGAGTTGGACGGTGTCCTGTCGTAGGTCCTGCCCAGGTGCTTCTGGTCGCAGCGCTTCCCGGTGCCCGGCCTGAGCTTGGCCGTGGGCGCGGCGGAAGCGGTCTCGACCGGGCTGCCGGGCAGCCCCGTGAGCGTCACGGCCCCGGCCAGGCCGAGGGCTGCGGTCAAGCGGGCGGCGATCCGCCAACGCTTCGGTATGTGCAGAGTTCTGTTCAAGATGCCGCTCTTCCCTCACTGATGGGGGCTGGAGGGTGTGTGTGGGCGGCGCGATGAGGCCCCCGTGACATGTACGCGCCGCGCCTTCACCCTAGGGCGGGGCCGGATGCCAAGCACGGCGTTGACGGAGTCGGCGTGGCGTCAACACAGGGTTCTCACAGGTTGGTTATCCGCCGAGGAAGTACAGCTCCTCCATCGCGCGGGTGCGGGAGCGGGTGTGACGGACGCCGAAGGCCGATGTCTTCAGATGGGGCCAGGGCCAGGGGTCGGCCTCGCCCAGCGCCAGGGAGACGAAGTCCTCCCATTCGACCTCGCCGGGCTCGGCGTCGAGGTCGACGTCGATGTCCTCCAGTTCCTGCGCGGTGATGCCGAGGGCGGCGGCCACGGCGTGCGGGTCGCCGGACAGCTCCCAGGGTTCGCCGGTGGGCCAGCCGGAGGCGTGGAACATGGTGCCGTCCGGGAGCCAGACGATGTCCTCGGTGTGGTCCTCCCCGCAGTCGACCTCGACCCTGCCCACGATCCGGGCGTCGGGGAAGCGCTCGCGCAGCCTCTGCGCCTCGTGGAACAGGGGGGTGTCGTTGCCGTTGTCGGCCAGGGCCGGGTCGCTGATGGCCAGCACATTGCCCCAGACGCCGGCCCGCACCACATCGAGATCGGCGCGCGTGGCGAGTTCGGGCGACTCGCTCGCGGGGCGGAGTCCGAGATCCTCCAGGACCGCGTCGACGGTGGGGAAGGACTCGGCGAACCGGCGTGCCGCGGCCGGGTCATGGGGCGGAAGGCTCCGGGCGGTGACGGTGAAGGGCGGCAGGAGGACGGTGATGTCGTGGCGCGTCCCGCTGCCGCGGACCATCCGGTCCGCGGGCGACGTCCAGAAGCTGTTGTCGGTCATGCAGGACACCGTAGCGGCGGCTTCCCGCGCCGCTACGGTGAGTTGACTGCCTCCGGGCTCGGGTGAGGGCGTTCGGTGGGCCCGGTCAGCCCTCGGACCGGGGGAGCATGGCGAACGAGTCGGGGAGAGGGGCGGAGCCGCGTCGCGTCGAGGGCGACGTCCTGCCGCAGAACTCCGCCTCGATGGTGTCGACGTAGAGCGATCCGTTCTCCAGCCAGTCGCCGTTGACGTTGAACGTCAGCTGGTGCCTCCCGTCCGGCGTACCGACCATCGCGGACAGCGAACCGTTCGTACGGCCGCTCTTGCCCACCACCTTCACGCCGCAGGACAGCTGGGCGAACTCGACCCCGAGCCCGAAACCGGTCCCATCGCCCAGCGATACCTCGTCGAGCATCTCCTTCATCTGCGCCGGAGGCAGCAACTCGCCGCGCATCAAGGAGCGTTGGAAGCGATTGAGGTCTCCGGTGGTGGAGATGATGTCGCCGGCCGCGCCCAGCCAGGTCATGTTCTGCTCGGTGGTGTCATGGATCTCGGCGTCCGGGGCATCCTGGTGGAAGCGGGAGTACGCGACGGGGTGCGGGTCCGGCATCCGCGGGGACGTGCCGGGGAACGACGTGCCGCGCAGCTTCAGCGGCCGGATGATGCGGCGGGTGACCTCCCGCGCATACGAATGGCCGGTCGCCTTCTCGACGACCATCCCGGCTATCACGTAGTTGGTGTTCGAGTACGACGGTGTCTTCTCCGGATCGGGCTGCGGCGGGTACCTGAGCGCGATCGCCACCAGTTCCTCGGGTGTGTGGGTGTCGTATCGGTGCTCGGGGAAGCCGGGGCCCGCGGCGTTGTGCACGAACTCGGGGTCCGCGGTGTAGTTCGCGATCCCGCTGGTGTGGTTGAGCAGTCGGCGCAGGGTGATCCGGCTGCCGTCGTACCCGTTGCCCCGCACCAGGCCGGGCAGCCATGTCTCGACCGAGTCGTCCAGGCTCAGCCGCCCCTCCGCCTCCAGCTGGAGCAGCACGGTCGCGATGAACGTCTTGGTGATGCTGGCCCCGCGGAAGTGGTCGCCGGGGGAACGTTCGCGACCGGTCGCGGTGTCGGCGTGACCGGCTGATCCGTACCAACTTCCCCTGCCGTCCACGGCATTGGCGGCGACCCCGGGCTGTCCGCCCTTCTCGACCAGATCACGCAGGGCCGCCGAGGTCGCCTCGTGGCCGGCCGACGACCGCGCCGCGTGCGGTGCCTGCACCGCGTGTGCGGGCGGGGTGAATGCGGATGCTCCCACGGCCGCGGTCACCGCCAGGGCGAGTGCGGAGATGCGTACAGCCCGTTGCCTCATGCGTTGTGCCTCCAGGTCACCGAAGGGGGCAAGGGCTGCCCCCTCGGTGCCATTGACGCGCAACTGGGGCCTCCGGGTTGATCGTTGGGGCAGTGCGCGGGGCCGCCGTCCGCCGGGGGCGTCACAGCTTGGGGGCCCTGCCCCTGATCGGCAGGGTGGCGAGCAGGCTCGCGAGCAGGGTGAGGCAGGCCGCCCACCAGAGGGTTGCGGAGTACCCGCTCACGACCGCCCTGTCGATCAGCTCCAGGGTGCCGGACTACGGCGACGGCAGGCGCTGCCCGAGCGGGAGACCGGCCTGGGCCGCGTCGATCAGCTGACCGGGAATGCCCTGGACATCGGAGAGCCGCGCGGAGATCACCGAGGCGAGGACGGTGCCGAACAGGGGCCAGGCGGCCCAGCCGCCCAGGCTCTGGGCCCCGAGAACCACCGTCGAGGTCCCGCCGGAGCCCTGCGGGGAGATTTCGCCGGTCGCGGTGGCGAGGAGCGGTGCGAAGGCCGGACCGGTGCCGAAGCCGATGAGCAGCGTGCCGGGCAGCACCTGCGCGGTGTACGAGCTGTCGGCGTCGATCCCGGTCAGGATCGCCAGGCCTACCGCCGTCAGCAGCAGGCCCGGCACGATCGGAGTGCGGGGCACCGGCCGGTGGCAGAGCCGGGCGGCGACCTGGGTGGAGGCGATGAAGGCCGCTCCGGCCATCGGCGGCAGGGCCGTCGCGGCCGGGCCCGGTGCGTAGTAGCGCCGGGCCCGGCATGCGGAAGCCGTCGCCGCGGTGCGCCGCCCGACATGCCGACGACCGGCACCCCGCGTAGCGTGAGCGCCGACTGCGCGAGGTGGTCGACGGCGCCGGACGGGAGGCGGGACATGAAGCTCGGTCTGCACTACTGGAACTACTCGACGCCGGCCGACCCCGCGCTCATCGCGCCCACGCTCGCGGAGTCGGTGCGGATCGCCGAGCAGGCGGAGATCACGTCCTTCACCGTGATGGACCACTACTTCCAGATGGAGACCGGGCAGAGCGTCGCCGACGAACCGATGCTGGAGGGCTACACCACGCTCGGCTACGTGGCGGCGGTGAGCCAGCGGATGACGCTCGGCCTGATGGTCACGGGCGTGATGTACCGCCACCCCGGCCTGCTGGCGAAGATCGTCACCAGCCTCGACGTGCTGTCGGGCGGCAGGGCCAGGCTGGGCATCGGCGCCTCCTGGTACGAGCGGGAGCAGTACGGGCTCGGGGTGCCGGTGGTCCCGGTCGCCGAACGGTTCGAGCGGCTGGAGGAGACCATCCGGATCTGCCTCCAGATGTGGAGCGACGACAACGGCCCGTTCCGGGGCAGGCACTACCAGCTGGCCGAGACGCTGTGCGTACCCGAACCGATCGGCGGGCACCCGCCCATCATGATCGGCGGCGGGGGCGAGCAGAAGACCCTGCTCCTGGTCGCCCGCTACGGGGACGCCTGCAATCTCTTCGCCACCGGCCAGGAGGAAGTGGCCCACAAGCTCGACGTGCTGCGCGCCCACTGCGCCGCGGAGGACCGCGACTACGACGCCATCACCAAGACCGTGATGTACAACGGCCCGGTGCTGGAGAAGCCGGCCGCGTTCCTCGCCGACGCCGAGGCGTACGCCGCTCTGGGCATCAGCGAGATCCAGGTGCTGCCCGACCGGCACCCGGTCAGCTACACCCACCAGATCGCCGAACGCATCGCACCCGCCGTCGCCGCGATCGGCTAGGGCCTTTCGTTCGGATCGGGCCCCGCGAGCCCGGTGTGATCCGAACGGGAGGCATTGGCGGGCGGGTGCGAGGCGTCGGGCGGTCCTACGCGCCGGTGGTGCCGTCGACGATCTCCCGGATCAGGTCGAGGTGGCCGTTGTGCCGGGCGGTCTCCTCGATCAGGTGCAGGACGATCCAGCGCAGATCGGGGTGGTCGCCGTCGCCCCGCGGACGCACGGCCAGGGTGTCCAGGTCGTGGGAGGCCACCAACTCGCGGTAGCGGGTGGTCCGTTCCTCGTACAGCGACAGTACGTCGGCGAGCGGCATGTCCACCGCGATGCGCATCTCGCGGTCGGGGTCCTCGTCCGTCCACGGGCCTTCGTCCGCACCGCCGAGGAAGGCCACCTCGAACCAGTAGTACTCGACCCAGCTGAGGTGGTTGACCAGCCCGGCGATCGTCATCAGCGGAGAGCCGGGCAGCGGGGCCCGGCGGGCGTCGTCCGGCGAGACGCCCTCGCATTTCGCGCGTGCGGTGTCGCGGGCGTAGTCGAGGAAGGTGGCCAGCTGGGTGCGCTCGTCCCGTGCGGGAGGCGTATCGGTGCGTGTCATCGGCGTACACGATCTGCGACGGGACGCCTCCTGTCCACCGGATTGTCCATTGGGGCCCGCCCCTGGGTCCCTGGGCCCACGCCCCGGGGATCGGGCCTCATTAGGCTCGTGCACGACCAACTGCGAGCCACCTGACCGGCGCCCGGACGAGCGCCTGTCCGGCATGCCCGCACGCATCTGGAACTTCACGCTCCACCTGTCTCGCATGGGGTGATGTGTCGATGAGTGACGGATTCTTCTACTCGTACCACCTCGGCTGGAGTCGCCCGGACTCCGAGTCGCTCTTCAATGATCTCGACGCGGCGGGGCTGCGGCTCGCCCACCCGGTCACGAGGCGGGTCACGCTCCTCGGCCCGGGGCCGGGGCCGCGGGGGACCCCGTCGTGGGTGACCAGGGAACAGCTCGTGCTCCTGGCCGGACTGCAACGGCTCGACAGCGTCGAGTTCCTGTTGTGGGTGAACAGCGGGACCGATGTGCCCGCACGGGTCCGCCGGATGCGGGACGGGGTCGTCGCACTGGAATTCGGCTTCGGCCGGCTTTCCGGGGACGAGCAGGAGGTCGCCGCGAGGGCGATCAGGGAGGCGATAGGGCGGGCCTCCGTCCTCTGCATCGGCTTCGTCGTCGACCGCGAGGGCGCCTCCGTGGCGACCGACTGGAGCGGTGTCGTCGTCAACGGCACGACGTACTTCGACAGTTGGCCGGACACACTGGCCGTCCGGCACGAGATCGCCGCGATGCAGCCGCAGTTGGCGGGCGTCAGCTCGTACGACCAGTCGCCCTGGATGCTCTTCGGGAGCGAGGTGCCCGTCCGGTAGCGACATCCCCGCCGCCCGGTGATCCGCTTCGTGACTTCCGTCGTATTCGGCAACTTTGAGCCTTGCATTGGGTCCTGAGGCCCATGCCCCGAAGGGTGCCGGTGTGGTCGGATGCGTGGAGTGGCTGAACTGTGGCCGTACACCGGCAAGCTGGGGGACTCGTCGTGTCTGGCATAGGCGGATTTGCGGTTTCGGGCGGTGCCGGCGGCGGAGTCGTCGGTGGGGATGCCGCCATGGGCCGGCAGGGGGGCAGGCACTCCCTGCCGCGCCCGCTGCAGGCGGTGCTGATCCTCGTACGGCTCCTCTTCGCGGCCGCCGCCCTGGGCGGCATCGGTGTGCTGACGGTGGCGTCGGCGGTCGACGAGGTCGACGGCCAGCTGCTCGGGCTGCTGCTGTACGCGGCGCTGCCGAGCGTGTTCGCGTTCGTGCTCTCGTTGTACGTGCGCACCGGCGGCACCTGGGTCCGGCGCGGTCTGCTCGCCGTACACGTCTGGCTCGTCCTCGGAGCGCTGGCGACCCTCGGCGGGGACGGGGGCGGGCGCGGTGTCACACAACTGGTGATGCCGGTCGCCGTCATCGTCCTGCTGTTCCGGGCGAACTCGCGCGAATGGTTCGAGCTGCCCCTGGAACAGCGGGCGCCGCACCGGCGGTTCAGCATCGCGCGCATGATCAGGTGGCGCCGGGACGACGCCGGGCAGACCGCGATGGAATACCTCGGCATGGTCCTGGTGGTCGTGGCCCTCATCGGCGGGCTCGTCGTCACGGGGATCGGTGCCCAGCTGACCGGCGGGATGCAGGACGCGATCTGCCGGCTCACCGGCAGTGCCTGCCCCGCGCCCGGCAGCAATGTGGAGGCCGGACACGGCAAGGACTCCGGTGGGTCGTCCGCCTCCGGCGGCAAGGACTCCGCCGGTACGGACGCCGGCGGATCGGTCGCCACGGGCGGCACGGACGGCGGGGGTTCCGACGCGGCCGGGGGCAACACCGCCGCCGGAGGCAACACCGCCGCCGGAGGCAACAACGCCGCCGGCGGGACCGACGCCTCCGGCGGGACCGGCTCGGCGGGCAGCGCGGGCAACGGTTCGGGCGGCTCCGGAGGCTCCGGCGGGGACGACACCGTCACCCAGGTCGACGACGGCGGCGACGACGTGGACAGCTCCGGCGAGCCGGACGGCGGCGACCAGGACGGCGGCGGCGACAGCGGCGACGACAAGCCCGGCGAGAGCTGCACCTCCGGCGTCGGCGCGTTCTTCTCCTGCGCCGCGCACCAGACCGGCGGCTTCTTCAAGGGCCTGGTCGGCGACGGGCTGTGGGGCGACATCACCGGCACGATCGACACGATCTTCCACCCCATCAAGGCGTGGGACGGCCTGAAGGACTACGGCAAGAGCCTCGGCGACAAGTGGAGCCAGGACTCCAAGGGCGCCGGGGACAAGTGGTCCAAGGGCGACTACCTCGGCGCGGTCTGGGACTGGACCAAGGCGTCCGGCGGCACCGGCCTCAAGGCCCTGGACGACGTGTTCATCGGCGACGACGTCCGGGACATGTGGAAGAACGGCAACGAGGGCCAGGCGATCGGCACCGGTCTCTGGAACATCGGCTCGCTGTTCATCCCCGGCTACGGCGAGGGCAAGCTCGTCGGCAAGCTCGGAAAGCTGGGCAAGCTCGGGAAACTCGGCAAGCTGGGCGAGTTCGCGGAGAAGGCCTCGGAGGCCGCGTCCAAGGCGAAGAAGGCCGCCAAGGCGGGCGATGTCACGGCCGCGGAGAAGGCCGCGAAGGAAGCGCAGCAGCACGCCGACGACGCCGCCGAGCAGGCCGGACTCAAGGGCTGCACCGTCGGGATGGGCGGCCGCGTACGGATCCCGTACGGCAGCGGCGCGGGCGTCGGACTGTCCGGCTCCGGCACCGGCCTCCTGGCCGCGCCGCCGGCCTCCGTTCCCGTCGGCTTCCTCATGGGGAAGTGCGACGAGGTCGACCCGGAGAAGAAGGCCGCCGCCGACGAGGCCCAGAAGCTGGCCGACGAGGCGAAGAAGGCCGCGGACGCGGCCAAGCGCCGCAAGGCCCTGCAGGACGCCCAGAACCAGCCGAAGCCGGCCTGGTACAAGGACCTCAAGGACCCGCCGGCCGGGGCCAAGGACGGCGGCGCGGGCAACTGGCAGGAGATCAAGCCCGGCGTCTGGAACTACCCGACGGAGATGGGCGCCCGCTACCAGGAGCAGATCTCCAAGGTGGGCCGGGGCAAGGAGTACCGGGTAGCGCTGGACAAGCTCACCGGCAAGCCGGTCGACTTCGACGGCTGGGACGCCTCGCGGGGCACGTACCTGGAGGCGAAGTACGGGTACACGGGCAAGAAGTACTACAACGCCGAGACCGGGGAACTCGCGCCGGATCTCGCCAGCCGCTGGGCCGACCAGGCAACCCGCCAGCTGGACGCCGCGCGGGGCAAGCCGGTCGAATGGCACCTGTCCGATCCCGACGTCGCCGATGCGGCCAGGAAGATGTTCCGGGATCGGAACATCGACGTTAAGGTGATCAACACGCCGGGAGATGTCGTCGGCTGAACGCGGGCGCCGGGCGCAATTCCGAAGGCTGAGGGAGAGTTCCGTGCTTTATGTCGTCGTCAACGGTTCTTGGGGCGTCCGGGAAGAGGATGTCCGGGAGATCGGCAGACGATGGGCAATGACTCTCGCCGCGCTGGAGGAAGTGGACGGCGCCACATTCGGCGACTGGCACGATGCCGGGCGCGGTGACGCGTCCGACCCCGTGGTGGTGCCGTCGGGGGACGCGGTGTCGGAAGACGTACTGGTCGACTACATCGAGCGCAAGAACCAAGGGCCCGATCTCGATGTGGTCGGCTACACGGCTTCCCTGTGGGCGCACAATCGCGGGAAATTGCGTGTCACCGCGGCAATTCACGCGGGTGGGTCGTCGCCGTACGTCACGAATTCGATCTCGCTCGCTTTCCGCTCGCGCGAGCTGGACGAATCGACCGAGGTGATCCGGCGGGCGCCCGACATTCTGCGGATCATCGCCGATGCCTGGGACATTGACGCCGGTCAGGTGTACAACGATTCCCAGTACGAAGCGGTGGCAGAGCAATTCGAGCTGAAGAATTCCCACCCCCGGTGCGGCCGGGCGGTCTACCTCTCCGCCGGGCGGGCGGCACAGGCGCCCGAAGGGCTCGACGGTACGTACACCCGTACCGAGGCCGGCGGCCTGGTCATCGATCTCACCCGGGGCGGCACGACCGCACCGGACAATGAGACGATCATCGAGACCAACAGGGAACTGCGGGCGGCCGGTTCGCTGACGCCGCTCCCGTTGCCGATCGACCGCGACAAGTTCTGACGACTGCGGGCCCGCTCGCTCCCCGAGCGGGCGTACGCCTCAGAGCCAGCCCCGCATCGCCGCGAACCCCAGCAGCAGCCCCACCGCGAACACCCCGAGCCCGAGCGCGAACAGCGCGGGCATCACCACCGGACCCCACGCCCCGGGCCCGGCAACCGTGGCGTGGCC
The DNA here is from genome assembly GCF_053593015.1 of Streptomyces sp. NPDC002403. Lineage (NCBI taxonomy): Bacteria > Bacillati > Actinomycetota > Actinomycetes > Kitasatosporales > Streptomycetaceae > Streptomyces > Streptomyces sp. NPDC002403. The sequence continues at coordinate 63,914 of NZ_JBSFBQ010000006.1, read as the reverse complement.
CGCCGGGTCGGCCGGGTCGTAACTGACCCGGACCGGCGCCCCGATCTCGAAGCCGAACGGGCCAGGGGCATGGTCGGTGAACTCGATCTCGCGGCCGTCACGGGTGCGGAACGCGAAGACGTACTCGGTGGCGTAACTCCGCTCCATGCCCGGCCCCCGGTCGACCGTGCGGCGGTCCGCGCACCGCCCCTCGGCGTGTTCGCCGTGCCGGACCAGCCGCAGCACCCGGTTCAGGCGCAGCGCGGAACGGATCGCGAACGCGCCGAGGAACAGGCCGAACAGCAGCAGGAACGTGGCCGTGCCGCCGGGCAGGATCTGCATGGACGAGCGCTCCCGGTCCGCTACTTGACCGTGATCGAGTCGACGAACGCGTCGAGGTCCCGCGCGCTCAGCGAGCCCTTCACCGCATTGATCCGGACCACGAACGGCACGTCCTTCGAATCGACCCCCGCCACCACGACCCCCGTCATCCGGGTGCCCGGTGCCGGGGTCCGCTCCTCGCCGCTCGACGTGAACTCGTAGTCGATCCGGCGTGCGTCACGGGCGCTCTCCGCACCCGCGAGCCGCACATCCTCGGTCCCCTTGCGGGTCGCCCCGAGACCGATGCCGGCGCCCGCCGCGGACGCCGCCTCGTCGGCGCTGTCCACGCCCGTGGCGAAGTCGAGCTGCACGGAGACCATTCCGGTGCGCAGCCCGCCCTCCTCCTTGAGCGCGACGGCCGCGTTGCCCTTGGCCCGGTCGGCCGCGGGCTGCTCCTTGTAGCCCTTGTCCCCGGGGTAGCCGACGGAGAGGCTCTTGGTGTCGAGCTTGCTCCAGCCCTCCGGGAGTGCGGCGGAGTCCCCGCCGCAGCCGGTGAGCAGGGCGAAGCCGATGGCGGCGGCAGCGGTCGCGCCGATCGTCCGGTACGTCTTCTTCGTCGTCATCGCCTATCGCCTCTTCGTCGTGCGCGGTTGGTGCGTCCCGTACCGCTACTTCGCGCAGTAGCTGTACGGAAGGTACGAGCGCTTGTCGCCCTGCGGAGCACCGAGGAACTCCGCGTCCGTCAGTGTCTCCTTCTTGTGCTCGTCGGAGATGGAGAATCCCAGACTCATGCCGAGCGAGACCTCGAAGCCGAACTCCTGGGCGTCCGTCTGGCCGTTGTACTTCATCTTGCTCGACAGGCCGTCCTGGTACATCAGCTGGTCGAAGGGGTCGGTTCCGGTGGGCTTCTGCTCCAGGGAATGATCGCCGAACATGTACTCGAACGGGGCGGTGTTGTTGCCGGAGCCGTCCAGCCACTGCTCGGCGATGGCCCGCTTGGCCTCGGTGGCCTGGTCGGTGTCCTTGCCGAAGACGATCGAGTTCGTCTGGACCTCGATACCGGTGTCGCCGGAGGAGTCGGAGCCGCTGACCTTGCCGCCGCGCTTGTCGTCGCCCGTCTTGCCGTTGTCGCCGCTGATGTCGCCCTTGTCGGTCGTCGCGCCGGTCTCGACGGTCTGGGTCATGTCGATGCGGACGATCTTGCCGGTCTTCTGGTCACGGGTGACGGTGACCGCCCCGGTCCGGCTGTCCTTCGCGGAGGCCGTGCCGCCCAGCGGACCGGCCGAACCACCGACCTTGCCCTCCAGTTCGAGCTTGGCGGTGTACGTGTACGACTCGTTGCCGTTGACGTCGTCCTTGGTGATGGTGACCTCGGGGGAGAACTTCGCCTTGCCGCCGAGCTTCGCGCCGAGCTTGGCCTCGTCGCCCGCGCTGATGGAGAGTCCGCCGTCCGCGTAGACGTTGAGACCGATGGTCGAGTAGGAGATCTTCTTGTCCCCGATCTTCTTCTCGACGTCCTTCTTCTTGTCGGCCCACTTCATCCCGGAGTACCAGCCGCCGCCGTAGCCGCCGCTGTACTTGGTCGAGGTCTCCCACATCTTCATCTCTTCGATGTCGTCCCGCATCTTCTTGGCTTCTTCCTCGCTCTTGAAGACCCAGGTGTCACCGTTGGTGATCTTGATGCCGCCACCGACGTCCACATCCGCCTTGCCCAGCTTGCCGAGCTTGACGCCGGGGGTGCTGGCGGTGGCGCCGGCCGAGGCGGCGTCCGTGAACGTCATGTAGACCAGCTTGTCGTTCTCGTCGACCTTGCCGTCGCCGTTCACATCCGTCTTGGCCTGGCTGACCTTCTGCTGGAAGCCGTACTCGTTGCCCCACTCGAACCAGCCGATCTTGACCTTGTCGCCGACGGTGTCGGAGACGCTGGAGACCTGGCACATCTTGGGTTCGTAGTCGGCGTCCGTCTTCGGCTTCGCGGTGGTGTCGCCGCCGCCCGTGGAGCAGCTGCCACCGCCGCCGCCCAGCGAGTTGATCGCGCAGCGGATGCGCTCGCCGATCTGGCCGCCGACGCCCGCCATGGACATCGCGCCGATCAGCGTGACGACGAGGACGACCACCCCGAGGTACTCCATGGCGGTGGCGCCGCCGTCCCGCCAGGAGTACGGCTGGTACGGAGCGGGCTCCGGCTCGTCCGCGCGGTCGTCCAGGAGGCGGTCGACGGCCAGCCCCGCCGCCGAGCCGGTCGCCAGCGCGACGAACGGCATCAACGTGCCCTCGACGTCCACGAGATGCCAGGACACGGCCAGCCCGTAGACGAGCGCGGCCACCGGGACGGTGAGGGCGGCGGCGAGGGTCAGCGGACGCGACTCGCGGTGCTCGTCGGGCAGGACGCGGGCGGAGGCCAGGACCGTGAGAACGGTCGTGATGACGCTGGGTACGTGGATCAGGGCCAGGCGCCAGCCGAAGCTGGTCAGCCGTTCGTCGCTGGCCAGCAGCTCGACCAGCCCGCGCGACACCAGATACCCGGCGGCGATGTAGACCAGGGCGCCGGCGGCCCAGCTGCGGGTCAGTGCGAAGAACACGCCACTGCTCGCGCCGGAGCCACCACCCCCGTTCCGCGGTGGTATCCGGCCCGCGCCTCCGCTTCCCCAGCCCCCGCCACCAGTCACGGTTCTTCCTCTCCGACGCCCACTCGCCATGCCTGTGCCCGCAGTTCCGCATGCGGGTCGACGTGAGCGTACGGGTGTACGAGCCGGGTGACCTGGGCCCTTGGCCCCAAAGTCGGGCCCAACGGTGATGCCCCGCCCCACCGCGAGGAGCGGGGGACGGGGCATCGGGGGAAGGGAGCGGGACGCGCCGGGCTGTCAGTCCAGGTCGTCCGCGAACGTTCCCGCGCGCTCGGCGACCTCGGGTCTGCGGACCCGCAGTACGGCGAAGCCGACGATGCCCACGACCAGCGCGCCGACGAACACGTACGGCAGCACGTTCAGCGGCCAGGCCGGGACCGGCCACAGGTTGCGGTAGAAGACGTAGACCATCGCGGCGGCACCGATCAGCCCCAGGCCCCAGGTGACGATCAGTCCCCGGGCCCCGATCCGGCGTACGAACAGCGGAGCGGCCAGACACACCAGGGTGTAGCTGAGCATGTAGCCGAAGACGCCGATGGTGTCGATGTACGACGTCGCGTTCAGCGGCGCGGTCCCGGCGCCGACCACGAGCACCGCGGGGACGACGACGAACGGGGTGATGGTCCAGATCGCGGCGGAGGGGGTGCGGTGGCGCGGGTGGGCGACACCGAGCCGGGCCGGCATCACCCCCTCCTTCGCCATGCCGAACAGCAGCCGGGCGGCGACGGTGATGCAGGCCATCACCACGGCCACGAACGACGCCGCGAAGCCCGCGTGCAGGAAGAACTTCAGGAAGCCGAGACCGGACATCTCCGCCAGCTCGTCCATCGGGTCGGAGCTCCTCCCCAGCGCGTCCGCCCCGCCGAACCCGGCGACCTGCGCGTACGTGGCGAACATGTACAGCACACCGGCCAGCACCGCGCTGCCCATCACCGAGCGGGGGATCGCCTTGTACGGGTCGGTGGCCTCGGCGCCCAGCGAGGCGGCGCCCTCGAAGCCGACGAAGCCGAGCACACCCAGCACCACGGCGAAGACGATGCCGTCGAGGGTGGAGCCGCTGAGGCTCAGCTGGTCGGTGTCGATGATGTTCCCGCTCTTGAAGAAGGCGGGGAGCAGCACGACCACGATCAGGACGATCGACACGACCTCCAGCACCGAGGCGACCCGGGCCGCCGTCCGCACACTGGCGATCGTCAGCCGCATCGCGACCGCGGCCAGCAGTACGTCCAGCAGGATCTGACCGGTGATCCCGGTGAAGATCCCGATGCCGATCTGGTCGAGGGCGCGAGCCGTGTAGTAGCCGGCCCCGGCGAGCGAACCCGAGCCGATGCAGACCGCACCGATGAGCAGCGCCCAGCCGGTGACGAACGAGCCGGGCGCCCCGAGCGAGAGCCGGGAGAAGGCGTACAGCGAACCGACCCCGGCGCGCCTGCGGGCGAAGACGCAGATGCAGTACGCGATGGCGAGTACGGCGGCCATGGCCAGGAAGAAGGAGAACCAGGCGCCGTTGCCCGCGGAGGCCGCCATGCTGGCGGGGGCGAACGCGATGACGGCGCTGGGCGCGACGTTCGCGACGCTCTGCGCACCGACCTCGAAGGTGGAGACGGAGCGGTGGGCCAGGCCGTCGGCGGGCTTCGCGGCGGTGGGCTGCTTTCCGGCGGTGCTCATGTCCGGTCCTCCATCATCAGCAGCTGGCGCAGGGCGTGGCCGGCGGCGAGGTCGGCGAGTGCGTCGGCCGCCTCGTCCAGCGGACGCCGTGCCGAGATCATCGATTCCACGTCGAGCTCGCCCGACACCACGAGGTCCACCAGCGCCGGGATGTCCCGGCCGGCGTCGACCGAGCCGTAGTTGGAGCCGAGGATGCGCTGGTCGGCCTCGGCGAGCGCGAGCGGGTCGAAGCGGGCGGTGCGGCCGGTCGGCGGGAGGCCGACGATGACGGCGGCGCCACCCTGGCCGAGCGCCGCGATGGCCTGCTCGGTGGTCTCGATCTTGCCGATGGCGTCGAACACGTAGTCCAGGCCCTCCGGGACCAGGGCGCGCAGCGCCTCGACGACATCGCCGTCGCGGGCGTCGACCGCGTCCGTCGCGCCGAGCCGGCGGGCCAGTTCCAGCTTCTCCGGGACGACGTCGACGGCGACGATGCGGCCGGCCCCCGCCAGCCGGGCGCCCTGCACGCAGGACAGGCCCACGCCGCCGCAGCCGATCACCGCGACGGTGGCCCCGGCCTCGACGCCCGCCGTGTTGCGGACCGCGCCGACACCGGTGGCGATGGCGCAGCCGACCAGGGCGATGACATCGAGGGGCGCGTCCTTGCGCACCCTGATCGCGCCGGAGGCGGGGACCACGACACGCTCGGCGAACGAGGAGACGCCCAGGTAGTGGTGGGCCTTCTCGCCGTCGACCGAGAGCCGGCTGGTGCCGTCGTAGAGCACTCCGCCGGGCGCCACGACCTCGGCGACCAGGCTGCACGCGGCGGGGCGTCCGGCCAGGCAGAAGCGGCAGGTGCCGCAGGAGGGGACCCAGGACAGGACGACATGGTCGCCGATCTCCAGGCCGGTGACGCCGTCGCCGAGCGCGGTGACCACGCCGGAGCCCTCGTGCCCCATCACGACCGGGGTGGGGTGGTCCCACTCGCCGCGCAGGACATGGAGATCGGAGTGGCAGACGCCGGCCGCCGCCACGGCGACCTCGACCTCCCCGGGGCCGGGCGGGGCCAGGGTGACGTCGGCGACGGCCACCTCCTGGCCCGGGGAGCGGAAGACGACGCCGCGCACGGTGCGCGCGGTGCTCTCTTGGAAGGACGGGGAGCTCATCGGCTTACTCCTCGGGTGGTGCGGAACGGTCAAAAGGGGGAGGGCGGCACGGTCGGCGAAGGGCGGCACAGCGGCCCGCCGAGGGCGTCTTGTTTAGCGCCATTAAACTTTCGTCAAGTTTTACAGCACTAAACTCGATGGGTAAAGACCCTTCCCGCAACCCTTTTGACCTGCGTCTTCACCCGGCCACCGACCGTGACCTCCCCGACAGGTAGCGTGTCCGCCATGTCCGAAGCCCCTGACAGTCACATGTCCACGATCGGTCCGCGGCTGCGCGAGCTCCGCCTGGCGCAGGGGCTGACGCTCGCTCAGGTCGCCGAGTCGGCAGGTGTGACCAAGGGGTTCGTGAGCCTCGCCGAGCGCGGCAAGACCTCGGTCTCCGTCCCGACCCTGATCCGGATCTGCGAGGCCCTGGGCACCGGCATCGCCACGCTCTTCGACTATCCGGACCAGGACGTGGTCAAGGGCGGCCTGGGCGCCAAGCTGGAGATGGGCGGGCACGGCATCGAGGAGTTCCTCCTCACACCCGCCGAGGAACGGCACGTCCAGGTCATGCGGACGATCCTGCGGCCCGGCGGCGGCTCCGGCGGCGCGTACAGCCTGGAGGCCGAGACGGTCTTCGCCTACATGGTCCGCGGCACGCTGCGGCTGAGCGTGGACGGCGAGCCCAGGATCCTGGAGGCCGGGGACTCGACCACGTTCTCGGCGCGGGCCGCCCACGCCTGGGACAACCCCGGCGAGGACGAGGCCGAGGTCCTGTGGTCCATCGCGCCGGCCCTGCCGCTGTCCCGCACGAAGCTCCGGCCGTAGCGGGGGCGGGGGCCGGGCCGGCCGCGGCCCCCGTTCTCCTGGCTCTCGGCCCGCAGGGCCGTCGTGGTGGTCCTGCCGAATCTCAGCGGCAGGGGATTTCGAACGGTCGCACGCCGCCGGTCCGCACGCTCACTTCCGGTCGGCCTCGTTCTGGACGACTGCCACCCGGACCCCCGGCCGGATCCCCCACTTCTCCATCGCCCCGGCCTCCGCCTCCACCACGTGCCGGGCCCGCAGCCGGGGCATGCCCAGTCGGCCGGGCTTCATCGTGTGGACCGCCACGACCTTGAACTTCCGGTCCAGATACGCCACATCGATGGTGAACCGCATCCGGAAGCTGTGCACACTCCCGCACGGCGTGATCAGAAGAGCACCGTCGATCCCGTCCTGCCCGAGCAGCCCGCGGCTCCGGGCCCGGTACGAGGCCGCGATCCGCAGCGGTATCTCCTCCCCCTGCCCGCCCTGTCCGTCGGTGACCGTCAACGTGCCGTTGCCATTGCGCCATTGAGCCATGGCCATGAAGGTAGCGCCAGGTGACCGCCGCTGGGTCCGGAACGGGTGGCAGTGGGCCCCAGGACCCATGACCGGTGCCGGGCGCCCGCCTAGGGTCGGCACCGTGGAAGCCATGCTGACAGTGCTCGCCGCACTCTGGGGCGCAGCGGCCGGACTGCTGGTCCCGCGCGCCGCCTACCGGTTCTCCGTCGAGCCGGAGGACCCCTGGCGCGACGCCTGCCCCGAGGGCCATGCCCTGACCGGGGCCGCCCGCGGCTGGCTCGGCTCCACCCGGTGCGCCTCGTGCGCGGCCGTGCCGGTGACCACCACCCCGGGCGACGCGCCCGGAGACCCGGACGGCACGGCGGACCGCACGCCGCCCGCCGCGCGCTACGCCCCCGGCGTCCTCGTCCCCGTCGTCACCGCGCTCTCCTGCGCGGTCCTCGCGGCGGCCACCGGACCCCGCCCCGAACTGGCCGTCTGGCTGCTGCTGGCACCCGTGGCCGTGCTCCTGGCGACCGTCGACCGCCGCGTCCACCGGCTGCCCGACCGGCTGACCCTGCCCGCCGCCGGGGCCCTCGCCGTACTCCTCGGCGCCGCCGCGCTGCTCCCCGAGCACGCCGGATCCTGGCTGTCGGCCCTGCTCGGCGGTGCCGCGCTCGGCGGCTTCTACTTCCTGCTCTTCGTCATCAACCCGAACGGGATGGGCTTCGGGGACGTCAAGCTCGCCCTGTCGCTGGGCATGGCCCTCGGCTGGTACGGCTGGGCCGTGGTGTTCGCCGGCGGTTTCGCCGGCTTCCTGCTCGGGGCGGCGTACGGGTTCGGGCTGATGGTCCTGAAGCGGGCCGGGCGCAAGACCGGCATCCCGTTCGGCCCGTTCATGATCACGGGCGCGCTGCTGGGCATGCTGCTCGGAGCCCTGGCCGCCTGACCCCGCCGTATCCGCGGCCCCGCCGCAATCCGGTCGCGCCACCGGGCACCCGGCTGACACCATTCCCGTATGTCCGGAGCACCCGAAGAAGCGGCAGCCGAAGCAGAACGCGCACGATTCGAGGCCCTCGTCACGGAGGCGGCCACCGTCTCCGTCGACGGCTGGGACTTCTCCTGGCTCGACGGCCGGGCCACCGAAGAGCGCCCCTCCTGGGGCTACGCCCGCGCCATGGCGGACCGCATGGGCCGGGCCCGGGCCGCGCTCGACATCCAGACCGGCGGCGGCGAGGTCCTCGCGTCCGTGCCGAAGCTGCCGCCGCTCACCGTCGCCACCGAGTCCTGGCCGCCGAACATCGCCCGCGCCACCGCACTCCTGCACCCGCTCGGCGCGGCCGTGGTCGCCGATCCGGACCAGCCGCCGCTGCCGTTCGGCGACAACGCCTTCGACCTGGTGGTCAGCCGGCACCCGGTGACCACCTGGTGGACGGAGATCGCACGGGTACTCACCCCCGGCGGCACGTACTTCTCGCAACAGGTCGGCCCGGCCAGCGTCTTCGAGCTCGTCGAGTACTTCCTCGGCCCGCAGCCCCCCGAGGTGCGCGGCGCCCGGGACCCCGAGCAGGCGCGCGCGGCCGCCGAGGCGGCCGGGCTGGAGGTCGTCGATCTGCGGGCGGAACGACTGCGCACCGAGTTCCTCGACATCGGCGCCGTCGTCTACTTCCTGCGCAAGGTGATCTGGATGGTCCCGGGCTTCACCGTCGAGGAGTACCGGCCCCGACTGGCCGAGCTGCACCATCTGATCGAGATTGAGGGGCCGTTCGTCGCCCACACCACCCGATTCCTGATCGAGGCCCGCAAACCGGACGCCTGACCCCGAGTCGCACCCGCCGCTCACGGCCGCAGGATGCGACCCTGGGCGGTGAACCCTGGGGAAGGATCTGGCACATGAGGGTGGGGAACGAAGAGAACGCACCGCGGGTCCCGCGGCAGGGAAGGGCCGACTGGCTCAGAGGCGCGCGGATCATCGGAGTGCTCGGTGTCTTCTACCGCCCGGAGGGACGGCTGGCGGAGCCGGAAGCGGTCGAATTCCTGCTGGCCGACGGCCAGTCGGTGCTGCTGACCTGCGCCTCCGACTGGACCCTGCGCGTCGGACCCGGCACCTGGCCGCGGCTGCCCGAGTGGTGCGTACCGTCGGGGCAGTGGGAGTTCGCCACCGTGCCGGCCCTGCCGCAGCCGCCCGACGGCGGCTGGACGGTCACCCGCACCGAGGAGCGCGGGGACGAGAACGGCCAGGTCCGCGAGGCCGTCATCCGCTGCGAGGGCGGCAGCTTCGTGGTCGTCGGCGGCGACACGATGGCGATCCGCTTCACCCGCGGCCACCGCGGCGCACCGGCCACCACCTGAGAGCCCCTGCGTCAGGCGTGCGCCCCCACCGTCACCTCGCCCACCGTCAGCTCCGCGTTCCCCTCCAGCACCTCGCCGACCCGTGCCGCCTCCGCCTCCAGCTCCCGCAGCTGCCCGGCCGTCAGGGGCGCCAGCGGCTCCACGGTGACCGCGATCCGGCGGCCCGAACGCCGCTGGTGCCACACCCCGGCGGCCGTGCCGTCGACCAGCAGCACCGGGAAGTTCCCCGCCTGGCCGCCCGCCAGCGCCCGTGTGTACGCCGCACCGGGGAAGAGCCTCTCGCGCGGCCGGGACGCGATGAGGAACGCGTCGAAATAGGGGAGCAGCCGCACCCCGCGGACCGGCTCCGCCGGAAAGCCGGTGTCGCCCGCCACCACCCAGGCCGGTCCTCCCTCGTACGTCACCGGCTCGATCTCCCCGCGCGCGGCCGTCCCCGCGAACAGCTCCGCCGCCCAGCCGGGAGGCAGCGCCAGCCACTTCGCGAAGTGCGCGGGCGTGGCGGGCCCGTACGCGTGCAGATAGCGGCGTACGAGACCGGCGAGCGCCTCGGGCCCGTCCAGCGGCACGACGCCGGGCCGGGTGTAGGTGACCTTGCGGCCGCGGTCCGGCGCGAAGCACAGCACCCCGCGGTGACCCGCCAGATGCATCACCTGCCGCCAGCGCGGCCACATCCCCTGGAACGCGGGCATCACCAGGTCCCCCGCCCACGCCCCGGCCCGCTCCACCACCGCCTCGGACAGCTCGTCGACGGTCAGCTCGGCCCCGGTCAGCGCCTCGTCGATCGCGGCGAGCACCGCCCCGACCTGCTCAGGGGTCATCCGGGCGTCCTTGGCGAACGGATTGCGCCCGGTCGGCAGCGCGGACAACGCCCCCGTCCACAGCGGCAGTTCGGCCATCGGCAGCAGATGGACGGTGCCGCGCGGCCCGAAGGTCTTGACCAGGGTGCGGTCCTTCCACAGCGCGTCGCGCACATCGGCGCGGGTCACGCCCGTCGTCCGCAGCCCGACGGAGAGCTCGGCGGCCGAGAGGACCTGGGCGTGCGCGGCCGGCAGGGTACCCACCACCTCGGCGGGGGAGAGGCGGCCGGGAGCGGCGAGCCCCTGGCGCGCCATCCGGCGGGCGTTCGCGGCGGACCAGGTCACAGTTGCGGTTCGGCTCGTCATGTCCGGGAAACTAGCGCCCCATCAGGTCAGCCCCTGTCCCATACTCGGCCCATGACCTCTGCGAGACGTACCGCCCGCATCCTCGCCGCAGCGGCGGCGCTCGCCCTCGTCCCCGTCCTCGCCGGCTGCGGCACGGAGCGGGCCGGGTCCGGGGCGGCGGCCGGGGGGCCCGGCGCGAGCGGCGGCCCGCCCCCCAGGGCTGCCTCCCCCCAGGACGGCCCGGTCGACGGCAGCGACGCCTCGAAGTACCGGGAGAACCACGCCTTCCAGTCCACCGCCGAGCTGACCCCGGCCGACCGGGCCCGGGGCGAGGCCGAGGTGAAGAAGGTCAAGGCCGGTCTGGCCGGGATCGCGGAGGGCCGGAGGGCCACCGAGCCCCGGGTCCGGGCGGCCCTCACCGGCCTGGGCTACGCCCCCGGCACCATCACCACCGGCACCTTCGGTGCGCACCGAAGCACCTTCGTCCTGGACCTCGGCAGGATCTGCGTGGAGGGCGCGCTGGACGGCGAGGCCAACGGGCTGGTCACGGCCGAGGCGCACGGCAAGTACCTCGAAGGGACGGGCTGTGTGAAGCCGGTCGGCGGCCACTGAGAGACCGGCGGGCGTCAACCGGACGGCGTGCGCGCAACGGAGTCCGGTGAATTCGCAGAGTGATTGTGGAGTGGCGTGGCGCGCAGCATCACTTACGAAGGGTTATGGTGGAAACCCCCCCTCGGGCCGGTCCGTATCCCCCCCCACGGACCGGCCCGTTTTTTTCGGCCCGCGGCGCCGGCCGTGAGCCGGCCCCGCGCAGCCGCCCCTTACGTCAGCCCCGTCCGGCCCAGATGTTGGTGCCCGCGGTGTCCACGGCGAAGCTGTCGATCTCCTTCAACTCCTCCGCGGTCAACGGCGGTCCGTCGAGCGCCGCGACGTTCTCCTCCAGCTGCTTCACGCTCGACGCACCGATCAGGGCGGACGTCATACGGCTGTCGCGCAGCACCCAGCACAGCGCCAGCTGGGCGAGCGACTGACCGCGCCGGGCGGCGATGTCGTTCAGCCCGTTCAGCCTGCGCACCACCTCGTCCGAGAGCAGCCCGGGATCCAGGGACTTGCCCTGGGTGGCGCGGGAGCCCTCCGGGATGCCCGCCAGGTACTTCCCGGTGAGCAGGCCCTGGGCGAGCGGCACGAAGGAGATGCAGCCCATGCCGGCCGTCTCCAGGGTGTCGAGCAGGTCGTCGTCCTCGATCCAGCGGTTGATCATCGAGTAGGACGGCTGGTGGATCAGTGCCGGTACGCCCATCTCCCTGAGCAGCCCGGCCGCCTCGGCGGTCTGCTCCGCGTTGTACGAGGACACCCCCACGTACAGCGCCTTGCCCTGCTGGACGGCGGAGGCCAGTGCCCCCATCGTCTCCTCCAGCGGGGTCTCCGGGTCGAAGCGGTGGGAGTAGAAGATGTCGACGTAATCCAGCCCCATCCGGTTCAGCGAGGCGTCGAGCGACGACAGCAGGTACTTGCGGGAGCCCCACTCGCCGTACGGGCCGGGGTGCATCTCGTAACCGGCCTTGGTGGAGATGATCAGCTCGTCCCGGTACGGGGCGAAGTCCTGGCGGAAGAGCTTGCCGAAATTGAGCTCGGCGGAGCCGGGCGGCGGCCCGTAGTTGTTGGCCAGATCGAAGTGGGTCACCCCGAGGTCGAAGGCGCGGCGCAGGATCGCCCGCTGGGAGTCCAGCGTGCGGTCGTCGCCGAAGTTGTGCCAGAGACCGAGGGAGACGGCGGGAAGCTTGAGACCGCTGCGGCCGCTGCGGCGGTACTCCATGGAGTCGTAGCGCGAACCGGCGGCTTGGTAGTGGAGAGGAGAATCAGTCACGTTTCTCTCCTTATCACGGACTTGTGACAGGCCGGGTTGGGCCGGTGCCCCGCCTGCGCAGTAATGTGGCGGCTTCGGGGAATGCCACGGCACGGCGGGGCGACGGACTCTGTGGACCAGTGCGGCGATCCCCAGGGGGACGACCCCGGACCCCGGGCAAGGGGGCGGGCGGGCCCGCACGGAACCGAGAGGTGAACTCAGTGAACTTGCGCGACCTGGTGTACGGGCTCTACGCGCGCCGGGTGGAGGCCCGCCTCGACCACACCCAGGTGCCCAAGCACATCGGCGTCATCCTCGACGGAAACCGGCGCTGGGCGAAGGCGTCCGGCGGGACGGCCGCGCAGGGACACCAGGCCGGCGCGGACAAGATCAAGGACCTGCTCGGCTGGTGCAGCGAGACCGATGTGGAAGTCGTCACGCTCTGGCTGCTCTCCACGGACAACTTCGACCGCCCCGAGTCCGAGCTGACGCCGCTCCTCGGGATCATCGAGAACACCGTGCGCGACCTCGCGGCGGACGGCCGCTGGCGGGTCCACCACGTCGGCACGCTCGACCTGCTGCCCGCCCACACCCAGACGGTGCTCAAGGAGGCCGAGCAGGCCACCATCGGCGTCGACGGAATACTGGTCAACGTCGCCGTCGGCTACGGCGGGCGCCAGGAGATCGCCGACGCGGTCCGCTCGCTGCTGCTGGACCACTCCGCCAAGGGGACCTCGTTCGAGGACCTGGCGGAGATCGTCTCCACCGACATGATCTCCGAGCACCTCTACACCCGGGGCCAGCCCGACCCGGACCTGGTCATCCGCACCAGCGGCGAGCAGCGGCTGTCCGGCTTCATGCTCTGGCAGACCGCGCACTCCGAGTACTACTTCTGCGAGGTCTTCTGGCCGGCCTTCCGCAAGGTCGACTTCCTCCGCGCACTGCGCGACTACGCGGCCCGGGGCCGCCGCTACGGCGGCTGACCCCCTGCGGACTCCCCCCGGGGCCCGCCCCCACCTGCCCGGGGAGCAACTCCCGGCTCACCCCGCCGGCCCAGGGCGGCATGGCTTCGCGTGTTCGAGGGAATACCCCTGACAGGTCGACGTCCGGTCAGGAACCAGGCGGACGTCGTGTCCAAGTGAGCGGCATGGAGTCCGCTCGCCCGGGAGGCCCTTTGCACACGAAGGACCGTACGAACCGCACGGCCGACGCGGAGGGCCGGTGCCCGGCCCGCGCATCGGGGCCCAAGCCCGGTCAGTCCTCTCCCATTGGGATGCTCCGCGACGCCGTCGCACCCCAACCTCGTCCGAGGGGGTACGTCCTTCCGTGGTGACCAGCACAAAGCGCCGCATGTCCGACCGGCGCACCTATGTTCTCGACACCAGCGTCCTGCTGGCCGATCCCAACGCCATGACCCGGTTCGACGAGCACGAGATCGTGCTCCCGATCGTCGTGGTCACGGAACTGGAGGCCAAACGGCACCACCCGGAGCTCGGCTACTTCGCCCGGCAGGCCCTGCGCCTGCTGGACGACTTCCGGGTCCGGTACGGCCGGCTCGACGCCCCGATCCCGCTCGGGGATCTGGGCGGGACGCTGCGCGTCGAACTCAACCATTCCGACCCCGGCGTACTGCCAGCCGGCTACCGGTTGGGGGACAACGACTCACGGATCCTCGCGGTCGCGCGCAACCTCCAGGCCGAGGGGTACGACGTCACCGTCGTCTCCAAGGACCTGCCCCTGCGGATCAAGGCGTCCTCGGTCGGCCTCCTCGCGGAGGAGTACCGCGCCGAGCTCGCCATCACCGACTCCGGCTGGACGGGCATGTCGGAGCTCTCCCTCGGCGGCGAGCAGGTGGACCTGCTCTACGGAGAGGAGACGCTCTACGTCCCCGAAGCCTGCGAACTGCCCGTGCACACCGGACTGGTCCTCCAGTCCGAGCGGGGCAAGGCGCTCGGCCGGGTCACCGCCGAGGGCAATGTGCGCCTGGTGCGCGGTGACCGGGAGGCCTTCGGCATCCACGGCCGCAGTGCCGAGCAGCGCATCGCCCTCGATCTGCTCCTCGACCAGGACGTCGGCATCGTGTCGCTGGGCGGCCGGGCCGGCACCGGCAAGTCGGCGCTGGCGCTCTGCGCCGGGCTCGAAGCCGTCCTGGAGCGCAGACAGCACCAGAAGGTGATGGTCTTCCGCCCGCTGTACGCGGTCGGCGGGCAGGAGCTGGGATATCTCCCCGGCACCGAGGCCGAGAAGATGAGCCCCTGGGCGCAGGCCGTCTTCGACACGCTCTCGGCGGTCGCCGGGCGCGAGGTCATCGAGGAGGTGCTGGGGCGCGGGATGCTGGAGATCCTGCCGCTCACCCATATCCGGGGCCGTTCGCTCCACGACGCCTTCGTGATCGTCGACGAGGCCCAGTCGCTCGAACGGAACGTGCTGCTGACCGTGTTGTCCCGGATCGGGGCGAATTCCCGGGTGGTGCTCACGCATGACGTGGCCCAGCGGGACAACCTCAGGGTCGGCCGGTACGACGGAGTCGTCGCCGTGGTCGAGAAACTGAAGGGCCATCCGCTCTTCGCGCATGTCACCCTCACCCGCTCCGAGCGCTCGCAGATCGCCGCACTGGTGACCGAAATGCTGGAGGAAGGCCAGATCTGATACGGGATACGACAGTTGGTGCCGCCCGGCGAGCGAAGCAGCTTAGCCGGGCGGCATCGCGTTGCGGCGCCATTTCCGTAAATCACTTGCTCCAAACGAGGTGTGAGCTTTCACACGCAACAGAGAATTGCTTCACGGCGTGCCGTTCCGGCAGAGTCTTGCTTCCGTCAGGCCCCGCATACGGCACACCCGCACCTCCAGAGGTGCCACGCACCACACAACTCAACAATCGACGTCCGTATGCCGCCCGCGAGCACCACGCGGCGCTCCCTCCGGGGAGTCGCCCACCGGGTCCGTGCCTCCCGTGACCCAAGCAGTAGGGAGGCCAGCGCCAGGGGCACGATTGCGTCCGCGAGGTCACCTAAGCGGGCGATGCTGGAAGGACACCGTGTGAGCCGGATCTCGGTCCGGGGGTTCGCCGTGGCATCCGCCACCGCCGTAACCACCGTTGGCGCCGTCGTTGGCGTTGCCTCGGGCAGCACTCCCGCTGTCGACGACAACAACTTCGAGGCGACCGCAGCCGACACCACGCTGCTCGCAGACATCCCCGCGGGCCAGCAGGCCCAGGTGCAGACCGCCTCGCTGACGCAGCAGGCCGACGCCCAGGCGTCCGCGGCCGATGCCGCGGCGAAGAAGTCCGTGGAGGAAGCGGCCCGCATCCAGGCCGCCAAGGACGCCAAGTCGAAGAAGGCGGCGGCCGAGGACAAGCTGGAGCAGGAGCGCAAGGAGAAGAAGAAGGCGGCGGACGAGCGCGCCAGCCGCTCCTCGATCCGCAGCGCCTCCTCCTTCGCCCAGCAGGGCTCGTACACCGTGGCCGAGATCCAGGCGATGGCGCGTCAGATCGTTCCCGCCGACCAGTTCCAGTGCTTCAGCAACATCGTGAACGTCGAGTCGAGCTGGAACTACCGGGCGAGCAACCCGTCCACCGGCGCCTACGGCCTCATGCAGGCGCTGCCCGGTTCGAAGATGTCGACCGCCGGGGCGGACTGGCAGACCAACCCGGCCACCCAGATCAAGTGGGGCCTCAGCTACATGAACAGCGGCCGCTACGGAAGCCCGTGCGCTGCCTGGTCCTTCTGGCAGGCCAACCACTGGTACTAGAACCTTCCGAGGTTCCGGTCCCGATCGTGCAGAGCCCCTCGCCGTCCTACGGTGAGGGGCTTCGTGCATGTACGGTCGGTCCGGACGGCGCGGCGGGGGAGCGGCGGGGAGAGAAGACGGGGGAAGAGGAACGATCATGTCGAAACTTCCGGGGTGGCTCGGCCGGCTGGGCGCCGAACTGACCGAACTGGGCGATCGGCTGGAGCAGCGCCGGGCCGAGGCCGAGGGGGACGAGGCCGCGCGGACCGAGCCGCCGGTGACCGCTTCCGCCGCGCCCGCCGCGGCCGTTGCCTCCGGAGCCGTTGCGTCCGGGCCCGTTCCGGGCGAGGAGGCCCGGCGCGGTGCCGGGGCCGGCCGTGTGCCGCCGCCGCCCTCGTACGCCCCCTCCGTCGCCGCCCGGCCCGATCCGGTCGCGGCGATTCCCTGGGGGATGCGGGTCGCGGCCGAGGCGGGCTGGCGGCTGCTCGTCCTGGCGGGCACCCTCTGGGTGCTGATGCGGGTCATCAGCGCGGTGCAGCTGGTGGTCCTGGCGTTCGTCGCCGCGCTGCTCGTCACCGCGATGCTGCAACCGACCGTCGCCCGGCTGAGGCACCACGGGCTGCCGCGCGGGCTGGCCACCGCCGTCACGGCGATCCTGGGCTTCGTCATCATGGGCCTGGTCGGCTGGTTCGTGGTCTGGCAGGTCATGGACAACATCGACACCCTCTCCGACAAGGTGCGGACGGGTATCGACGATCTGAAGAACTGGCTGCTCGACAGCCCCTTCCACGTCACCGAGCAGCAGATCAACGATGTCGCGAAGAACCTCAGCGACACCATCGGCACCAACACCGAGCAGATCACCTCCGCCGGACTGCAGGGCGTCACCGTGATGGTGGAGCTCCTCACCGGGATGCTGCTGGCGATGTTCTCTACGCTCTTCCTGCTGTACGACGGGAGGCGCATCTGGCACTGGGTGCTGAAACTGGTGCCGGCCCAGGCCCGGCCGGGCGTCGCGGGCGCCGGGCCGCGCGCCTGGCGGACGCTGACCGCCTATGTGCGGGGCACTGTCATAGTGGCGCTGATCGACGCGATCTTCATCGGGCTCGGGATCTTCTTCCTCGATGTGCCGATGGCGGTGCCGCTGGCGGTCTTCATCTTCCTCTTCGCCTTCATCCCGCTGGTCGGCGCCGTGATCTCCGGGGCGCTGGCGGTGGTCGTCGCGCTGGTCACCCAGGGCGTGTTCACCGCCCTGATGGTGCTGGCGGTGGTGCTCGCCGTACAGCAGATCGAGGGCCATGTGCTCCAGCCGTTCATCCTGGGACGCGCGGTGCGGGTGCATCCGCTCGCCGTGGTCCTCTCGGTCGCCGCGGGCGGCATGATCGCCGGCATCGGCGGCGCGGTCGTCGCGGTGCCGCTGGTCGCGGTCACCAACACGGTGGTCGGCTATCTGCGGGCGTACGGACAGGAACAGGCGTTGCGCTACGCGCCGTCCCCACGCGGGGCGACCGCCGTCGATCTCGCTCCGACACCCGCGCCCGGATCGCCGCCCGAGGACATCGACTACGGCGACGACGAGGACCGCGCCGACGGGGACACGAAGAAGAACGGGTCCGGCACATAGGCCCACGGGCAGAAGGGAGAAGGGCCCCGGGGACGGTCGGTCGTCCCTGGGGCCCTTCTCGTACAAGGGGTACTGCTGGTCCTACTCGGCGAGCACGGCCTCGGCATCGAGGGTCACGCCGACCGCCTGGATCACCGAGGCGATCTTGACGGCTTCCTGAATGGTCTCACGGTCCACGCCGGCCTTGCGCAGCACCTGCTCGTGGGAGTCCAGGCACTGGCCGCAGCCGTTGATCGCGGAGACGGCGAGCGACCAGAGCTCGAAGTCGATCTTCTCCACGCCGGGCTTGCCGATGACGTTCATCCGCAGACCCGCCCGGAGCGTCCCGTACTCGGGGTCCGACAGCAGGTGCCGGGTCCGGTAGAAGACGTTGTTCATCGCCATGATGGCGGCGGCCGACTTCGCGGCGGTGTACGCCTCCGCGGAGAGGTTGGCCCTGGCCTCCGGCTCCAGCTCGCGCAGCACCTTCGGCGAGCGCGAGGCGATCGCGCAGGCGAGGACGGTGCCCCAGAGCTGCTGCTGCGGAAGTTCGCTGTTCCCGATGACCGAACCGAGGTTCAGCTTCAGGTCCTTGGCGAAGTCCGGAACGGCGGCCTTCAGTTCGTCGAGTGCCATGTCGCTGTCAGCTCACTCGCCCGAGAGGAGCGCGACCGGGTCGAGGGTGTTCTCGCCCTTGGTCCAGTTGCACGGGCACAGCTCGTCGGTCTGCAGGGCGTCCAGGACCCGCAGGACCTCCTTGGGGTTACGGCCCACGGAACCGGCGGTCACCATCGTGAACTGGATCTCGTTGTTCTGGTCGACGATGAAGACGGCGCGCTGGGCGAAGCCGTCCTCGCCCTCGATGCCGAGGTCACGCATGAGCTCGTGCTTCGAGTCGGCCATCATCGGGAAGGGCAGGTCGGTCAGGTCCGGGTGGTCCTTGCGCCAGGCGTGGTGCACGAACTCGGAGTCACCGGAGAAGCCGAGGATCTGGGCGTCACGGTCGGCGAACTCGTCGTTCAGCTTGCCGAAGGCGGCGATCTCGGTGGGGCACACGAAGGTGAAGTCCTTCGGCCACGCGAAGACGATCTTCCACTTGCCCTCGTAGGTCTTGTGGTTGATCTGCTCGAACTCCTTGCCGCTCTCCAGCGAGACACAAGCAGTCAGGTCGAACTCGGGGAACTTGTCACCGACAGTGAGCACGCGCTCTCCTTGTAGCGTAGGAATTCCCTTTTGGGGGTTTTCCTGAGGGTTGGACGGAGTCCACCTTGGCACAGAGTGCATTGATCGCGGAAATAGCTACACTCGGCCGTGATGATCGGAGGTGCCTATCAGTGGCCCAGAGCAATCCGGGCAGTCGGCCCAAACAGCCCAGCCTGTCGCAGCTGCGCGCCTTCGTGGCCGTCGCGGAGTACCTGCACTTCAGGGACGCGGCGGCAGCAATCGGGATGAGTCAGCCGGCGCTCTCCGGGGCGGTCTCGGCGCTGGAGGAGGCACTGGGTGTCCAGCTCATCGAGCGTACGACGCGCAAGGTGCTGCTCTCGCCGGCCGGGGAGCGGCTCGCGGTACGGGCCCGGGCGGTGCTGGAGGCCGTCGGCGAGCTGATGGAGGAGGTGGAGGCGGTCCGGGCGCCGTTCACCGGGGTGCTCAGGCTCGGTGTGATCCCGACCGTCGCCCCGTACCTGCTGCCGACCGTGCTGCGGCTGGTCCACGAGCGCTACCCGGAGCTCGACCTCCAGGTGCACGAGGAGCAGACCTCCTCGTTGCTGGAGGGGCTGGCCGCGGGACGGCTCGACCTGCTGCTGCTCGCGGTGCCGCTCGGAGTGCCCGGGGTGACCGAACTCCCGCTCTTCGACGAGGACTTCGTGCTCGTGATGGAGAAGGACCACTGGCTGGGCGGGCGCGCCGACATTCCGCGCGAGGCGCTGCGCGAGCTGCCGCTGCTGCTGCTCGACGAGGGGCACTGCCTGCGCGACCAGGCGCTGGACATCTGCCGGGAGGCCGGCCGCACGGAGGGGGCGCCGGTCACCACGACCGCCGCCGGGCTCTCCACACTGGTCCAGCTGGTGGCCGGCGGGCTCGGTGTGACGCTGCTGCCGCGGACCGCGGTGACGGTCGAGACCGGCCGCAACGACGCGCTGGCCACCGGGTACTTCGCGGAACCGGCGCCGTCGAGACGGGTGGCGCTGGGGATGCGTACGGGGGCGGCGCGGCACGAGGAGTTCGAGGAGTTCGCGGCGGCGCTGCGAGAGGCGATGCGGGGGCTGCCGGTGCGGGTGACGACCGGCACACGAAGCGACTGAGAGGCGAAGGGGGTGCGGTCCCGCGGGACCGCACCCCCTTCACCACCGCTCCGTCACTCCGTACGCAGGCCGTCCGGGCGCATCATGCGCCACAGCGGTGGCAGCGACACCAGCGTGACCAGCAGGATCAGCGCCGCGCCCGCGCCGGTCATCGGCAGGAACAGCCACCAGTCGGTGACCTCCTTGTCGAGCATCGCGATCAGCGTGGCGCCGAGGCCGAGCCCGCCCGCCACGGCCACCGCCAGTCCGATGACCACCGGCAGGGCGGTCTGCCAGAGCACCGACCAGGCGAGGGTGGAGCGCCGGGTGCCGAAGGCGACCAGCACCGAGAGCAGCCGCTTGCGCTCGCGCAACTGCTCCAGCTGGGCGACCAGCATCGCGGCGGCGATCAGCAGCAGCGTCGCCGTCGCACCTACCTGGAGGCCGCGCTGCACACTGGCGTACTTCTCGTCGCGCGCCACCGACCTGAGGGACGCGACCCGCATCGCGGGGTCGAGCCTGGCCGCGGTGTTGCGCACGTACTCCGCGACATCCTCGACGCTCTCGTCGACCCGGATCTGCGACTGGGTCGTCGCGCCGGGCAGCGTGCTCGGGTCGATCGCGCCGGTGGTGGCCATGATGCCCCAGGAGTCCTCGCCCAGCGGATCGTGGCGGGCGAGGACCGTCGGGGAGTCCGCGGGCAGCGTCCACCGCATCGTCTTCCCGCCGGGAGCGCTGCTGATCTCGACCTCCTTGCCCTTGCGGGCCGTCTGGTCGACCCAGTCGGACAGCTCCTTGTCGTTCCTGGGGTGGACCACGAAGGTGTCGCCGTCCTTGCAGGACTCGATCCGGGCCAGTTCGCGCAGGGTCCCGCAGTCGCCGACGATCAGACTGGTGGTGGGCTGGACGTCGTCGCCCTCGAACTTGCCGGGCCTGGTGACGTACACCTCGACCTTGCCGATGACGGCCTCCACGCCCTTGGTGGCCTTGAACTGCTCGATGGTCCGGCCGGCCGCCTCCGGGGTGACCTTCTCGGAGTACGTGTAGAACTGGGCCCGCGACGGGTCCTGCCCCGTCATCCTGTTGAACTCGTCGCCCACCGCCGCGAACAGCATCTGCAACGCCACCGCGCCCGCGACCGCGACCGTGATGCCGCTGACCGCGCGGGAGGCCGCGCCGCTGCTCAGCTGGAGCCTGCGGGTGGCCAGCTGCCAGGGCACCGGGCCGCCGTGCAGCCGGTTCACGCACGCCTCGACCAGCCACGGCAGCAGCAGCGCGAGCCCGACCAGGACCAGCACGGCACCGCCCGCGATCGGGTACGGATCGACCGGGGTGAACTCGTCGACCTTGCCGGTCATGCCGAGCACCACCAGGCCCGCGACCGGCATCACCAGCCGCCACCAGAACCGGCGCCTGCGGTTGCGGCCGCCCCGTACGACGCCGAGCGGCTCGATCACCACCGAGCGCAGGGCGGCCAGCGTGACCACCAGCGCCGTCAGCGGAACGGCGACCACGACCAGCGCCGTCAGCCGGAGGTCGGGCACCAGGTCGGACGGGAAGACGCTGACGTCCCACATCTCGATGTGACCGACGAAACGACGCCCCACCAGGAAGAGCACCACACCGGTCAGCAGCCCGAGGAGCGCCCCGAACACGGCCTCGCCGGCCGCGATCCGGCGGGTCATCCGGATGTCCGTGCCGACCAGGCGCAGCGCGGCGAGCCGGCGGTCGCGGCGGTCGCCGCCGAACCGCACCGCCGTCACGATGAAGATCGCGACCGGCACCAGCAGCACCACGCAGATCATGATGATCAGCACGATGAGGACGGGCGGCATCTCCTCGCCCTCGCCCGGATTCCCGTAACCGGCGATCCGGTGACCGCCGTTGGCGGGGGTCAGGGTGTCGCTGCCCGCGTAGTAGACCAGGTCCCCCGGCGAGACCAGGCCGGAGCCGGCGATCGTGCCGGTGATCCGGTACGGCAGCCGTTCCCTGAGGAGGCTGCCCTCCGAGGAGTCCAGCAGCTCCTTCAGCGCGGGGGAGACCACCATCTCGTCCGCGCCGGGGAAACGCTCGACGCCCGGCGGGACGACCGGACGCGTACCGTCCGCGCGCATCAGCCAGCCCTCGACGGTGCGGCCGCGGTACTCGGTCTCCGCGTTGATCCGGAGCACCGAGGTGTCGGACTTCTTCGCCTGTGCGTCCGGCCCGCCCGGGACGGCGCTCTCGGCGCGGGCCTGGCTGCGCGCGGACCGCTCCTGGAGCAGATGCGGCGCGGAGGCGGCGGTCAGGAGCAGCGCCACACCGAGACCGACGCCGACGGCGGTCAGTACGGTGCGGACCCAGCCCTCGCGCCCGCCGCCCGCGGCGAACCGGATGCCGAGACCGAGGTCGCGGAGCCGGGCGGCGACACCGGTGGGCGGGGCGGGCCGCGGCGGGGCCCCGGCCGGTGCGTTCTTCTGGTCGAGCAGGGTCATACGGCGTGCTCCAGGTCGCGGGTCCGGCCGTCGCGCACGGTGACGTCGCGGTCCGAGTACGCGGCGACCCGCGCCTCGTGGGTCACCAGGACCACGGCGACATTGGTGGACCGGGCCGCCTCGGTGAGCAGCTCCATGACCCGCTCGCCGTTGAGGGAGTCCAGTGCACCGGTCGGCTCGTCCGCGAAGATCACCTTCGGGGAGGCGGCCAGCGCGCGGGCCACGGCGACGCGCTGGCCCTGGCCGCCGGAGACCTCGCCGGGGCGCTTGGCGGCCACGTTGTCGACCTCCAGGCGTTCCAGCCAGTGGCGGGCGGTGCGTTCTGCTTCCTTGCGCCTGGCGCCGGCCAGGCGGAGCGGCAGGGCGACGTTCTCGACGCAGGTCAGCTCCGGGACGAGCTGGCCGAACTGGAAGACGAAGCCGAACTCGGTGCGGCGCAGGGCGCTGCGCTCGGCGTCCGACATGGCGGAGAGCTCGCGGCCCGCGTAGGTGATCGTGCCCCGGTCGGGCGTGACGATTCCGGCGAGGCAGTGCAGCAGGGTCGACTTGCCGGAGCCGGAGGGGCCCATCACGGCGACGACCTCACCGGGGTGGATGGAGAACGAGGCGCCGTCGAGGGCGGGCGTCTGGCCGTACGTCTTGTACAGGCTGTCGGCGCTGAGCAGGGAACCTACGGGAATCATGCGCCCACCTCCGCGGCGAGACGGTCGAGCCGGGCGGCGGTCAGTTCCAGCCAGCGCAGATCGGCTTCGAGGTGGAAGAGCGCGTGGTCGCAGATCAGCTGATCGGCGAGGTCGCCCTTGCGCTTGCGGTCGGTGAGGATGCGCATGAGGCGCAGGTGCTCGGTGCGCTGGGTGTCCAGCAGGGCCTCGGCGCTGCGGCCGGTGAGCAGGGCCAGGACGACCTTGGTGTAGAGCGTCGACTGGAGGTACGGCTCGGGCTTCTCCGGCTGCGCCAGCCAGGCGCCGACATCGGTGATCCCGGCCTCGGTGATGGCGTACCGCTTGCGCTCCGGGCCGCCGCCGCTCTCCACGCCGTCGACCTCGACGAGGCCGTTCTTGAGCAGCCGGGACATGGTCGAGTAGACCTGGCCGTAGTGCAGGGGGCGGTCGTGGCCGAACTTCTCGTCGAACGCGCGCTTCAGGTCGTAGCCGTGGCGGGGGCCGGACTCCAGGAGTCCGAGCAGGGTGTGGCCGATAGACATGCCGAGCACTGTACACGGCGTGTATACCTCTGGTGTATACCGGGCCCCCGCCCCCGGATCCCCGGTGTTCAGCCGTCGGACGGGCCCGACGCGTCCTTCGGCGGCCGCCCCCGGCGGGGGATCGGCCGCGCCGTACCCGGCAGGCGGCCCGCCTCCGCCAGCGCCCTGCGCAGCAGGAACTCGATCTGGGCGTTCGCGCTGCGCAGTTCGTCGGAGGCCCAGCGGGCCAGCGCGTCGTGCACCGCCGGATCCAGCCGCAGCAGCATCTGCTTGCGCTGCGGCGGGGTCCGGCGTGCCGGGGTCTGTTCGGTCACTGGTAAAGAGTGCCCGTGTTCAGGACCGGCTGCGCCGCGCGGTCACCGCACAGCACCACCATCAGATTGCTGACCATGGACGCCTTGCGCTCCGCGTCGAGCTCGACGATGTCCTGCTCGGCGATCCGGGTGAGCGCCATCTCGACCATGCCGACCGCGCCCTCGACGATCTGCTGCCGGGCCGCGACCACCGCGCCGGCCTGCTGGCGCTGGAGCATCGCGGAGGCGATCTCGGGGGCGTACGCGAGGTGGCTGAAGCGCGATTCGATGATCCGTACGCCGGCGGCCTGCACCCGGGCGGTGAGCTCCACGGCCAGCTTCTCGGTGATCTCCTCCGCGTTGCCGCGCAGCGAGAGGCCGCCCTCCTCGTGGGCGTCGTACGGGTACTCGATCGCGATGTGCCGGACGGCCGCCTCGGTCTGGGTGGCGACGAACTCCAGGAAGTCGTCGACCTCGAAGAGCGCCTGCGCGGTGTCCTCGACCTTCCAGACGACGATCGCCGCGAGCTCGATCGGGTTGCCGTAGGCGTCGTTGACCTTCAGGACCGCGGTCTCGTGGTTGCGGACCCGGGTGGAGATCTTCCGGCTGCTGGTGAGCGGGTTGATCCAGCGCAGCCCGTCGGTACGGATCGTGCCGACGTAGCGGCCGAAGAGCTGGATCACCCGGGCCTCGCCCGGTGCGACCATCTTCACACCCGTCATGCAGAAGAACGAGGCGATGACGAGCAGGACGCCGAAGATGCAGACGGGGACGCCCAGGGCGTTGTTCCCGTTCGAACCGACGACGCCGCCGACTATCGCCAGACCGATGCCGGCGATCACCCCCAGCACGGTCAGCAGCAGGCCGAGACCGCCGGGGATGCTGTGCGCCGTCACCTCTCTCACCTGCGGTTCGGGCATCTGCGGGGCGTCGGGCGTGAGGTCGGCGGCAAGGGTGGCCACATTGTGCGGATTGCCGTGGTCGGGCATGGAATCCCCCGTTTCGAAAGACTGACTCGGTGCTAGCAATGTGATTACACATTACCTGTGTTCGCAACCTTGGGCACCCTTCGTGAGTCGGTTCCCTTGGGAGCGGGTGCTGATTGTCACGTCCGTAAAAGACCGCATCGCTCGCTTTTTGTCCTTGCTGACGGTGTTAGCTGGTTCGGCTGAGCGGATCTGGTCGAGCAGAGAAACAGGAGCGAAACAGCGATGGGTCGAGCGGATGCGCGACGAGCCCAGCGGCGCGGAGCGCGGCGGGCCGCGAAGAGCGGCGGCATACGCAGACTCTTCACCTGGAAGAAGATGCTGGGCGCCTTCTTCGGACTCTGCCTGCTGATCATGGGCGCCTTCGTCGCGCTCTACATGTACGTGGACATCCCCAAGGCCAACGCCCTGGCCGAGCGGCAGAGCAACGTCTACCAGTACAGCGACGGGTCGCTGCTGACCCGCACCGGCAACGGCGTCAACCGTCAGATCGTCGACCTGGCCGAGGTGCCCAAGGAGGTGCAGCACACCTTCGTCGCCGCCGAGAACAAGTCGTTCTACGACGACAAGGGCGTCGACCTGAAGGGCACCGCGCGCGGCCTGATCAACACCCTCAGCGGCAAGGGCAAGCAGGGTGGCTCGACCATCACCCAGCAGTACGTCAAGAACTACTACCTGACGCAGGACCCGACGATCAGCCGGAAGCTCAAGGAACTGGTGATCTCGCTCAAGATCGAGAACAAGAAGGGCAAGGACTACATCCTCGCCGGGTACATCAACACCAGCTACTACGGGCGGGGCGCGAGCGGCATCCAGGCCGCCGCACAGGCCTACTACGGCGTCGACGCCAAGGACCTCAACGTCTCCCAGGGCGCCTACCTGGCCTCGGTGCTCCAGGCCCCCAGTCAGTACGACTGGCAGACCGCGAGCGAAACCGGCAAGAAGCTGGTCAAGGAGCGCTGGGGCTACACGCTCGACAACATGGTCGAGATGCACTGGCTCGACAAGGCCGAGCGCGACAAGCTCACCTTCCCGAAGCCGCACAAGGCCAAGCCCGCCAAGGGCATGGAGGGCCAGACCGGCTACCTCGTCGAGGCGGCCAACAAGGAGCTGGAGAAGCAGGGCATCACCGCGGAGATGCGGCAGGCCGGCGGCTGGACCTTCACGCTCAACATCGACAAGAAGCGGCAGAAGCAGCTGGAGCAGTCGGTCGACCGCCAGCTGGAGTCCAAGCTGGAC
This sequence comes from Streptomyces sp. NPDC002403, assembly GCF_053593015.1. NCBI lineage: Bacteria > Bacillati > Actinomycetota > Actinomycetes > Kitasatosporales > Streptomycetaceae > Streptomyces > Streptomyces sp. NPDC002403. Next base: position 37,740 of record NZ_JBSFBQ010000006.1, on the reverse strand, counting down.
CGCAAGAACAACAAGGTCGACGCGACGGTCCAGGCCGGTGCCACCTCGGTGAACCCGAAGACCGGCGCCGTCGTCGCGATGTACGGCGGCGTGGACTACGTCAAGCACTACTACTCCAACGCCACCCGCCGGGACTACCAGCCCGCCTCCACCTTCAAGCCGCTGGTGCTCGCCTCCGCGCTGGAGAACGGGTCGAAGACCCAGGACGGCGACCTGATCGGTGTCAACACCCGCTACGACGGCACCAGCAAGCGGCCCGTGGTGGGCAGCGACACCCCGTTCGCTCCGGAGAACGAGGACAACCAGAGCTACGGCAGCGTCACCGTGCAGAAGGCGATGAACGCGTCGATCAACTCGGTCTTCGCGCAGATGGTCGTCGATGTCGGCCCGCCCGCGGTGAAGAAGACCGCGCTGGCCCTCGGCGTACCGGACGAGAACTTCCCCGAGCGCCCCGCCATCACGCTCGGCACCATGAACGCCTCGACCTGGGACATGGCGGGCGCGTACGCCACGCTCGACAACCACGGCAAGAAGGTCACCCCGTTCATCGTGAAGTCGGCCAAGCACCGCGACCGGACGGTGGAGCCGGTCGAGGGCATCGGCAGCCAGGTGATCAGCCGCAAGTCCGCCGACACCGTGACCTCCGTCCTGACCGGCGTGGTGGACAGCGGCTCCGGCCGGGCGGCCAACACCTCGGCGTACGAGGCGGCGGGCAAGACGGGTACGTCGGAGAACAACAAGTCGGCCTGGTTCGCCGCCTACACCCCGGAGCTCACCACGGTCGTCGCGCTCTTCGGCGAATCGCCCAAGGAGGGCGGCGGCCAGGTCAGCCTGACCGGCACGGCCAACTCCGGCCGGGCCAACGGCGGTGGCTTCCCGGCACAGATCTGGGCGGACTACACGCTCGGTGCCCTGGGCGGCGGCTCCAGCGCCCGGTTCGACCTGGAGGACGTCGAGCGCGGCGAGGTCACCGTGCCGAGCACACCGCCGGCGAGCCCCTCGCAGTCGGCGAGCACCGACACCACCCCGTCCCAGTCGCCGGACGCGCCCTCGCAGAGCCCGAGCCAGTCGCCCGACGTGCCGCCGAGCCAGTCCCCGGACGTGCCGCCCCCGAGCCAGTCCCCGGACGTGCCGCCGAGCCAGTCCCCGGGCCAGCCGGGCGGCGGGGTCCCCGGCAAGCCGGCCGACGGCAACGAGAACAACATCGCCAACGGCGCTCCTCCCGCGCGATGAGCTCCTGAGCCGACGACGAACACATGAATCAGGGGCGGTGCCGGCCGGCACCGCCCCTGATCCGTTTCCCGTATGTCAGCCGCCGTTGACCTTCTTGGCGATCCGGTCGCCTAGGTCCTTGTCCACGTTGCGCCAGTACTGCAGCGCGCGCTCCAGGACCGGGGCGCTCACGCCGTCCAGCAGATGGCCGGAAATGTTCCCCACCAGCCGCTCGCGGGCCGCGTCGTCGAGCACCTTGCGCACCATCGTGCCCGCCTGGCCCCAGTCGTCGTCCTCGCTGTGCAGCTTGTACGCCTCGTGGACCATCTCGCCCGCCGTGGCCCAGCCCGCCGGGTCGCCGTAGCGCGCGGTGTCCGCCGCCGGGCCGCCGTAGGAGTTCGGCGCGTAGACCGCTCCGGTACGGCTCGGCTCGTACCGCATCGGACCGTCCTTCGCGTACGAGTTCCGGCCGAACCGCGGGCGGTTCGGGGGCAGCTGCGCGTAGTTCGGGCCGATCCGGTACCGGTGGGTGTCCGGGTACGAGAAGAGCCGGCCGAGCAGCATCTTGTCGGGCGACGGACCGATGCCGGGCACCAGGTTCGACGGCTCGAAGGACGCCTGCTCGATGTGGACGAAGAAGTCCTCCGGGTTCTCGTTCAGCGTCATCCGGCCGACTTCGATCTCCGGGTAGTCGCCGTGCGGCCACACCTTCGTGAGGTCGAACGGGTTGAACCGGTAGTCGGGCGCGTCGTCGAACGGCATCACCTGGACGTACAGCGTCCAGCTCGGGTGGTCACCGCGCTTGATCGCCTCGAACAGGTCGCGGCGGTGGACGTCGCCGTCCACACCGGCCATCCGGTCGGCCTCGTCCTGCGTGTAGAAGTCGATGCCCTGGTCGGTCTTGAAGCGGTACTTCACCCAGAACCGCTCGCCGCCCGCGTTGACCCACATGTAGGTGTGCGAGCTGTAGCCGTTCATGTGGCGGTACGTCTTCGGGATGCCCCGGTCGCCCATCAGCCACGTCACCATGTGCGCGGACTCGGGGGACAGGGTCCAGAAGTCCCACTGCATGTCGTGGTCGCGCACCGCGCTGTCCGGACGGCGCTTCTGCGAGCGGATGAAGTCCTGGAACTTCATCGGGTCACGTACGAAGAAGACCGGCGTGTTGTTGCCGACCATGTCGTAGTTGCCCTGCTCCGTGTAGAACTTCAGGGCGAATCCACGGGGGTCCCGCCAGGTGTCCGGGGATCCCTGCTCACCGGCGACCGTGGAGAAGCGGGCGAGCATGGCGGTCTGCTTGCCCGGCTGGAACATGTCGGCCTTGGTGAACTGGCTGACGTCATTGGTCACCTTGAAGGTGCCGTACGCGCCGGATCCCTTGGCGTGGACCACTCGTTCGGGGACCCGTTCACGGTTGAACTGGGCCATCTTCTCGATGAGGTAGTGGTCCTGGAGCAGGATCGGTCCGTCGGCTCCGACAGTGAGCGAGTGTTCATCGCTCTCCACCGGGATTCCGGCGTTGTTCGTGGTGTAGGGGGTGTTTCTGGTCTTGGGTTCCTCGGACACGAGCGTCCTCCCGTCGGTGGGGGTTTCGGTCAGGTCGTCTCGTTCACGACTGAAGTCAAACCCGCCGACAGGAGGTCGGCAACATTTCGCTACCCTGCGTACAGGGCTCTGCCCCGTGCCCGTTCCGGACCCTTTCGTCCGGCCCGGCTACTGGCCCCGCGTCGGCATCTCGAACCAGACCACCTTGCCGGTGGAAAGGCGCGTCGCCCCCCACCTCCTGGCAAGCCGGTTCACCAGGAACAGACCGCGACCGCCCTCGTCCATGTCCCGCGCCCGGCGCTGCCGGGGCAGCTGCGGGGAGTCGTCGCCGACCTCGCAGCGCAGGGTGTCGGTACGCAGCAGCCGCAGCGTCACCGGTCGCTCCGCATAACGCACCGCATTGGTCACCACCTCGCTGACCAGCAGTTCCACCGAGTCGGAGAGATCGTCGAGACCCCAGCGGCCGAGCGCGCGGCGGGCCAGCCTGCGGGCCCGGCCCGGCGCGGTCTCCTCCGGTTCGAGGTGCCAGTACGCGACGTCGCTCGGCGCGATCCCGTCGAACCGGGCGGCGAGCAGCGCGATGTCGTCGTCCCGGTCGCCCGGACCGAGCATGTCCAGGACGTCGTCGCACAGCGCCTCCAGCGGCGGCGAGTGGTCCGGGCCGGTCAGCCGGGCGGTGGCGGCGAGCCGCTCGCGCAGCTGCTCGATCCCGGTCCAGACGTCCCGCAGCCGGGACTCCACCAGACCGTCGGTGTACAGCAGCAGCGTGGCGCCGGCGGGCGCGTCCAGCTCGACGGCCTCGAAGTCCACCCCGCCGACACCGATCGGGGCGCCCGGCGGCACCCGCAGCACCTCCGCACGGCCGCCCAGGTGGAGCAGGACGGGCGGCGGATGCCCGGCGTTGGCGATGGTGATCCGGTGCGCGACCGGGTCGTACACCGCGTACAGGCAGGTCGCCATGCGGTCGCTGCCGAGCCGCTGCGCCTGCTCGTCGAGGTGGTGCAGCACCTCCTGCGGCGGCAGGTCGAGCCCGGCGAGGGTCTGCGCGGTGGTGCGCAGCTGCCCCATGATCGCCGCGGACGTCATGGAGTGGCCCATGACGTCGCCGACGACCAGGGCGACCCTGCTCCCGGGCAGCGGGATCGCGTCGTACCAGTCGCCGCCGACCCGGGCCGTCTCGGCGGCCGGCAGATAGCGGGAGGCGAGCCGGACGCCGGTCGGCTGCGGCAGCGAGTCGGGCAGCATGGTGCGCTGGAGCTCGTCGGCGATGTACGCCTCGCGTCCGTACAGCACGGCCTTGTCGATGCCGAGCGCGGTGTGCGTCGCCAACTGGGCCGCGACCAGCAGGTCGTTGGACTCGAAGGACGGCCGTTCCGTCCCGCGCAGGAAGACCGCGGCGCCGATCACCCGCCGCCGGCCGCGCAGCGGGGCGAGGATCGCGCGGTGTCCGGTGGGTACGGTCCGGCCGGCGCCGAGCAGCTCGGGCAGCGCGGCCCGGGCCGCCGCGGAGTCCCCGAAGACCGGCCGCACCCCGCGCAGCACCTCGGCCAGCGCGCCGCCCGAACGGACCTCGCACAGCTCGGCCGCGGGCGTCAGGTCGCCGTGCGGATCGATGACCGGCAGCCGCAGGCGCTCGGTGTCCGGCGCGCTCTCCGTCTCCTCCTCGCTCAGCCGCAGCCGGTCGGACCGGCGCAGCCGCAGCACGAAGGGGGAGACCGGCCGCTCGTCGCCGACCGGGAGCGGGTCGCGGAGGTAGACCAGTATGGCGTCGGAGAACGTGGGCACGCTGGCCCGGCACAGGCCCAGCACGATCTCGTCCAGGTCTATGCCGCGGGCGATCCGCCGGGTGGCCGCCCCGACGAAACGCAGCCGGTCGCCCTCGCGACGGGCCGCGGCCTGTGGATCGAGTCCTGCCGGGGCGACGCTCGCCGCGGGGCCGGCTCCCGCTCCCGGCGCCATGGCCGGGCTGGGGATCGCGGCGGAGGCAGGGGAAGCGGCCGGCGCGGCGTCCTGCTGCCGCGGCCGGGTGCGTTCCTGCGACCGGGCGGCGAGAGGCTGCCGGCCTTCGTGGGAGGTGGGGTGCTCCGTCACGCGTGGGGTTCCGTCCGTCCGGGCCGGTTGTATGAGGCAATCACCTGTTGGGGCGTTACTGTGCCCCGGCAGGAGCGGCGATAACAACGGCTGTCACCGGATGCCCCGGAACGAGGGGCTGAAACCGGATGCCTGCGGGGTGGGTCGGTGACAACGTTTCCGGCGACAGGGCGGGCAACAGCGAGCACGTCTCCACCCCCTCGTAGTGGTTCATACGATTCATACGACTGATGTGGCTCATACAGCTCATTCAGTGCGTGGTGCTCGTGCGGTGACTTGTGGTCAGGTCCGGTGCCGCACATTCCGGTTGGAGTGGAGCGGCACTCCGGAGGACGATCCTACGTTTGTCCCCCTGGGGTGCATCAAGGGTCTCACGACGGCATACGCGAGGGGGTGCGGTCCCAGTCATCGGGAAGCGCGGGAACCCGCCATTGTGGATCGGGCCGCCAGTCCTCCCAGCCGTCGCGGAACGGGGCGCCCCAGTCCTGGATCACTTCGACGGCGGCCAGGCCCGCCTGCCGCACCCGCCGCGCGGTCCGCGGGGCCATCAGACCGGCCTGCTGCGCCATGGCGAACTCGTCCTCGTCGTGCCAGACCCAACTGCGGTCGGGGCGCACGGAGATGTCGAGAAAGTGATCCTCGGAGTCGACGCCGCCCTGCCAGCGGGTGTGCGGTTCCTCCAGGTTCACGTACCAGTTGCGGAACTGCCAGACCGGATCCCAGAACAGCCAGACGGACCAGGGCTCGCCGGGCCGGGCGAGCTTCAGCACGCCGTTTCCCAGCCAGGTGGAGCGGGCGGTGGTGCGCGGGGCGGTGTAGCGGGTGGCGAGCGGCTCGGCGTGCACGTCCTTGCCGTCCGCCAGCACCGGCTTCACGCACTCGGTGCCGGGCGCCACCCACACCGCGAGCAGCTCGTCGGTGTCCTGGACCACGGTGACGGGACGGCAGATGTGGAACGGATCAGGGGCACGCTCCGGCGCCCCGGACCCGTCCGACACGCCGTTGCGGCGGTAGCGCCACAGGATCTGATCACCCGGCGCCCAGTGCTCGATGTCTCCCTTGCCTGCCATGGACGGATCTTAGAGGCCCCCGGAGCCCCGCCGCCGCGGCGCAGGTCAGGGGCGGGTCATGCGCAGCACGTCCAGGGCCTCGTCGAGCTGTTCCACGGTGAGGTCGCCGCGCTCGACGTATCCCGAGTCCAGGACCACCTCGCGAATGGTGCGGCGCTGGGCGAGGGACTTCTTGGCGACCTTCGCCGCCTCCTCGTAGCCGATGTACTTGTTCAGCGGGGTGACGACGGACGGCGAGGACTCGGCGTACTCCCTGGCCCGTTCCGCGTTCGCCGTGATCCCGTCGACCGTGCGGTCCGCGAGCAGCCGGGAGACGTTGGCCAGCAGCCGGACGGACTCCAGCAGGTTCTTCGCGATGACCGGAAGCATCACGTTCAGCTCGAAGTTGCCGGCCGCGCCCGCCGTGGCGACCGTCGTGTCGTTCCCCGTCACCTGGGCGGCGACCATCAGCACGGCCTCGGGGACGACCGGGTTCACCTTCCCCGGCATGATGGACGAGCCCGGCTGGAGGTCGGGGAGGTTGATCTCGGCCAGTCCGGTGCGCGGTCCGGAGGCCATCCAGCGCAGATCGTTGGAGATCTTGGTGAGCGAGACGGCGATGGTACGCAGCTGGCCCGAGGTCTCCACGAGCCCGTCCCGCGCGCCCTGCGCCTCGAAGTGGTCCCGGGCCTCCGTCAGCGGCAGCCCGGTGGTGCGGGCGACCTCGGCGATCACTGCGGCGGAGAAGCCGGGCGGGGTGTTGATGCCGGTGCCCACGGCCGTGCCGCCCAGGGGCAGCTCGGCGAGGCGGGGGAGGGAGGCGCGCAGCCGCTCGACCCCGTACCTGATCTGTGCCGCGTAGCCGCCGAACTCCTGGCCGAGGGTGACGGGCGTGGCGTCCATCAGATGCGTGCGCCCCGACTTCACGACCGTGGCGAACTCGGCGGCCTTGCGCTCCAGGGCGGCCGCCAGATGCTCCAGCGCCGGGATCAGGTCGCCGGTGACGGCCGCCGTCGCGGCGATGTGGATGGAGGACGGGAAGACGTCGTTGGACGACTGCGAGGCGTTGACGTGATCGTTCGGATGGACCTCGCGGCCCAGGCGCTCGGTGGCGAGCGTGGCCACCACCTCGTTGGTGTTCATGTTGGACGAGGTGCCCGAGCCGGTCTGGAAGACATCGACCGGGAAGTGGTCGTCCCAGCGCCCCTCGGCGACCTCGGCGGCGGCCTCCTGGATGGCCGCGGCGATCTCCGGGTCGAGCACCTCCAGCTCGGCGTTCACCTTGGCGGCGGCGGCCTTGATCCTGGCCAGGGCCTCGATGTGGGCCCGCTCCAGGCGCTGCCCGGACACCGGGAAGTTCTCCACCGCGCGCTGCGTCTGGGCCCGCCACTTGGCGTGCGCGGGCACCCTCACCTCGCCCATCGAGTCGTGCTCGACACGGAAATCCGTGGAGCCCGCGGGGGTCCCTGCGCCGGTCTGTGACTCGTCCATCTCGTTCAACCTCCTGAAAAAGTTGAGCACTTGTCTTGTTCTGTCTATTCCCAAGTTGCCTACCGACCAGTAAATACCGGGGGTAACCACAACCCGGGGAGGCGCAATGAGGCGCACCAGGCACAGACTCCGCTGTACGGTCGCGGCCGCCGCGGCCATGGCGGCGGCACTCGGCGGCATGGCCGCCGCGGCCGGACCGGCGGGCGCGACGGACCGGTCCGGTTCCAGCACTACCGCATCCACCCCGCTGTCACCCGAACTGGAGGCCATCCGCGCGGCGGAAGCCACCAAGCTGTACGGCGACCCGGCCGAGCGGCCGCTCGCGGAGCGCAAGACCGGGCTGATCTCGCTCGGCGACAGCGAGATCTCCGGCGAGGGCGTCGGCACGTACGAGGCCGGCACCAACGGCCCCGACAACTGGTGCCACCGCTCGCCCGACTCGGCCATCCACCGCACCGGCATCCCGGCGGACGTCACGTACAACGTCTCCTGCTCCGGCGCGTACACCGGCAACATCGTGATCGGCGGCTCGAAGCAGTACGCCGACGAGCTGGTGCAGAGCGACAACCTCGCCATCAAGGCCCGCAACACCCGCATCAAGATGATCGTGCTCGTCGCGGGTGCCAACGACGACCTCCAGTTCGGCCCGGTCATGACGGACTGCGTCACGCGCTGGGTGCTCTCCCAGGGCACCTGCGAGCCCAAGTACGACGGCGGCTGGCAGGCGCGCGTCGACGGGCTCGTCCCCAAGGTCGAGAAGACCGTGCGCGACCTGAAGACCGTCATGTCCGGGGCCGGCTACGCCGACAGCGACTACAAGCTCGTGGTCATGGGCTACCCGAGCCCCATCGGCCCGGACTTCTACGACAACCCCGACTTCCCCGGGAAGCTTCCCGGCGGCTGCGCCGGCTACGACTCCGACGCCGCCTGGGGCCGCAACACCGCCGTACCCACCTTCGAGCGCGGCATGCGCAAGGCCGCGGCCGACACCGGGGCCGTCTACCTCGACAACTCCCGGCTCTTCCACGGCCACGAGGTCTGCAGCGAGTCCACCTGGGCCCGCGGTCTCTACATCGACCTCGGGCACTTCCCGCCGGACTCCAACTCCCTGCGGCAGTCCTTCCACCCGAACGAGCGAGGCCACGGCGCCTTCGCGTCCTGTCTGACCCAGATCTACAACTCGAACCTGCGCGAGGCGAGCTGCGCCGACCCGGCGAGCACCGGAAAGCCGGTCCTGCAGGCCGGGGCGTGGGACGACCTGTTCAAGCCCCTGAAGAACGAGGCCACGGGCACCTGCGTGGACGCCCCCGGCTCGGTGACCCGCAATGACACCAAGGTCGGCGGCTGGGACTGCCACGGCGGCCGCAACCAGGGCTGGTGGTACGACTCCGGCACCAGGACCCTGCGTACGGCGCTGAGCCACGACCGGTGCCTGGACGTACCGGGCGCCGACTACAAGGCGGGCGCCACGCTCATCCTGTACAACTGCTCGGGCGCCGCCAACCAGCAGTTCGTGAAGCAGTCGGGCACCCTGCGCCCGGCGGCCTCGACCGGGCTGTGCCTGACGCTGGCCGGTGCGAAGGAGCCGCTGAAGCTGCAGAGCTGCGACGGCGGCGCGCAGCAGCGGTTCGCGTAGCGGGACCGTTCCACCGGCGCGTGGAGGGGCGGGGCGGCCGAGGCCGCTCCGCCCCTCCGGGCCGTTCGGCGCGGATCAGCCGGACGTCATGAACGCGCCCAGAGCGGCGGCCAGATGACCGGGGTCGTCCGCCCCGCACAGCTCGCGCGCCGAGTGCATGGACAGCCCCGGCACCCCCACGTCGACTGTCGGCACACCCAGCCGGGCCCCGGTGATCGGGCCGATCGAGGTGCCGCACGGCATCGCGTTGTTGGAGACGAAGGGCTGCCACGGTACGTCCGCCCGCTCGCACGCCGCCGCGAACACCGCCATGCCGGTGCTGTCGGTGGCGTACCGCTGGTTGACGTTGACCTTGAGCGCGGGCCCGCCGTTCGGCAGCGGACGGTGCTCCGGGTCGTGCCGCTCCGCGTAGTTGGGGTGCACCGCGTGGGACATGTCGGCGGAGACGCAGAAGGCACCGGCCAGGGCCCGCGACCAGTCCTCCGGGCTGCCGCCGCGGGCGATGACCGAGCGGCTCAGGACCCGCTCCAGCAGCGGACCCTGGGCGCCCGTCTCCGAACCGCTGCCGACCTCCTCGTGGTCGAAGGCGGCCAGCACGGGAATGTACGCGGGCGCCTCGGCCGCGGTCGCCGCACCCGTCAGGGCCGTGACGCCCGCGTGCACGGACACCAGGTTGTCCAGCCGCGCCGACACCACGAACTCGCGGTCCGCGCCCAGGTATCCGGGCGGCTGGATGTCGTGCAGCATCAGGTCCCAGCCGAGCACCTCGTCCGGCTCCGCCTGGGCGGCCGCCGCGACCCGGCGCAGCAGCGCGCCCTCCTCGCGCTCGCCGAGCGCCCACACCGGGGCGAGGTGGCGCTGCCGGTCGAGCGCGAGTCCCTCGTTGACCGAATGGTCCAGGTGGATGGCCAACTGGGGCACCCGCATCAGGGGTTCGTCGATCCGGACGAGCCGGGAGCCGGTGCCGCCGCCCGGGGTGCGCAGCGCGAGCCGCCCGGAGATGCCGAGGTCGCGGTCGAGCCAGGTGTTCAGCGGAACGCCGCCGTAGATCTCCACACCGATCTGCCGCCAGCCCGCGGAGGAGGTGTCGGGGGCGGGCTTGACCCGCAGGTTCGGGGAGTCGGTGTGGGCGCCGGCGATCCGGAAGGGGGTGTGCGCCGGGGCACCCTCGGGGGCGTACCAGGCGATCAGCGCACCACCGCGGGCGACGAAGCTGCCGCCGGTCGTGCCCGTCCAGTCGTCCGTGCCCCGCAGTTCGCGGAAGCCGGCCTTCTCCAGGCGCTGGGCGGCACTGGCCACCGCGTGGTACGGGGAAGGGCTGGTGCTGATGAAGGACAGCAGGTCGTCGCTGTGGCTGCGGTGGGGAAGCGGCGTCATTCGGCGTCCGCCTTTCCGGTGATTCGACGGTGAGGGTGGAGGCGCCCGCGCCGGGCCGCCGGGTGCGGCGCGGTGCGGGCGGTGTTCGAGGCGGGGGCGGAGCGCTCCAGGAACGTCCGCCAACCCACCAAAGCGGCCCGGTACGCCGCAAGTCCGCGGCGCGGCCCGCTGCGTGAAAGCGGCGGTGGCGGACCGGCGGCGCCGGGGGCGGGCTCCGAGGCGGGCGGGGGCGCGCCGGGAGTGTGCGGGGCGGCGTGACGGGCGCCCGGCCCCGCGCCGAGCGCCGCAAGATTGGCTGAATAACGTCGTACCTGAATCAGGTGAATCCCGTGAGCCGTCACGGCACCGGCCCGTCGCGATCGGCGGCGGGCGTACCGGCCCGCCCGCGCGGCCCGGACACCCTGATGAGGAACACCACCGCGACCACGACGGCCGCCCCGTGCGACCAGGCGACGACGGTCAGCGGGCTGTAGCTGTCGAGTGCCGCCGCGACCAGGATCATGCCGACGCCGAAGCCCAGGTTCTCGACGGTCGCGGAGAGCCCGAAGGCATGACCGCGCAGAGCGGCGGGGAGCGTCTGCAGATGGGAGGTGTACGAGACCTCCGTGAGCCCGTCGGCCGCCCCCGCCACCAAGGCGATCACCACGGTCGCCGCCCACGGGAACCCGGCGAACGCCAGGATGAACGCCCCCGACATCAGACAGGTGCCGTACCCGAAGCCCGGCGCACCCACCGTCCGCCCGGTGCGTCTGACGTACCGCTGGATCACCTGCTGCGCGGCGACGTTCCCCAGCGCCCACAGACACCAGAACCCGCTGACGAACACGGCGGGGTGCGCGGCGTCGAGCGCGGCGGAGTGGACCGGCAGCGCGGCGTTGTGGGAGGACGAGCCGAAGGCATCCACACTCCGCAGCACCACCATCAGACCGAGACCGGGCGCGGCGGCCGACGCGAGGAACGCGCCCGGCCGCCGCCACCGGCCCGGCCGCCCCTTCCGCGTACCCCGGCCGGAATCCCCCTCCGAATCCGGCCGGGTGTCCTTTCCTCCGCCTCTGCCCGGGACCGGCAGCAGTGCCACCGTCACGGCGCAGACCACGAAGGTGGCCATGTCCACCACGAACGCGGCGGTGTAGCCGACGAGCGAGACCACCACGCCCGCGGAGGCGAAGCCGGCCACCATCGCCAGCGAACGCCCGGTGATGGAAAGGGAGTTGGCCCAGGAGCGCCGGTCCTCGCCGACCATCTCCGGAATGGAACTGCGCAGCGCCACCATGAAAAGCGTTCCGCAGCCGCCGACCACCACGGAAACGGCCGTCAACGCGGCCGTCCGCATCCCCTCCGGTGCGAAGACCAGCAGCAGCATCACCGCCGCCTGCGCCGCATTCGTCCACAGCATCACGTTCTTCGCGCGGAACCGTGCGAGAAGACCGCCCGCGATCAGTCCGGCGACAAAACCGGACGCCAGGCGCACAGCCATGAACAGGCCCAACGCGAGCGCTCTGCCCGTCGTCTCGTAGACGAACAGATTGAGCGCCACCATATTCAGGAAGGTGCCGTACGAGGACAGCGCGTATCCCGCGACGAGGAATCGATAGCGGCGCTCCGCGCGCGCCCGTCCGGCCTGATCGGTGTCGGGTGCCTGATCCGGTCGGTCGTCCGCCTGTTCGATGTCGTGCGTCACCGGGACATACTCACCGGGCATTCGCGTTCGCCCACGACCGCGCGATTGCACGAATGTAATCTGCATGCTTGTGAAGGACGATCATTCCGGCCCACGGGCGTGCGATTGCCGCGAATCGTCTCCGGAGCGCGTCTGCGAACCGGCCCTCGCGGCCTACCGGCGCGCGCTCGCGGACGGAAGCCTTCCGGCGGACGAGGTGCCCGGCTGCCTGAGCGCCCTGCATCTGATGGTGGCCGACCGCGACGTGCCGGGACGCCTGGTCCCCGTACCGCCCGAGACCGCCTCGTTCGACGTGCTCGGGCCCATCGAGGCGGCGATCGCCCGGCAGCGCCGCTCGCTGCGTTCGGCCCGCGCCGCCCTGTCCGTGTTCGAGGGCCTGTACGCCGACGCGCACCGGCTCGAACCGTCCGCCCTCACCCGGCTCTCCGGCGAGGCGGTCATCGGCAAGGCGCTCGAAGCGGGCGTCGCGGGCTGCCGCGAGGAGGTCCGCACCGCCCACCCGGGCGGCGGCCGTCCCGTGCACGTGCTGGAGGAGTCGCTGCCCAGGGATCTGCGCAATCTGCGGCGGGGCATCCGGCAGCGGACCATCTACCAGCACACGGTCCGCTCGGACCGTACGACGCTCGCCTACATCGAGCGGGTGACGACCGAGGGCGCCGAGGTCAGAACGCTCGCCGAGGTCGCCGACCGGATCATCGTCTTCGACCGGAACCTCGCGTTCGTCCCGTTCTCCGACGAGCCGCACCGGGCCCTGCGCATCCAGCACCCCTCCCTGGTCCGCTTCCTGGCCCGGCACTTCGACGAGGCCTGGGCCCGCGCGGTCCCGGTCCGCCCGGAACGGGTGCCGCTGCGCACCCCGGTCGTCACCTCCGACCTGCAACGGACCATCCTGCAGGGGGTCGTGGGCGGCGAGACGGACGAGTCGATCGCCCGGCGCCTCGGCATGAGCCGCCGCAGCGTCGCCGAGCACGTGCGCAGGGTCTCCGAGCAGCTGGGCAGCAACAGCCGGGCCCAACTCGGCTATCTGGTCGCGACATCGGGCCTGCTGGAGGCATGAGAACGGCCCCGCGGGGGCGCTCCGGCCAAAACGCCCCCGCGGGGCCGTGACGTCATGCGCGCCCCGTACGGCGCGGCGCGTCAGGCGAGACCCGGGCCCCGCACCGGAATGCTGGTGAACGTCGGTGCCGGGGCGGGCTCGGTGAAGAAGTCGTTGCCCTTGTCGTCGACGACGACGAACGCGGGGAAGTCCTCGACCTCGATCCTCCAGACCGCTTCCATGCCGAGCTCCTCGTACTCGACGACCTCGACCTTCTTGATGCAGTCCTGCGCGAGCCGGGCCGCCGGGCCGCCGATCGAGCCGAGGTAGAAACCGCCGTGCGCGTCGCACGCGTCGGTGACCTGCTTGGACCGGTTGCCCTTGGCGAGCATCACCTTGGAGCCGCCCGCCGCCTGGAACTGTGCGACATAGCTGTCCATGCGGCCGGCCGTCGTCGGACCGAAGGAGCCGGAGGCGTACCCCTCGGGCGTCTTCGCCGGGCCCGCGTAGTAGACCGGGTGGTCCTTGAGGTACTGCGGCATCTCCTCGCCCGCGTCCAGCCGCTCCTTGATCTTGGCGTGCGCGATGTCGCGGGCCACGACCAGCGGACCGGTCAGCGAGAGCCGGGTCTTGACCGGGTACTTGGTCAGCTCGGCGAGGATCTCGTCCATCGGCCGGTTGAGGTCGATCTTCACGACGTCCCCGGCCTCGTCGAGGTGCTCGTCGGTGGTGTCCGGGAGGAAGCGGGCCGGGTCCTTCTCCAGCTGCTCCAGGAAGACGCCCTCGGCGGTGATCTTCGCGGTGGCCTGGCGGTCCGCCGAGCAGGAGACGGCGATCGCGACGGGCAGCGAGGCGCCGTGCCGGGGGAGGCGGACGACGCGCACGTCGTGGCAGAAGTACTTGCCGCCGAACTGGGCGCCGATGCCGATCTTCTGCGTCAGTTCGAAGACCTTCTCCTCCAGCTCCTTGTCCCGGAAGCCGTGGCCGGTGGGGGAGCCCTCGGCCGGCAGCTCGTCGAGGTAGTGCGCGGAGGCGTACTTCGCGGTCTTGAGCGCGAACTCGGCCGACGTACCGCCGACGACGATCGCCAGGTGGTACGGCGGGCAGGCGGCCGTACCCAGCGAACGGATCTTCTCCTCCAGGAACTTCATCATGGAGGCCTCGTTCAGCACGGCCTTCGTCTCCTGGAAGAGGAACGACTTGTTGGCCGAGCCGCCGCCCTTCGCCATGAAGAGGAACTTGTACGCGCCGCCGTCGGTGGCGTACAGCTCGATCTGGGCGGGCAGGTTCGAGCCGGTGTTCTTCTCCTCCCACATGGTGAGCGGAGCCATCTGCGAATAGCGGAGGTTGAGCTGGGTGTAGGCGTCGAAGATGCCGTGCGCCAGCGCCTCCTCGTCACCGCCCTCGGTGAGGACGTTCTGCCCGCGCTTGCCCATCACGATCGCGGTGCCGGTGTCCTGGCACATCGGCAGCACGCCCGCCGCGGCGATGTTCGCGTTCTTCAGCAGGTCGAGAGCGACGAACTTGTCGTTCGACGAGGCCTCGGGGTCGTCCACGATCCGCCGCAGCTGCGCCAGGTGGGCGGGGCGCAGATAGTGCGAGATGTCGTGCATGGCCTCGGCGGCCAGGGCGCGCAGCGCCTCCGGCGCCACCTTGAGGAACGTACGACCGTCGGCCTCGAAGGTGGAGACACCCTCGGAGGTCACCAGGCGGTACGGCGTGGTGTCCTCGCCCAGGGGGAGCAGATCGGAGTACGCAAACTCTGGCATTACGGCCATTCCTCACTCGGCAGACAGCGGCTGACCTCCCTTGGGCAGCGCACCCACCAGGGTAGAACGCCGCACGGGTGCCGGAGTTGTGAGGTAAGGCTCAGTCCGGCCGCCCATGGAGCCGCCGACGCGACGGGGAGGGGCAGCCACTAGTCGCGATCTATCGCGTTTGGGTACCCTGGGCCGGTGGACCTCGAAAAGCAGCCCCAGCAGCAGACGGCCCCGATGGAGCCGGCCGGTATCCGTGCCTCCGACGCGGACCGCGACCGGATCGCGGACATCCTGCGGGAAGCCATGGCCGAGGGCCGGCTCACCGCCGACGAGCACGCCGAGCGGGTCGACGCGGTCTACCGCGCCAAGACCGTCGGTGAGCTGGAGCCGCTGGTACGGGACCTGCCCGCCTCGGCGGGCACCGCCCGCCCGGCCGCCCCCGGTGTCCACGGCCAGGAGAGCCCCACGGGCCCCGCCGAGAACCTGGTGGCGATCTTCAGCAGCTCGACCCGCAAGGGCCGCTGGCGGGTCGGCAGCCGTACGAACGCCTTCGCGCTCTTCGGCAGCGTGGAGGTGGATCTGACCGAGGCGCTTTTCGGTCAGAGACTCACCGTCATCAACGCGACTTCCGTCTTCGGGAGTGTGGACATCAAGGTCCCCGAGAACATCTCGCTGCGCGGCAGCGGCACGGGCGTCTTCGGTAATTTCGAAGTCGCCACACTGGAATCCGCGGACCCCGAAGCGCCGGTGGTCGTCGTCAACGGCTATTCCGTGTTCGGCAGCGTCGAGGCGAAGCCCAAGCGTGGGAAGTTCATCGCGGATCTCCAGGACCGGCTGCGCAAATACCTCGGATAGGGGCGCCGTTCACCGGCGCGCTCCTCGCCGCACTCTGCACCGCGTTCTTCGTCGCGTTCGTGACAAGTGCGAGAACTCACGGAAACTCCTGCGAAACCGGACCGGCCTCGGCTATCCCCTTCGAAAACAAGCCAAATTCCCGGTCGACGGGAATTGCGCCCCGGAACCGGGTGCCACTCAGTGCATGGGCGCACGCACAGCGGGTAGGGAATGCTGCGTCGTCTCTCGCTCGCGAAGCCGTCGTCAGGAGTAGACCGTGCTGCAACTGCCGCATCAGCCCCTGCAGGTCGCCGTCGTCCCGTCCCAGCGCACCCCCGCGCGGGAGGACCAGTCCGGCCCCTGGCACTCGGAGGCGGTGTGCCGCCGGGACGAGGCCGGGCTGTTCTTCGCCCCGTCGAAGGAGCCGACTGCTGCCAGACTCGCGCGCGAGGAGTCCGCGAAGCGGGTCTGCGCGCGCTGCCCGGTGATGATCGAATGCCAGGAGCACGCGCTCATACAGCCGGAGCCGTACGGGGTGTGGGGCGGGCTCACCGCCGCCGAGCGCCGTGTGGTGCTCGCCCGCCGCAGACGGCGCGAGATGGAGCTCAAGGCCTCCTCCGCGTCCGCCGGCGCGACGGGCCGCATCGCCGCGGCGGGCTGACCGCCCCGGCGGCCCGGGTGCGGCCCGAGTCCGTACGGCCCCGCAATCGCGCGCACTGCCTCGACGGCGGCTACGCGAAGAGGCGCCCCCACCGCACACGGGGGCGCCTCTTCGTGTTCCGCCTCTTCTGCTGCCGGACCTACTTCGCGCGGTCGAAGTCGATCGCGCTGTAGGCACGCAGCTTCGAGAGCCGGTGCGTGGAGTCGATCTTCCGGATGGTGCCGGACTTGGACCGCATGACGATCGACTCGGTGGTCGCCGTCTCCGCGCGGTACCGCACGCCGCGCATCAGCTCACCGTCCGTGATGCCGGTCGCGACGAAGAACACGTTGTCGCCGCTGACCAGGTCGTCGGTGGACAGCACCCGGTCCAGGTCGTGCCCGGCGTCCAGCGCGCGCTGCCGTTCGGCCTCGTCCTTGGGCCAGAGCTTGCCCTGGATGACACCGCCCAGGCACTTTATGGCGCAGGCCGAGATGATGCCTTCGGGGGTGCCGCCGATGCCCATCAGCAGGTCGACGCCGGTCCCTTCGCGGGCGGCCATGATCGAGCCCGCGACATCGCCGTCGGAGATGAACTTGATCCGCGCGCCGGTCTCGCGGATCTCCTTGACGATGCCCTCGTGGCGCGGGCGGTCGAGGATGACGACGGTGACGTCCTCGGGGGCGGAGTTCTTCGCCTTCGCGACACGGCGGATGTTCACCGAGACGGGGGCGTTGATGTCGACGAAGTCGGCGGCCTCGGGGCCGGTGACCAGCTTGTCCATGTAGAAGACGGCCGACGGGTCGAACATGGCGCCGCGGTCCGCGGCGGCCAGTACGGCGATCGCGTTCGGCATGCCCTTGGCGTTCAGGGTCGTGCCGTCGATCGGGTCCACGGCGATGTCGACCTCGGGGCCGGTGCCGTCACCGACGCGCTCGCCGTTGAACAGCATGGGGGCTTCGTCCTTCTCGCCCTCGCCGATGACGACGACGCCGTTCATCGAGACGGTGGAGACGAGGGTCCGCATGGCCTTCACGGCGGCGCCGTCGGCGCCGATCTTGTCGCCGCGGCCCACCCAGCGCCCCGCCGCCATGGCGGCGGCCTCGGTGACCCGGACCAGCTCCAGGGCGAGGTTGCGGTCGGGGGCCTCGGGGGAGACCTCGAGCTGAGACGGCAGATGATGCTCGGACATCGGAGCGCACCTTTCTGTACGGCGACTCTGTACGGCGACGACCGGAAGAGGGTGCTGCGACTCTATCGTCAGGTCGACAAAATGAGCAGACCGGGTCACTTATGAGCGGCTGCCCCCGGGTCGGGCCCATCGGGGCTAATGCGACCATGGACCCGTGGCTAGCAAGCGAGGCAAGCAGACGGTGCGGGACATGTTCCTGTCGATGGCGGTCATCTCCGCTGCGGCAGGGGTTGTTTACATCTTCGTTCCGCACGACGAGAACGCCAACCCGGTCAAGGCGGTCGACTACCGGGTGGAGCTCCTGACGGCCCGGCGCGCGGCGCCGTACCCCGTGGCCGCGCCGGACGGACTGACCGAGAAGTGGAAGCCGACCTCGGTCAGCTACGACCGCAAGGCGGGCAACAGCTGGCACCTGGGCTTCCTCGACCCGGAGGGCAAGTACGTCGCGGTCGAGCAGTCCACGTCCCCGGCGAAGAAGTACGTGACCGAGGTCAGCCAGGACGCCAAGGACACCGGGCGTACGCAGCAGGTCGCGGGCGAGGCCTGGCAGCACTGGAAGGGCCCGAAGTACGACGCCCTCGTGCGCCACGACAAGGACTCGACCACCGTGGTCACCGGGTCCGCCTCGCCGGAGCGGCTGGCGGAGATGGCCGCCGCCCTCAAGACGTCCTGACGCCACCGCCGGGGCGTGCCGTCCCGGCGGCCGCCGCGCTCCGTACGGCGAAGGCCGTGGAGCACGGGCGAAAGCGCCGGAGCACGGGCGATAAGCGCCGGAGTACGGCGAAGGCCCTGGGGCACCGAGTGCTCCAGGGCCTTCCGCATGCGCGTGGCGACGGTCAGACGGTCGTGACGACCTCGTCGTAGGCGAGGCGCGGCAGACGCGGGAACCAGGCGTCCTCGCCCGGCTTGCCGATGTTGACGACCATCAGCACGTTGTGGTCGCCGTCCAGGAACTCCTTCTCGATGCCCGCGGCGTCGTAGCCGGTCATCGGGCCCGCGGCCAGGCCGGCGGCGCGGACGCCGATGATGAAGTAGGCGGCCTGCAGCGCGCCGTTCAGCGCGGCGGCCGACTCGCGGACCGGGCGCTCAGAGAAGAACGCGTCCTTGGCCTGCGGGAAGTGCGGAAGCAGGGCCGGGAGCTCCTCGTGGAACTCGTTGTCGGTGGCCAGGATCGCGACCAGCGGGGCGGTCGAGGTCTTCGGCTGGTTGCCCTCGGCCATGTGCTTCACGAGACGCGCGCGGGCGTCGTCGGAGCGGACCAGGACGACGCGCAGCGGCGACTGGTTGAACGCGGTCGGCCCGTACTTGACCAGGTCGTAGATCGCCTGGACCTGCTCATCGGTCACCGGCTCGTCGGAGAAGGTGTTGGCGGTGCGGGCCTCACGGAAGAGGAGGTCCTGGGCGGCGGGGTCAAGAGCGAGGGACATCGTGCGTATTACCTTCCGGACGTACACGTGGATCGAGCAACGGGGACCACGCTAACGGAGAGGTAGGTTAACTTTCAACTAAAGCGGGGCCGAGTGATTCGTTCCACAACGCTCCCCGAGCGCTGCCGGCGGCGCCCTCGGCGCTCGCCAGTCGTGGTCTCAGCCGTTGTCGGCCGCCGTGCCGCCGTTCTCCTGCGAGCCGGCCGGGCCCGCCAGGGCCGCGTCCAGCCGGGCGCGCGCGCCTTCCAGCCAGTGCCGGCACACCTTCGCCAGCTCCTCGCCCCGCTCCCAGAGCGCGAGCGACTCCTCCAGCGTCGTACCGCCCGCCTCCAGGCGGCGCACCACCTCGATCAGCTCGTCGCGGGCCTGCTCGTAGCCGAGCGTGCCCGTGGCACCGGCCGCCGTAGTCGCGTCGTCCGTCATGCGTCCCACCCTACGTTCCGGCCCGCCGGGGGCCATTGACCTCGTCCGCCCACACCTGCGGGGGCGGTCACTCGCCGACCCGTACGGCGAACTCGCCGCCCGAGACCCGGGCCCGGAGCACCTCGCCCGGCGCCCCCGCGTCCTCGGGATTCCGTACGACATGGCCGTCGGCCCGCTGCAGCACCGCGTAGCCGCGCTCCAGCGTCGCCGCAGGTGACAGGGCGACCACTCGGGCCCTGGTGTGCGCCAGCTCCGAATCCGCCCGGTCCAGCAGATGCCCCAGCACCCGCCGGCTCCGGCCGATCAGCGCGTCGATCTCCGACGCCCGCTCGTCCACCATCCGCTGGGGACGCTCCATCGACGGCCGGCCCAGCGCGTGCGCCAGCCCCCGCTCCTCGCGGTCCAGCAGCCCCCGTACCGTCCGCAGCGCACGGTCGCGCAGCTGCCCCACCCGGTCCAGCTCCTCGCCCACGTCCGGCACGACCTTCTTCGCCGCGTCCGTCGGCGTGGAGGCGCGCAGGTCCGCGACCAGGTCGAGCAGCGGGGAGTCCGGCTCGTGCCCGATCGCCGACACCACCGGCGTACGGCAGGCGGCCACCGTCCGGATCAGCTGCTCGTCCGAGAACGGCAGCAGGTCCTCCACACTGCCGCCGCCCCGCGCCACCACGATCACGTCGACCTCCGGGAGGTCGTCCAGCTCCTTCACCGCCTGGACCACCTGATTCACCGCGTGCACGCCCTGCACCGCCGCGTTGCGCACCTCGAAGCGGACCGCGGGCCACCGCCGCCGGGCGTTCTCCAGCACATCGCGCTCGGCCGCCGACGCCCGCCCGCAGACCAGACCGATCAGCTGCGGCAGGAACGGCAGCGGCTTCTTCCGGTCGAGCGCGAAGAGCCCCTCGGAGGCCAGCGACTTCTTCAGCTGCTCCAGCCGCACCAGCAGCTCGCCGATGCCGACCGGCCGTATCTCCGTGGCCCGCAGGGACAGCTGGCCGCGCGGCGCGTACCACTCGGGCTTCGCCAGGACGACGACCCGCGCCCCCTCCGTCACCACATCCGCGATCCGGTCGAAGACCTGCCGGAAGCACGTCACGCTCACCGAGATGTCCTGCGACGGGTCGCGCAGCGTCAGGAACACCACCCCGGCGCCCGGCCGCCGCGACAGCTGGGTGATCTGCCCCTCGACCCAGACCGCCCCGAGCCGGTCGATCCAGCCCCCGATGAGCCGCGACACATCACCTACGGGCAGCGGAGCTTCCGCGGATGTCTGAAGAGCCATGCGAGCGAGCGTATCGGCCCCCGCCGACAATCGGGCCGCCACGACGAAGGCCGGCCAGGCCCGGCCGCTCCCCGCTCAGGCCGCACGCCGCCCCCACTGCAACGCCAGCACCACCAGCCCCACCCCGAACCAGCACACCCCCACCGCCTGGGCGCTCCGGGTCGCCTCCGCGATCACCACGATCAGCACCCCCGCACCCACCACCGGCACCAGCACATGCCGCCACCAGCTCGGCGGCCCCTCCATCCGGCGTACGGCGAACCAGCCGACCACCGACGCGTGCAGCAGCACGAAGGCCGTCAGCGCGCCGATGTCGACGACCGACACCAGATGGTCCAGCCCGTCGGCGCGCCGGGCCGCCCACACCGCGGCGATCAGCGTCACCGTCGCGGCCAGCAGAATCGCGAGCCGCGGCACCCCGGACCCCGGGTCGACCCTGGCGAGCACCCGGGGCAGCCGCCGTTCCCTGGCCATCGCGAAGAGCAGCCTGCCCGCGGCGGCCTGCCCGGCCAGCGCCGCGAAGGCCGCCCCGATCGCCTTGCTCACCGCCACCAGATCGTGCAGCCAGCCCCCGACCGCCGAGTCCACCGTGTCGTAGAACGCCGACCCCTGCGCGGCCGGATCGGCGGCCAGCTCCGCCGACGTCATCGGTTCGAGCAGCGCCGCCAGATACGCCTGCGCCACGAACAGCACACCCGCGAGCACCAGACAGAACAGCAGCGCCCGCGCCACCTTCGCCGAGCCCCCGGACACCTCCTCCGCGAACGTGGCGATCGCGTCGAAGCCCAGATACGACAGCACCGCCACCGACACCGCCCCGAGCACCGCCGACGCGGAGAAACCGGAATCACCGGTGAGCGGAGTCAGCCAGCCACGCTGCGCCCCGTCCCGTACGAGCACCACCACCGCCGACACCAGGAACACCAGCAGCACCACGATCTCCATCGCCAGCACCGCGAAACCGACCCGGGCGGCGGCCCGCACGCCCCAGAGGTTGAGCAGCGTGGTGACGACGACGGCGAGCGCCGTCCACACCCACCGTGACACCGAAGGCACCAGTGCGTTCAGCGCGATCCCGGAGAAGAGATAGGCGACCGCCGGGATCAGCAGATAGTCGAGCATCGCCATCCACCCGGCGATGAACCCCGCCCCCTCCCCGAGCCCCTTGCGCGCGTACGCGAAGACCGAACCCGCCAGCGGGACGACCCGCACCATCTGGGCGTAGCTGAACGCCGTGAACGCCATCACCACCGTCGCCGCCACATAGACCAGCGCGACGGCGCCGTGCGACTTCGCGTCGAGCGTGCCGAACACCCCGACGGGCGCCATCGGCGCGATGAACAGCAGCCCGTAGACCACCAGATCCCGGAAACCGAGCGTCCGCCGCAGCCTCCCGCTCTCCTGGTGCGCCCCTGCCGCCCCCGTCGCCTCCGCGCCCCCGCCCCTGCCACCGCTGCCGCTCTCCGGCATGAGCCCTCCCTGGGGGTCGCGTACGGATCGGTCCCGCCGGACCGGGTGGTGGGTCGGTCCCGCCGGACCGGGTACGGAGCAGACCCGCCGGACCGCGTACGGATCAGTCTCGCCACCCGGCCGATCTTCCGCGCGTTCGACTCGGCCTTACGATGGGGCGCATGACTGCTACGACACCTCGCCGCGTCCTGCTCGCCGCTCCCCGTGGCTACTGCGCGGGCGTGGACCGTGCCGTGATCGCCGTGGAGAAAGCCCTGGAGCAGTACGGCTCCCCGGTCTACGTACGCCACGAGATCGTCCACAACAAGTACGTCGTACAGACCCTGGAGAAGAAGGGCGCGATCTTCGTCGAGGAGACGGCGGAGGTCCCCGAGGGCTCGATCGTGATGTTCTCCGCGCACGGCGTCGCGCCGACCGTGCACCAGGAGGCGGCCGAGCGGAAGCTCGCCACGATCGACGCGACCTGCCCCCTGGTCACCAAGGTCCACAAGGAAGCCGTCCGCTTCGCGCAGGACGACTTCGACATCCTCCTGATCGGCCACGAGGGCCACGAGGAGGTCATCGGCACCTCCGGCGAGGCCCCCGACCACATCACGCTGGTCGACGGCCCCGAGGACGTCGCCGGGGTCGAGGTGCGCGACCCGTCCAAGGTCGTCTGGCTCTCCCAGACCACGCTCTCCGTCGACGAGACGATGGAGACGGTCGGCGCGCTCAAGGAGAAGTTCCCGCTCCTGATCTCGCCGCCCAGCGACGACATCTGCTACGCCACGCAGAACCGCCAGATCGCGGTGAAGCAGATGGGTGAGGACGCCGACCTCGTGATCGTCGTCGGTTCCAAGAACTCCTCCAACTCCGTCCGCCTGGTCGAGGTCGCCCTCGGCGCCGGCGCGAACGACGCCCATCTGGTCGACTTCGCCGAAGAGATCGACGAGGCCTGGCTGGAGGGTGTCTCCACGGTCGGTGTCACCTCCGGGGCGTCGGTTCCCGAGGTGCTGGTGGACGGTGTCCTCGCCTGGCTGGCCGAGCGCGGTTTCGAGGACGTGGAGATCGTGAAGGCGGCCGAGGAGTCCATCACCTTCTCGCTGCCCAAGGAGCTCCGCCGCGATCTGCGCGCCGAGGCCGCCGCGCTCTCGGAGCAGTAGCCCCGGACAACTCTCGGAGCATTAGCCCCGGACAACAGGGACGTTCCGCTTTCGGGAAGTGGGCCGGGCGGCCTGCCCGTACCGTGGATTGCATGCAGATCTTCGGCGTGGACATCGGCGGATCCGGGATCAAGGGCGCTCCCGTGGACCTGGACCGCGGAGACCTGGCGCAGGAGCGCCACAAAGTACTGACACCGCACCCGGCCACGCCCAAGGACGTGGTCGAGTGCGTGGCCGAGGTCGTCGGCCATTTCGACTGGTCCGGCCCGGTCGGCGTCACCTTCCCGGGCGTCGTCACCGGCGGCGTCACCCGTACCGCGGCCAATGTCGACAAGGGCTGGGTCGACACGGACGCCCGAGGCCTCCTCGGCGACCGGCTGAACCTCCCCGTCACCGTGCTGAACGACGCGGACGCGGCCGGTGTCGCCGAGATGACGTTCGGCGCGGGCCGGGGCCGCAAGGGCACCGTGATCATGCTGACGCTCGGTACGGGCATCGGCAGCGCCCTCTTCGTCGACGGCAGGCTCGTCCCCAACACCGAGCTGGGCCATCTGGAGCTGAACGGCCACGACGCGGAGAAGCACGCCTCCACCAAGGCCAAGGAGGACGAGGACCTGAGCTGGCACCACTGGGCGCACCGGGTGCAGAAGTACCTGGCCCATGTGGAGATGCTGTTCTCGCCCGAGCTCTTCATCATCGGCGGCGGGGTCAGCCGCAAGGCCGACAAGTTCCTGCCCCTGATCGAGCACGTACGGGCCGAGATGGTGCCGGCCGAGCTGCAGAACAACGCGGGAATCGTGGGCGCCGCGATGGCGGCATCGAGCAGCTAGGGGCTGTCGCCGCACACGCGCCGGGGATCACACGACAGCCCTCGGGGGACGCCGCTCACCGCCGCGGGCGGCGCGGCCCCCGCGAGGAGGGGCGCGCCGGCTGCGAGGCGAGCGGTGAGCGGCGCTGTCGCTGACGCATCTGCCGTACCTTCCGTACGGTCGCGATGAGCCCGGCGATCAGCGTCCCGCCGTACAGCCACCCGGCGTGCACGGCGAGCGCGGTGACGACCGCCATGGTCCGGCCGGCGAAGCCGCCCGTACCACCGGCGATCGGTACGACCCCGACGGCGAACGCGATCGGCACGATGATCGGCGCGGTCACCAGGTCCGCCGGCCGCACCCACAGCGCGGTCAGCGCGCAGACCGGCAGGAACAGCACCCCGAACACCACCGGCGAACCGTCCAGGGCCACCAGGTCGAGGCAGGCGATCACGAACATGGTCGCCGCGGCGAAGAGCCCGGCCCCGACGCCGGTCAGCCGGGGATTGGGCAGCCTGCGCAGCGCGAGCACGACGGGCGGCACCGGACGGGAGCGGCCCTCCGGCGCGCTCACCACCCGGTAGACGGTCGCGGCCTCCTCGATGGTGGCCTGCGGGGACAGCGGGGCCTGGCGAGACTGCCTGCGCTGCGGGGGACGTGTCCTGTGCTGCTCCACCGGGACAACGTAGGTCGCCGGGCGGCAGGAAACAGGTGCGGGACACGCCCTTTGGTCGACCTAGGCGATGAGTTCGATGCCACACGGCCGAACGGGAACCGGACCGGCGCCCGACCGGACCCGTGGGTACCCGGTTGCCCCCGCCCGTAAACTGGAGAATCGGCCCACCCGGGCCCGCAGCGTTCCCGCCCACCGCCTCACTCCTCAGGAAGTCGCCAACGTGTCGCTCACGATCGGAATCGTCGGCCTGCCGAATGTCGGCAAGTCGACCCTGTTCAACGCCCTGACCAAGAACGACGTGCTGGCGGCCAACTACCCGTTCGCCACGATCGAGCCGAACGTCGGCGTCGTCGGCGTCCCGGACGCCCGTCTGAACAAGCTGGCCGAGATCTTCGGCTCCCAGCGGCTGCTCCCCGCGACGGTCGACTTCGTCGACATCGCCGGCATCGTCCGCGGTGCCTCGGAGGGCGAGGGCCTGGGCAACAAGTTCCTCGCGAACATCCGCGAGTCCGACGCGATCTGCCAGGTCATCCGTGCCTTCAAGGACGAGAACGTCGTCCATGTCGACGGCAAGGTCTCGCCCAAGGACGACATCGAGACGATCAACACCGAGCTGATCCTCGCCGACCTCCAGTCCGTCGAGAAGGCCGTCCCGCGCCTCACCAAGGAGTCCCGCCTCCAGAAGGAGAAGGTCGCGGTCCTCGCCGCGGTCGAGGAGGCCCAGAAGATCCTGGAGTCGGGCCAGACCCTCTTCGCCTCGGGCATCACCGCGGGCACCGAGAAGGGCAGGCTCCTCCACGAGCTGCACCTCCTGACCACCAAGCCGTTCCTCTACGTCTTCAACGTCGACGAGGACGAGCTGGTCGACGAGGACTTCAAGAACGAGCAGCGCGCCCTGGTCGCCCCCGCCGAGGCGATCTTCCTCAACGCCAAGATCGAGTCCGAACTGATCGAGCTCGACGACGACGAGGCCCTCGAACTCCTCCAGTCCATGGGCCAGGAAGAGCCGGGCCTCGCCACCCTCGGCCGCGTCGGCTTCGACACCCTGGGCCTGCAGACCTACCTCACGGCAGGCCCGAAGGAAGCCCGCGCCTGGACGATCAAGAAGGGCGCCACGGCCCCCGAGGCGGCCGGTGTGATCCACACCGACTTCCAGAAGGGCTTCATCAAGGCGGAGATCGTCTCCTTCGAGGACCTGGTCGAAACCGGCTCGGTCGCCGAGGCCCGCGCCAAGGGCAAGGCGCGCATGGAGGGCAAGGACTATGTGATGCAGGACGGGGACGTGGTGGAGTTCCGCTTCAACGTCTAATACGTTCGGCGAAAGGCCGTCTGACCTGCGACGGAGCGGGTTGGGCGGCCTTTTGTGGTCCGGATAGAGTCCGCAACGTGCTGAATTCGGCCAGCACGTGGGGGAGCGGCTACGTTGCTCCGTCGACCGCCGCCCCGCCGTCCGCGGGGCGGGTCCGCGTACCACATCGGCCAGGTCTGCCACGCCGCATCTTCCGGTCGCACCAGTGGCCACGGGGCCCGAAGAGCAGAGTCGAAACCGCTGACCCTGGTCAGATGCCCTCGCCACGTTTTGTGGCGCGGCATCGGGCCGGATCAGCGGCCCGCTGCTCAGCCAGCCACAGGGCTGCTCACGTTGATTCCCTACCCGGCCGGTGGTCTACGCCCCCGATGTCGCTCGAGTGGACGAGATGTCGCTCCGGTCGGCCTCGCACTCAGGTGAGGCCGACCGGCGAACCACGTTTCAGGAGCAGTTCCATTCCTCGCTGGGCAGCGCGTGCCACAGGTCGAGCCAGTCGCGGAGCAGGAAGAGGGGGCGGGTCAGGACGACGTCGCCGGCCCGCTGAGAGCGGATCGCCAGGCCGAGGTCGGCGAAGACCGGATCGCCGGCGACGCTGTACGCCAGGCTGCCGGGCCGTGTTGTGCGGTGGACGAGCCAGCCCTCCACGTGGGAAGGTGCGCAGCCGGTCAGAGGGGCTGCGTCCAGTCTCACCTGGGGGCCTGCGAGGGCGTCTGCGGCGACGCACCCCAGGCGGCCGTCGTGGAAGAGGGCCCTGATCCCGCTCTCAGTGAAGTCGGCGTAGTTGAGCTGCTGGTCTTCGCCGTGGTGGGAGTAGGACGAGACGGCCGGTCCTTCGCCGAGGACGCGGGTGATCTCCTCCAAGGGCATCCCGAAGTGCAGGGGGCCGACTCCTACGTACGGCGTGAACGTCCACTCGGCGCGCTCCTCCTCCCGGGCGATCCGCCACGGGCCGCGGTACCCCGCCTCGCTTCCAGCGGCGGCCACGGGCGGCTCGGGTGCTGGCTCGTGCAGGGCGGCCGGTATGGGCGCGGTCCGGTCCTCACGTCGGCGGCCGAGTCGTTTCGGAGCCGCGGTGTCCTCGGGTTGCTCTTCCAGCCAGCGGATCGCCTGCTCCTGCTCCTGGCCGCCGAACGGGTCCTCCGACAGCTCGCCTGCCCGGTCCAGGGCCGCGCGGCGCTCCTTCTCCGCAGTGACGAGACCGGTGACATCCTCCCCCCAGGCAGCCAGCCGTTCCCGGGCGACCCACCGGTAGTACGAGTCCGCGCTCACGGCAAGGACCTCCCGAACGGCGGGCGCGTACCGGGGTACGGACGAGGCGAGGGCGGGGTCGTCCAGGAGCAGGGCGGTGGCCGCGAGCGCGGCCTCCTTCACCAGTGGATCGTCGGCGTCGCAGAAGTCCGCGATGCGGTCGTGGAGTATTGGCCTTGCCGCACGGGAGGCGGCCAGATTCTGCGCCGTGCCGACGCCGTCTTCGACGTCCAGGCGGGCGATGTCGGCGAACGAAGCCAGCCAGTTCAGCAGTTCGGCGCGAAGTGACCGCCGACCGGCCCTGCGCTCCCACCGGTCTTCGGCGAGGGTGCGCGGATCGTCGAGAAGATGGGCCAGGACCAAGGCTGCCGGAGCGGTCGCCGGAAACACCTGCTCCTGATTGAGGAGCAGCCGATACAGATCGCCCACCGCCCGTACCCGGCGGGCCGGGTCGGCAGCGAGCACAGCGCCGAGGATGTCGGGTGTGTCAGGCACACCGTGCCGGCCCGTACAGACGTGCGGCAGCTCTTCCCAGGCGGTGCCGGCAAGCTCTGCCTGCGCTCTGGGTGGCAGGGAGCCGGCGGGAGCACCAGGAAGGTCTGGGGTCATCTCGTTGATCAAGACCGCAGTGTTCCAGCCGACTCCGACACCAGCGCCGCCGATACGTGCCACAGACCGCAGACAGCTCACGCGCGAGCAACACTCTGATGCCCTCGCTGCTTGTGGCAGCGAGGGCATCAGGGCGTCAGGCGGCGCGGGCTGTGGGTAACTGCGAGACCCACGTCATGAGCCTGGTCAGGTGCTCGGGCTGCAGCCCGTGGTGTGGGTCGGGCTGAATGAGGAGGGTCGACGTTCCCTTCGCAGTGCGCTCCGCCGCCCATTCATGGTCGAGGCCGGTGAAGTCGTCGTCGATCCAGACGGCGGGGACGTCGCCGAGCCAGGCGTCGACGTGGTCGCGCTTCCACAGGTAGCCGTTGGGGTGGCTGGTGGTGATCTGCGGACGCGGGAGATCGACGTACGACAGGGTTGGAAGGCCGAGGAACGGGCCGATGAGGGTGGTGGCGTCCTGGCGCCAGCTGGTGCACCAGACCGGGGTGACCAGGCCGGTGCGGATCACGTCCATGAGCATGGGGCCGTGGGCAGGGTCGAGCCAGACGGCGACCGGGTTGTCGGCGCTCCGGCCGGTGGGGACGACGTCGTGGCGGGCGTGGGTGGCCGGGGTCGAGCCGTCCGCGTTGGGGAAGGGTATGAGGACGCCGTCGATGTCGAGGAGCAGGTAAGGCGGGCGCATCGGTTCCTCCGGGGGAAGCCGGGACGAGTGGCTGGTCAGAGCTTGCGGGCGCGGATCAGCAGGGTGGTGGGCCAGTGGCCCATGCGGTGGTCGTTGAACTCCTGGGCCGAGGTGAGCCAGAAACCCGCCCTGCTGAGGTGTCTCTCCCAGCGGTCGGTGTCGAACTCCCAGCGGGCGATGGGGAGCCGGGTGCGGTCGGGGAGGGTGACGAAGTCGCGACGGGGCCGGTCGTCGCCGGAGGGGCTGCGGCCGCCGCGCTGCGGGTGGGGGACGGAGAAGGCGAGCACTCGTCCGGGCGTGAGGCGCTGGGCGATGGCCGGCAGCAGGAGCTCAGGAGCGACGAGACCGACGGCCCCGAAGACGGAGTAGATCGCGTCGCATTGCTCGTCGGAGGCGTGCAGGTAGTGCAGTGCGTGGCCAGCTACGAAGGTGAGGTTGTTCAGCCGTCCGTAGTGGGAGCGGGCTGGGCGGACCTGGAGGCCGACCAGGTCGACGCCGGTGACATGGGCGCCGTGGCGGGTGGCGAGGTGGGCGGCGTTGTGGCCGGGGCCGCAGCCAAGTTCGAGAACTCGCTTGCCGCGCAGGTCGGGGCCGAGGATCTCGGCACCGGGGCCTTGGCCGGGTCTCGTGGTCCATTCCATCCGGGCGGGTACGGCCAGAGGTTCGGCGAGTCTGGCGGCGGTGCGCTGGGAGGCGTGGGCGTGCCAGGGGGATGCCTGGGCGAGCACGTCAGATCTCCAGGAGGTGGAGGACATCGGTGAGGTGGCGGCGGACGGCCTTGATGTAGGCGGGGTCGGTGGCCGGGTCGTTGATCCATCGGATGGACTGCTCCATGAACCACTCGACAGCCCACATGCGGTGCCAGCTCAGGGCCCAGTGTTCGGCGGTGAGTCCGCCGCGCGGGGCGAGGGCGTCGGGTGTGCCGCCGGCGGTGACGTACTGCTCCAGGAAGACGCGCAGGCGGACGGGGTGCGGAGGCTCGATGGTGCCGTGCCAGCTGGCGAGGTCAAGCAGGCCGGGGCCGGTGCAGGCGCGGGCGAAGTCGAGCAGCCGCCAGCCGCGCTCGCCGATGTGGAGGCTGGTGGGGTGGAACTCGGAGTGCACCCATCCGAACGGTTCCAGCGTCGCTCCGGCCGAGCGAGCCTCGGCGACCTGGGCGATCCGGTCGAGCGCGTCCTCGACGTCGTCGGCATCCTGCCACCGGTCAACCTTGCGCAGCCGTTCGAGGTGTTCCAGCGCCCTGGCCGGGAGCGTCCGCAGCCGCTCTTGGTCGAGGACGGGCAAGGGCGGAGCCGTACGGGTTCCGTGCAGGATCACAGCCGCAGCGACGCCGTCGAGGTCGTCGGCCTCGCGGACGGACGGTCCGAGGTCCTCCATGAGCATGCCGAGCCAGCCGTCCAGGACGGCGGAGGCGTGGACCTGGGGGACGGGTACGCCGAGGGTGTGGGCCAGGCGGAGAGCCTGGTCCTCGCTGTCGAAGGGCTTCTTGGCGTACTTGAAGATGGCCGTGGAGCCGTCGGGGAAGGCCACGCGCTCGACGCCGGACATGGACCACACGCGCACCTCCTCCCGTACGGCGGTGGTCTGGCCGGTCGCGGTGAGCAGGTTGTCGAGGAGTTCGGCGCTGGGGTTCGTGGTCACAGGAGGGCTCCGGGGGATGGTGGCTTCCGGGGCGGGCGAGGGATGCCGGCCCACCCCGGAGCCTGATCGGATGGTGGGTTACGCGGCGGGGTTCACGCGGTGGGCGTAGACCTGCTCGATCCAGCCCGCCTTGAACGCGGCGAGGTCGTCGCGGAAGTTCGCCATCGAGGCACCGTAGGGCGCGACCACGCCGCCGGACTGGTCCGGCACGGACTGGCAGCCGTGCACGAGCCGGCCGCCGAGCGCGGCGTGGGCCTTGATGGACTCGATGCGGCGGTGCTCGTTGAACCAGGCGCCGTGGTAGACCTCGTCGAGCATCCCGCCCATCTCGTCGTCCAGGTCGAAGACGACGGACGTGGCGGCGGGGAAGAACCAGCACGGGCCGACGTTGGAGATGTGCCCGTCCAGCTCGACCCTGTTGAGCGCCATGAGCGTGGCCGCCTCGCGGAGCATCCGCAGGTGCTCGGCGGTGATCTGCGGCAGGCCGAGGCCGGCCAGGTGCTCCTCGCGGAAGAGGTAGGCGTACACCTCGTACGCGGTGGCCAGGAGGCGGGCCGGGTCGGACGTGGACTCGCTGTGCTGTTTGATGAAGTCGAGCGCGAGCGGCTCGACCGCGCTCTCGGTCGTCTCGTCCACGTCCAGGAGCTGGGACTTGACCAGCTCCCAGTCGGCGACGAGCCAGGTGTTCGACTCGAAGCGGAAGAAGTACTCGGCCGGGTCGATGGTGATGCGCCGGCCGTCGACCTGGACGCCGGGCAGGCGGCTCCAGCGCGGGTCGAACGCCTCGGGCAGCTCGACCGTGATGGCCGTGGTGTCGATGGTGGTCACCGTGTCTCCGTCTCTGTTCGGCCGGGTTCGGGCACAGGAATGCCCGAACCTGGTGTGGGCGTACGGAACTTCGGCGTGCCGCCCGGATCAAGGGGGAGCCTGGATCACGGTCGGGCCGTTCCGGGCGGCTGCTGATAAGTGAACCGTTGGTCACGCTCAGTGGGTACGGTGGAAGGCAGTTGAAGCGGTATACGCGGTTTACAGCTCCGGAGTGGAGGCAATCTTGGCGGCGCAGAGACACCCCAACACTCGTCTGCGCGACGTCATCAACGCGGCCGATTGCACCTACGAGGCTCTCGCCCGAGACGTACGGCGCATCGCCGCCGAGAACGGCGAGATCCTCCAGACCAACAAGTCGGCCATCTCCCACTGGGTGAGCGGCACCCGTGCCCCGTCGGGCCGAGTAGGCCAGTACCTCGCCGAAGCGCTGTCCCGTCGAGCGGCGCGCACAATCACCCAGACCGAGATCGGCCTCCAGGCCGGTGATGGCGATGCGCCAGCGGAGTCCGACCCCGTCCTCGCGGCCACCGACCTGGGGCGCGCCGACGTCGAGCGCCGCCGCTTCCTCGCCATCGCGGCCTTCACTACCGCCGGCGTCGCCATGCCGCTCGGATACGACCACGAAGCCACCACCCGCATGCTCCGCGCCCGCACCGGCACATCCCTGGTCGGCGCGGAGGACGTGGACGTCGTACGCCAGATCACCGCGGCCTTCAGCGCGGCCGACGAGCGCCTCGGCGGCGGGCACGGACTGACCACCGTCACCGCGTACCTCGCCGACACCGCCGCCCCCATGTTGCGCGGACGCTTCCCCAGCGAAGCCTTACGCCGAACCGCCTTCGGCGCCGTCGCCGAACTCGCCTACCTCGCAGGCTGGAAGCACCACGACCTCGGCCAGGAAGGTGCCGCCCAGCGCTACTACCAGGTCGGCTACAAGCTCGCCTGCGAAGCCGACCCCCACGGCCACGCCGCCTAGATGATGCGCGCCCTCGCCCACCAGGCCCTCAGCCTCAAACAGCCCCACCACTGCGTGGACCTCGTCGAAGGCGCCCTCACTCGCGGCCTCGGCCACGTAGACGGCCAGACGGAAGCGCTCCTTCACATTACGCACGCGCGCGCCTACGCAGCCGTTGGCGAGAACCCATTGGCCGCCCGAGCTCTCCTCGCCGCCGAAGACGCGCTCCTGCGCGAGGACGGTCCCCAGCCCAGCTTCTCCCGCGTCAGCGGCCCCGCCGCCGGCACCGTGGCCAGCCACACCGCACGCACACTGACCGACCTCGCCGACCACGTCGGTACGGAACAGCAGCACCGCGACGCGCTCACCCGCTGGGACCCCGAAAAGTACAAGCGCGTCCACGCCCTCACCCACGCAGACCTCGGCGACAGCCTCGCCGCCCAGGCCCGCGCAGACGAGGCCGTCGCCGCCTGGGCCCAGGCCCTGGTCCTCATGGAGGGCATGACCTCCGACCGCACCCGCAAGGCGATCACCTCAATCCGCTCCACTCTCGCGGTCTACCAGCGCCGCCGCGTTCCCGGTGCCGCCGATCTTGCACGCCGCGCCCGCGAGGCCCTCGCCTAACATGCCCAACAACCCGCCCGACGAAGGGAACACCGTGACCCAGCAGACCGACGACCAGTCGAAGGCCCTCAAGCCGGCGCTCGAATCGATGACCCTGCTGGTCGCGGCTGTAATCGTCCACGACAAGGCCACCAACCGCGTGGTCCTTCTCCAGCGCAGCGAGAACGCCAAGTTTGCCCAGGGCCTGTGGGACCTCCCCGTCGGCAAGAGCGAGCCGGGCGAGCCCATCACGGAGACTGCAGTCCGTGAGCTGTACGAGGAGACCGGCCTCACGGTGAAGCCCGAGTCCCTCAAGGTCGCCCACATCATCCACGGTGCCTGGGGCGTCGAGGCCCCCAACGGCTTCCTCACGGTCGTCTTCGCCGCCCACGAATGGACCGGCGAACCCGAAAACCGCGAACCCCGCAAGCACTCCCAGGTCCGCTGGATCGACGCCAACGCCATCCCCGAGGCGTTTGTGGATACCACTGCCAGCGCCCTCCACCACTACCTGAATGACGGCTTGGAGGTCTCGCTGGACGGCTGGTCGGCAGCGTGAGCATCACGCTGCTTCACCTCATACCCAAGGATCCGCACTTTTCGCCTGCGTCGGCCGCGAGCGAGGCTGCGCAGGCCCAGCTACAGCAACTGGTTCCTGAAGCGCTGGGCGGTTATGACGTCTGGGACATCCCCGGCGCAGCCTTCATCGACCCCGGGGAGAACTGGTGCGGTGTTCGGTGCCCCGTGTGCGGCTCCGACATCGAAGACTGGTGGGGCAACGCGATGGACACGGCAGCCCTTCCGGACGGCTATTTCGACTCGCTTGCCGTTACGGTGCCCTGTTGCTCTGCCCAGACGGACTTGAACGCCCTCGACTACGTCTGGGCTGCGGGTTTCGCCAGGTACAGCCTCGTAACCACAGATCCAGAATGCGAGCTGCCGCTACCGCAAGCCAGCGTCCACGCGCTGGAGGACCTCCTGGGCACGGACCTGCGGCAGGTCATCGCCCGGTACTGACGTAGCGCTGGCTTCGTTATGCAGGGCCACTCGGAAACAGAAGCTTGTAAGGCAGGTAATCGTCGTCCGGTACGCGCGGCACGTAGTCCGGGGCCGTGCGTGCAGCCACCGCCAGCAGGCGAGCGGCAGCCTCCTCCTCGGAGATGGAGGCAAGCCCGAGGGCGTGCAGAAGGCGGTCGCGCTCGGCGTCGAAGTCCGGGTGGTCGGCCCGAAGGTCCGAGCCGAGCTCGCTGATCGCGAAGCCCTTCGCCAGGTCGCGCCAGAAGGGCAGCACCACGATGAGTGTGATGGCCTCGACGAGGTCGGCGCCGATCAGTGTGGCCTGGCCCTCCGAGTCGGCGTACAGGACGGGCCTCTCCTCGGCTCCGGCTTCCCCGCACAGGAAGTACGTGCCGCCGGCGCCGCAGCTGGCTATCGGGTGTAGGGGGATACCGGTGGGAAGGGCAAGGTCCTCAATGGGGTCCCGGCGTTCGACGTCGAAATCGCCAGGCCAGGCGAGCGCGGCAGCAAGGGAAGGCTCCTGCTCGATCCGGCGGAGTAGATCGTCTGATGCGGTCATGGGACGGAACGTAAGGGCCTGCGCTGGCACTGCACAAGAATGGAGGTCGCAGCGACCTGCACCTGAGCGCTCAGGCTGCTGCTTCGCCCGGGTACTCGTCCTCCGGGGAATCATCCGCACCGGGGGCCTCGCCTTCCGGGGAATCGTCCGCATCGGACTTTGGAGAGACCCAGGTGGTGCCGGGAGGCAGATCTTCCCCTGTCTCCTCCTTGTACTGCGCCTTCTTCTCCTCGCTGGCGTTCCAGCCGTGGTGGAGATTCCGCAGGTGGTTCTTGACGGAGTCGCGAGGACTGCTCGTCCTTTCGGAGGCGGAGGGCTGCTCTTGGCCAGCGACACCCTCGACTTCCGCGGCACCCTCAGCATCCTCAACGTCTTCGGCGTTTGCGGAACCCTCGGCATAGCTGGGGAACTCGTCTGCGTCCTCATCCATGCTGCGCGGCGCGAGGACCACAACAGCGACCATGCCCGCAGCCACGCCCGCGACTTTGACGAAGCGGATCGTCCTCGGGTGCTTCTCGACCCAGTCCTTGGCCTTCTCGCGGAGGGAAGTGGGCTCGCCGTCATCGGGGGGCATGGAGTCAGTCACGGGCACAGATCTACCGGACCCATCCCTCGCCTGTCAGGCAATCGCCTGACATCGCCCGATGCGTTACGGCGGCGCTCGCCAGACTGAAGTACGTCTTCGCGTCTTCACGAAGGGGCGACCTTCGGCCGCCACAGCCGCTTGCCGTCATCGCTCTGCCCGCCCTCCAGGCGGCCTCTGTGCTGGTGGTGCCGGGCACGACGACCCTCATCGAGCTCGGCCGCTTCAGACGCGGTTTACAGCTCCAGGGATTTCGCTGCCTCGGATCCCCCGGCAAGTCCGCAGCCAGTCCGCAGGACACCCGTAAATGGTCGTCGGGAGCCAACGCATGCCAACCAGGAAATACCAGTTCAGGGGCATGCAGGAGGCTCCGCCGCAGGTCAGGTTCGGGCCGCAGACATTCCGCTTCAACGTGTGATCCGTCCGTTCGCTGCGTGCTGGACGGCTTGTCGGGAGTGTGGATCGGAACCTACGGATCGGAAGGGGGCGGCTCTCCCGGGGCCGGCCCCTTCGCCCTGTCCGTGCTGGACGGCGGGCGCTGGATGCTTCGATGCCGCAGCGGGCCGGGGTCAGGTGTCGTAGATGGTGGAGCGGTGCCCGATGCGCACAACCCACACCACCAGCTCTCCGTTGTCGATCGTGTAGACGACTCGGTAGTCGCCGACTCGCAGTCGACGGCGGTCCGGCTGGGAGACGAGGGCGGTGGTGTTGAAGCCGAGCGGATTACTCTCCAGCTCGGTCAGCTTTGCCAGGATGCGGAGGGCCGTGTCCCGCGGGATCTTGCGGAGCTCGGCCTGGGCCTCGGGCCGGAAGACGGTGCGGTACTCACTCACTGCGCGCCAGCGTCTCCCTCATGACGTCCTCGATCGGGATGCCGGGTGCTGGATTGGCCATGCGCTCGTCGATGATCCGGTTGATCTCGCGCTCTTCCCACTCCTGGTACTTGCGCAGCACTTCGATGGAGACGACGGCGGCGACCTGCTTGCCGCGTCGGGTGATCACAGTGGGTACGTCGTCCCGGTCGGCTCGCTCCACGACCTCGGCGAGGTGTGCCCGGACATCGCGAATGGACTCTATGGGCAGTGGCTGCGTCATGCGCCCAAGGGTACCGGGTGTCCCGTGTGTACACAAAGGCTCGGAGTGCCGGGTCTGCCGTCACTGTGCTGGATGCGATCCAGGAAAGGTGCGTTTCCACAGGTAGCAGCGTTGCGGACGGTGTTCCGGCGCCATGTGTGAGCGGGTGCTGTGCTGTCACTCTGCCGATCGTTGAACGCGCAGGTCGGATCGGGGTGGTTCTTTAGGGACAAGGGGATCGTTCTCCTTGCCGCCCGGTACCACTACTGATCGCGGAGTGCCTCTGTCGCTCGTCTGTGCCTCCGCAGAGAGGGGGCGGGGCGTGGTGCCCCCGCCCCGCGCGTCACATCGTGGCGCCCAGGGCTCCGCCCCGGAAGATGCGGAGGTCCACCGGGCCGTCCCGCAGGATCGCCTGGCGCAGGTCCTGGAGTTCGCGGCTCAGGTCCAGGCCCAGGCGGGCGGTCATCTGGGCGCGTGCCGAGGACAGCACGCGCAGTGCGTCCGCGCGGCGGCCGCATTCGTAGAGTGTGGCCGCGCGGAAGGCCAGGAACATCTCGTGTTCCGGGTACTCCTCGGTGAGGCGTGCGAGCTCCGCGGCCAGGGACCAGTAGTTGCGCAGTTTGAACTCCGCCGCGACACGCAGCAGTTGTGCGGAGATCAGAAGTTCGTCGAAAGCGGCGCCGATGCCTCGGCGGGTCCGCTCGGAGGCGACGTCCTCCAGAAGCGCGCCGCGCCATTCGGCCAGGGCGGACGAGGCGAGCCGTGAGACCTCCCGCGGCTCGGTGCTCTGCTGGGCCCGATTGACCAGCTGGGTGAAACGGTGCAGGTCCACCAGTTGGGGATCGCCGGTCAGGGTGTACGTCGAGCCGCTCCGTACCACTCGTACCGACCCGTCGCACCCGCCCCGGCGAAGGCTTGCCCGCAGCCGGCAGACGTCCACATAGAGGTCGGTCCGGGACCGCGGACGCTCGTCCTCGTCCGACAGCAGGTCGATCAGCCGGTCCATCGGGAGCGGCCGGTCCATCTCCAGCAGGAGTAAGCCCAGCAGCAGGCGCTCGCGGCGGCGACCGATGGCCCTGGGGCATCCGTCGACGGTCCATTCAACTCTGCCCAGCACTCGAAAATGCGACCCCGTGGCAAGCATGGCGGCAATCATGCTCAGCCCGTCATGTTCCTGGCAAGGTCTTGGCATCGTCCCGACAGGCCCCACGTATCACACTGCTCACCCGTGCAACCGCGCCAGGGGGTCGAACTTGCCTTACGTCATTGCCGGTCTGGTGCTCGTCGGAGCCGTCGCCCTGCTCAACCTCGTCCTGCTCATGGTCATCCTGCGCCGCTGGCAGGAGCTCGAAGCCGTGCGCCGACGCCGCGACTTCGCAGCCGAGGGGCCACAACCCGGGGACGGGCTACCGGACTTCACCGCCACCGCGCTCAGCGGCCGGACCGTGACCCAGGACGGCTTCCGTTCCGGGGAGCTGCTGCTGGGCGTCTTCTCCCACGACTGTCCGTCCTGCACCGACAGCCTCCCCGACTTCGCCGAACGGGCCGACCGGGTCCGGGCGGCGGGCGGGCAGGTTCTGGCCCTGGTGATCGGGGCCGAGGCCGGCGCGAGCAGCCTGACCGCCCAACTCGCCGGGGCGGCGGACGAGGTGGTGCCGGGGCCCGAGGCCGCACCGCTCTTCCGCGCTCTGCGCGTCCCCGCCTTCCCCACGGTGCTCAGTTACCAGGACGGCGTCGTCGCCGCCCCCTCCGCCGCCGGCCGCGAACCGGTACCGGCGGCCTCCTGAACCCCGGTGCGGTGGCGGTCCGGGCCGGCCGGGGTGGCCGGGGCGGTCTGTGCTGGTGGCTGCTGCCGGGGGGCC